>NZ_BAAARB010000003.1:0-318437 GCF_039531975.1 Gordonia cholesterolivorans | reverse complement strand
CTCCACGGATACCTCGGCGACGTCCCGCCCGCCGAGTTCGAGCACGCGTTCTATGCTGTCCAAGCCGACCGCGAACAGCTGGTCGGAATCAAATAGCGCGAGTCTCCATCAAACCCAGGGCGCTTCAGTTCGCCTTCGTTCCGAGGTTTGTCGAGTAGGCGTGTGAGCGTAGCGAGTGCGGCGTATCGAGACATGGTGTGTGCGGTTGGTTTCGTCTCGCTTCGCTCGCTCAACGAGCCTGGGGGGTCGCTCAACGAGCCTGAGAGGGGCGCTCGTCGTCGTTCCGAGGTTTGTCGAGTAGGCGTGTGAGCGTAGCGAGCGCGGCGTGTCGAGACATGGTGTGTGCGGGTTGGTTTCGACTCGCTTCGCTCGCTCAACCAGCCTGGGGGCCGCGCTCAACGAGCCTGGGGAGGGCTCGCTCAACCTGCCTGGGAAGGTTCGCTCAGACTCACCCGGGCCAGCGCGTGATGCGGCTGGCCGAACAGCTGAGCGTCGGCCTGGGCACGTTTGAAGAACATGCCGATGTCGTGTTCCCAGGTGATGCCGATGCCGCCGTGCAACTGGACGGCGGAGCCGGTGACCGACATGTAACCCTCCGAGCAGTAGACGTGAGCGGCGGCGGCGAGTTCGGCCGCGTCGTCGCGTCCCTGGACGAGGGCATCGATCGCCGCGGCGGACATCGACCGCATCGCCTCCACCTTCACGTACATGTCGGCCATCGCGTGCTTGAGCGCCTGGAACGAGGCGAGCGCCCGCCCGAACTGCTTGCGCGAGGTGGTGTGCTCCACCGTCAGTTCGAGGGCCCGGGCGGCGCCGCCAACCTGCTCGGCCGACAACATCGCCCAAGCGAGGGTGCGGATACGCTCGGCGACGTCCGGTGGCGACGCGAGGGTCGTAGACGACACCTCGTCGAAACTGACGCGAGCCAGCGGTCGCGTGGGATCGAGCAGCGGCAGCGGGGTGACGGTGACGCCCTCGGCATTCGCGTCCACCTCGTGCAGCGTCTGCGCAGCCCCGGCCTCGCCCGGCCGACCGGCCACCACCAGGAAGACATCGGCCGACTCGCCGTCGATCACGTACTCGGCGGTCCCACTGAGCAGGCCCGCCTCGGCGACCACACCGGGCGTCGACCACCCTGCGGCGTCGGCCCAGCACAGGGCGCCGATGCGTTCGCCCGAAGCCAGTCCAGGGAGCAGCCGGGCGGCCGCGTCGTCGTCGCCGGAGGCGAGGACGGCACCCGCGGCCAGAACCGCGGACGAGAACACAGGCACCGGAGCGAGAGCGGCGCCCACCTCCTCGACGGCCAAGGCGGTCTCGGTGAGGGCGGCGCCGGCACCGTCGTACTGCTCGGGGACGGCGAGGGCCGCGACTCCCACCTCGGTGCAGAGTGTCTCCCACACGGCGCGGTCCATGCGGCCCTGCGTGCGGATGGCGGAGCGGACCGAGGCGGAATCGGATCGGCGGTGCAGCACGTCGCGGATCGACTCGGCCAAGGCTGCGCGGTCTTCGGCGCTGATGCTCTCGTGAGTGCTCACAGGGTCTCCAGGATCAGGGCGCGGTGCTCGGCGGGAGTGCCCCACGCCGACACGAGCGCACGGGTCTTGGTCAGGTACAGCGAGAGATCGTGCTCGGCGGTGTATCCGATGGCGCCGAGCACCTGCAGACTCCGGCGTGAGGCGAGGTACGCCGCATCCGCCGCGGCGACCTTCGCAGCGGAGACGTCGCGCGCCACATCGGTGTCCGCCGGTGCGTTTCCATCGAGACCCACCGCTGCACCGTGGACCAGGGGCCGGGCCATCTCGATGGCGATGGCGACGTCGGCCAGGTGGTGTTTGACGGCCTGGTACGAGCCGATGGCGCGGTTGAACTGTTTGCGCGCCTTGGCGTATTCCGAAGCGATGTCGAGCATCGCACCGCCCAGCCCGATCAGCTGCGCGGCCGTCGCCAGCGCGCCGAGATGCGCGACCGCCCTCTCGTCCGCGGTCCCGAGCTCGGTTCCGGCCTCGACGTCGGCCACTGTCCGGGTCGGATCGACCGACGGGTGTTCGGCGACGACGGTCCCCGAAGAGAGGGCCCCGTCGCGCAGGACGTAGACGTCCGCGTCGACCGGCGCCGCGGCGCGACCGGCGGTGGTCGACGTCGCGATGGTGGCCGGACGGCCGTTCAGCAGCGCCGCCAGCGCATCGGACGCGCCCGCAGCCGCGAGCGCGCAGGGGACGGCGGCGAAGGTCTCGGCGACCGGGCCGGGCAGCGCGAACCGGCCGATCTGCTCTGCGGCGACCACCATCTCGGTGGCACCGGCACCCGAGCCGCCCAGATCGTCGTCGACGAGCAGACCGGTGATTCCGGCCTCGGCGAGCCGGCCGTAGACGGTGAGGGCGGGGGTGCGGTCGCCCTCCGACCATGCGCGTGCGACCGCTGCTCCGCCTGCCTTCTCGCCGATGGCGGCGACGGTGGACGCCAGGTCGGTGTGGATGTCGTTGAGGAGGAAGTCCATGGTCTATCGGTCTCCGCGGGGCAGGCCGAGGAGTCGCTCGGCGATCACGTTTCGCTGGATCTCGTTGGTGCCGGCGTAAATCGGTCCCGACAGCGAGAAGAGGTAGCCGTCCATCCAGGGGTCGGCGAGTTCGGCGTCGGCGCCCTGCAGGTCGAGTGCGGTCTCGTGGGCGGCGATGTCCCACTGCGACCAGAACACCTTGTTGATCGACGACTCCATGCCGAGCTGTCCGCCTGCCGCCAGCCGGCTGACCGTCTGATACGTCGACAGTTCGTAGGCGCGTGCACCGATCCAGGCGTCGGCGACGCCCTTGTCGGTGGCGGCGGTCGACGGTGCGTCGGCGCCGCGTTCCTTCCACAGTCTCACCAGACGATCGGTGGCAGCGAGGAATCGGCCCGGCGACCGCAACGACAGTCCGCGTTCGTTGGCCGCGGTGCTCATCGCGACCTTCCACCCGTTGTTCACCTGGCCGATGACGCCCGAGTGGGCTGGGTCGTCGGGGTCGTCGGGCACGAAGACGTTCTCCAGGAAGAGTTCGGCGAACCCCGCCTCACCGTCGAGCTGAGCGATCGGGCGCACGGTCACGCCCTCGCTGCGCAGGTCGAACATGAAGTACGTGATGTTCCTGTGCCGGCCCGATTTCGCCCCGCTCGCTTCGCTCCCGGCGGCGGGCGCCTCCGGGTCGGTGCGGAACAATCCGAACCCCCAGTCGGCGAAACTCGACCGGGAGCTCCAGGTCTTCTGCCCGTTCAGCAGCCAGCCGCCGTCGGTGCGGGTGGCGGTGGACCGCAGCGACGCGAGGTCGGACCCGGCCTCCGGCTCACTCCATGCCTGCCCCCAGATGTCGTCCGCACGAGCCATGCGCGGCATGATGCGGGCGAGCTGTTCCGGACTCGCGTGCTCGAAGAGGGTCGGGGCGAGCAGGAAGATGCCGTTCTGACTCACACGGCCAGGCGCCCCCGATCGGTAGTACTCCTCTTCGAAGATCAGCCAGTGCAGCAGCGGCTCGTCGCGTCCGCCGAATTCCTCGGGCCAACTGACCACCGACATCCGGTCGGCCGCCATCTCGGCCTCCCACGCGCGGTGCGCTTCGAAACCTTCGGCGGTGTCCATCGAAGGCAGCGGGTCGGCGGGCACGTGCTCGGCCAGCCAGGCGCGGACCTCGGCGCGGAACTTCTGGGCGGCGTCGTCGAACAGCAGGTCCATCAGGCCTCACCCTTCTGCGCGGCGTCGCGCATGCTGCGCGCGTCCATGCCGCCGAGCGAGTCCCCCGAATCGGCGTCGTTGGCCGCGTGTGCGAAGTGATGCCAGCCGAACACCGAGTCCATGGCATTGCGCATCCCCATCTGGTCTTCGCAGATGTTGACGGCCTTTTTGCTCAGGAACAGTCCCTGCATCGGCATCTCGGTCATCTGCGCGCAGAGCTCGTCGACCTTGGCGCTCAGACCCTCGCGCGGAACGACGTGGTTCACCATTCCCCAGTCCAGCGCCTGCGCCGCGGTGAAGCGCTGGCCGGTGAACAGGATCTCCTTGGCACGCCGCGCCCCGAGGACGTACGCGTGCGCGAAGTACTCGACGCCGGGAATGCCCATCCGGGCGACGGGGTCGGAGAAGAAGGCGTCGTCGGAGGCGACGATGAAGTCGGCCGACCACGCGAGCATCAGGCCTCCGGCGATGCACGCGCCGTGCACCTGAGCGATGACGGGCTTCGGGATCTCCCGCCAGCGGCGGCACATCCCCATGTACACCTCGATCTCGCGGGCCAGTCGCTGGTTGCTGTCGAGCGGCTCGCCGTCGCCGCGCGTGTGATCCCAGTGCAGCGTCGCCACATTGGGATAGAACGTGTCGAAGTCGCGTTCGGGGGTGCCGATGTCGTGGCCCGCGGAGAAGTGCTTTCCATTGGCGCGCAGCACGATCACCTTGATCTCGGTGTCGTCGACGGCTTTCCGGAACGCCGCGTCCAGCGAGTACGTCATCACCGAGTTCTGCGCGTTGCGGTAATCGGGACGGTTCAGCGTGACATAGGCGACGGCGCCGGCGGTCTCGTATGCGACGGGCGACGTGTCGGGGCCGAGGTCGTCGGGCCCCAACGGGGGAGGGATGACGGCGTTGCTCATACCTACAGACTCTAACCTAGCAAGTGCTTGGTTGGTAGGCCGGGCGCCGGCGCGGGCCGTCAGCGGGAGGCGAGAACCATCCCGATGGGCACGCTCACGATGAGGACCGTCAGGACCGCGAGGTAGGCGTACGCCGCCGGCGCCTTCGACCCCAGAAGGCGCAGGCCGGCCCGCCACGTGGCGGCCAGGACGACGAGCAGCAGGATCGACCCGACGTCGACCACGGCCGGTGTGTCGGTCAGCGAGCCGGCGATCACCAGGGCGTTCGCCGCGATCCACCCCGTCAGCTGTGATGCGTGGAAGCGCGCGCTCATCGGCTGCGGGGCACGTTGCTGTGCGATGCCGATCGCGATGAGGGCGACGCCGCAGACGAGCACCAGGTAGGCCGCCAGCCAACTGCCCTTCGCCAGATCGAGCGGGCGCGCCACGGCGGCCACCAAGCCGCCGGCGATGACGGCGGCCGACCCCGTCGCAGTGAAGAGGTCGATCTCCACGCTCAACCGGCTCACCGGCGGCCTCCCGCCAGGACCGCCAAGCAGTGGTCGCCGTCGACGAAGGCGTCCAGCCGCTCGAGGCGGAGGTCGGTGTGGTGCCTGCTGAGCACGCCCTGCACTATGCCCCGGTGCACCGAGCAGGTCAGGGCCGGCTGTCGTCGGGCGAGTTCGAGGAACGGGCAGCGGTTCAGGCGGATCCGGTCGCCCGCCGCTTCGGGCGCGAAACCGAGATCGTCGAGTACGGCGAGCAGATCTTCGACCGGTTCGTCGGAACCGGAGCTGCCGGCCGCCCCCCATTCGCGACCGGCGGCCACCGCACGCGCGGCCGCGTCCGGCGTGTCGGCCAGTGTTCGGAGCAACACCTCGGCCAGGATCCCGTAATTGCGAGGGCCGGACGGGTCCATCGCGGGGCGCGCCCGATAGAGGAGCCGAGGCCGCCCCGGCCCGTCGTGCTCGGCGGTGTCGACGACGATCAGCCCGTCCGCGGTGAGTGCGCGCAAATGAAAGCGGACGGTGGTCTGCGGAATGTCGGTCGCCTCCGCCACTTCGGCGACGGTCATCGGCGCGGCCGCCGCGCGGAGGGTGTCCAGGATCGTGGTGCGCACGGCGGTCAGTGGTCGGTGCCCTGCGGCGGGAGGGAGGCCACCAGCGGTGCGTCGGCCCCGGTGGGCCCGAGCTTCATCGCGCCGCCGGGTGAGCCCAGGGGTGCGTCGCGGCCGGGCAGGGTCTCGACGAAGAAATCCGCGTTGTCGGTGATGTACGGCGTCCATTCGTCGGGGACGTCGTCCTCGTAGAAGATGGCCTCCACCGGGCACACCGGCTCGCAGGCGCCGCAGTCGACGCATTCGTCGGGGTGGATGTAGAGGCTGCGGCCGCCTTCGTAGATGCAGTCGACGGGACATTCCTCCACGCACGCCCGGTCCATCACATCGACGCAGGGGAGCGCGATCACGTAGGCCATGTCGTCACCGCCCGGTGCCGAGCGGCTCGATCGTGAGCGTGGGCTCGCGGTGGGTGTGGACGGTGAGATAGCTCAGCCCATCGGGACCGGCGGTGAACGATCGCTCCGACCGCCGCGGCAACCAGAGCAGATCGCCCGCGGACACCGCCACATCGCCGGTCTCGGTGCCGACGGTGCCCGACCCCGCGACCACGTGGATCAGGACGTCCACCTCCGCTCCCCGGTGCGTGTCGATACCGCCGCCCGGGGCCAGCCGGATCAGGTTGGAATCGAGCCCGCGGCCGTCGAAGTCGAGCTTCCACGCCACGCCGGCGGCGTCGACCGGTCCGTCGGTGAGCTCGGCGGTGTTGCCGAGCAGGCGGGGCGGCGGGGCCGCGGTTGTCTTGCTGATGCGGATGCGGTAGTCGCGCTTCTCGCGCACCAGATAGTCCCAGCCGTATCCGCCGGGCAGTCGTTCGTCGAACTCGTCGTGCAGATGCCGCGGATCGTGGTCGTTGATCAGGATGATCGCCTCGCCGACGTCGAGTGAGTCGAAGATGCCGAAGATCTTGGGGTGGCGCTGGGGCTTGGGGATCTCGCGGACATCCAGGGTGACGTCGGGCATGACCAGTCCTCCTAATAAAAACAATGAAGTCTTGTAAAAAATCTAGCGCGATTCGTGACGTGGGGCAACGCGTGTGTTCAGCGGCGGACGGCGGCGCTCACCTCGTCGGCGGCCGCACGCGTCGCGGCACCGAGCCCTGCGACCTCGTCCGCGGGCATCGTCGAATCGGGGCAGGAGACGATCGCGCCGATCGCGGTTCCGTCGGCGTCGAAGATGGGGGCGCCGACGCTCACCGCGCCCACCTCGCCGGTCAATTCCGCGGGCAGGTAATCGATCGCCGACAGTTCCGACACGAGTTCCGACATCCGCGATCGCAACTGGGCGGGCATTTCGTCGAGATTGCCCAGGGTGTCGATGATGGCGCGGTGGTGTCCGGTGATCCGCTCGATCGAATAGCCCCGATCGCGGATCGCGTCGAGGACGGCGGCGAGGCGGGCGCGCTGGTCCGCGGACGCCTCGGCCAGCCAGTCGGTGCGCTCGGGCTCGTCCGACCATGCGATGAACTCGCGGCACAGCGGCGGTCGGAGGTGGACGCGGCGCAACGGCGGCACCCAGGAATCGGGAGCGGTCTGCGGGACGACCTGATCGGCCACGGTCACCAGATCGCCGGTGCGGCGCGCGAGGAACGCCGGCACTCCGGTCTCTTCGACGAGGGTCTGCATCGCGGGGATCGCGCTCGCCGCCACCAGGTCCAGACGTGCGGCGCGCCGGGACACGGTGAGGAACTCGGGGCCGAGTGAGAAGGAGTTGTCCCGCCGCCTGGACAGCCAGCCGAGTTCGCACAGCTGAGTGGCGATCGCGTGTGCGGTCCCGCGGGGGATGCCGGTCACTCGCACGACCTCTGCGAGCGTGAGGGAATCGCCCGCGCGCTCGACGAGGAGCGACATCACGTCCACCACACGGCGCGTCGGCGGGGACGATTGACGCTCGGGGCGTCCGTCACCTACCGTTGCTGTCATATTGCCAACACTAAGTGTCGAATATTCGACAAGTCAAGGAAAGTGGCGTCGATGATCACATCGCCCGACGGGACCCGTCCGGCCGCCCCGGCCGGAACCGGCCGACGGTACGAGCTGACGACTCTCGAGGAACTGGAGGCCGAGTCCGTCCACATCTTCCGCGAAGTGGGCGCCACTTTCGAGCGCCCCGCCATGCTCTTCTCCGGGGGCAAGGACTCGGTGGTGATGTTCCATCTGGCGCGCAAGGCGTTCTGGCCGGCGCCGGTCCCCTTTCCGCTCATGCACGTCGACACCGGACACAACTTCGATGAAGTGATCGAGTACCGCGACCGGGTGGTCGAGCAGACCGGGGTGTCGCTGATCGTCAGCAGCGTGCAGGACGACATCGACGCCGGCCGGGTGGTCGAGCAGACCGGGCCGGGCACGTCGCGCAATCGGCTGCAGACAGCGGCGCTGCTGAGGGGGATCGCGGAGCATCGGTTCGACGCGGTGTTCGGCGGTGCGCGACGTGACGAGGAGAAGGCACGCGCCAAGGAACGGTTCTTCAGTTTCCGCGACTCGTTCGGAGCATGGGACCCGCGCAACCAGCGGCCCGAACTGTGGAACCTGTACAACGGCCACTGCGCGCGGGGTGAGCACATCCGGGTGTTCCCGTTGAGCAACTGGACCGAGCTCGACATCTGGAACTACATCGCCCAGGAGGGCATCGAACTCCCGTCGATCTACTACGCGCACGAGCGTGAGGTGGTGCCCCGCGACGGCATGCTCCTGGCGAAGACGCGCTTCCTGGAGACCTATCCGGGTGAGACCGCACACGTCGAGCGCGTTCGTTTCCGCACGGTCGGCGATGCCACCTGCACCGGTTGTGTCCGAAGCGAGGCTGACACCCCGGAGAAGGTGATCGCCGAAGTCGCCGCCACTCGGGTCACCGAGCGGGGCGCCACGCGAGCCGACGACCGGATCTCCGAAGCCGGCATGGAAGACCGCAAGAAAGAGGGCTACTTCTGATGCGCACCGACAACCGTGCGGCCGGCCCGGCCGACACCGAGGTGATCGCTCCGGCGGAACTGCTCAGGATCGCCACCGCGGGCAGCGTGGACGACGGTAAGTCGACTCTGATCGGCCGGCTCCTCTACGACTCGAAGTCGATCCTCACCGACCAGCTCGAAGCGATCGAGCGCACCAGCGCCCAGCGCGGAGACGAGTACGCCGATCTGGCGCTGCTCACCGACGGGCTGCGCGCCGAGCGCGAGCAGGGGATCACCATCGACGTGGCGTACCGCTACTTCGCGACGCAGAACCGGAAGTTCATCATCGCGGATTCGCCGGGACACGTGCAGTACACCCGCAACATGGTCACCGGCGCGTCCACCGCCGACCTCGCGATCATCCTGATCGACGCTCGCAAGGGCGTGCTCGAGCAGACTCGCCGCCATGCCTTCCTATCGTCGCTCCTGGGGATCCCGCACTTGACGGTCTGCGTCAACAAGATGGATCTCGTCGACTACTCGCAGGAGCGGTTCGAGGAGATCTGCGACGAAGTGGTCGCGTTCGCGGCCAAGCTCAACGTCGGCGACATGAGCTTCATCCCGATCTCGGCTCTGCGCGGTGACAATGTCGTCGACCGGTCCGAGGCGATGCCCTGGTACACCGGCCGACCGCTGCTCAGCCATCTGGAGAACGTGTACATCGCCTCCGACCGCAATCTGCGCGACGCGCGGTTCCCGGTGCAGTATGTGATCCGACCGCAGCGCAGCGACGGCCTCGACCACCGCGCCTTCGCCGGCACCGTCGCCGGAGGGACGTTCGCGGTGGGCGACAAGGTCGTCGCGCTGCCCGGCGGATTCGGGACCACGGTGAAGCAGATCTGGGGACCCGGCGGCGTCGAACTCCAGGAGGCGTTCGCCTCCCAGGCGGTCTCGATCGCGTTGGACGACGAGATCGACATCGTGCGCGGCGACATGCTGGTGCGGCCCAACAATCGCCCGCACGTGGGACGTGAACTGGACGCGATGGTCTGCTGGTTCTCCGAGAGCACCGCTCTCGCTCCAGGCAACACCTACGTGATGCTCTGCGGAACCCGGGAGACGCGCGTGCGCGTGCAGGGACTCAACTACCGGCTCGACGTCAACACTCTTCATCGGGACGAGGACGCGACGGCCCTCACGCTCAACGAGATCGGCCGGCTGTCGTTGCACGCGCAGCATCCGGTGATGTTCGACGAGTACCGCCGCAACCGCGCCACCGGCAGTTTCATTCTGATCGACGAGACCACCAACGCGACAGTGGCCGCGGGCATGATCAGCGCACCGCTCGCGCACGACAGCCACGTGGTGTGGCAGTCGAGCAAGGTGACGCGCGCAGGACGGTCGCATCGCGGCGCGACCGTATGGCTCACCGGCCTCTCGGGGTCCGGTAAATCGACCATCGCCACCGAGTTGGAGCGGCGGATCGTCGCCGAAGGCAGGCCCGCCTACCTGCTCGACGGCGACAATCTGCGTCACGGGCTCAACGGCGACCTCGGCTTCAGCGACGACGACCGGCGCGAGAACATCCGCCGGACCGCGGAGGTCGCGTCGCTGTTCGCCGATTCCGGAGCGATCGCGTTGGTGTCGCTGATCAGCCCGTTCGCCGCAGAGCGGCAGCGGGCCAGGGAGATTCACGAAGCGGCTGATCTGCCGTTCTATGAGATCTTCGTCGACACTCCGCTCGACGACTGCGAGGCACGTGACCCGAAAGGCCTCTACGCGAAAGCCCGGGCCGGCGAGATCACCCAGTTCACCGGCATCGACTCTCCGTACGAAGTGCCCGAGAGCCCGGACCTGGTGGTGCGCCCGGGCGATGGGTCACCGAAGCAGATCGCCGACCGGATCATGCGCGACTTGGGGCTGTAGCCAGCTGTTCGTCGGCTGAAAGGCTACGCGAATCGGTCATCCGGGTCGTCGTCGGCGGGGACGGCGCCGATATCGGCGAACTGGGCCAGTGCGGCGCGCATGTCGGCGCCGGTCACGGTCATCAGATCCGATTCGGTCAGCATCGCGAGCTCGGCGGTCCGGGCGAGCCGCAGCTCGCGTTCCTCCTCTGCGGCTTCGACGACGTTGCGCACGAAACGGGCGTTGCCCGCGGTATCCGATGCGCGGCGGCCCTCATGGATCAGGCCGTAGAGGTCGGCGAACTCTGTTTCGAGCATCGCCGTCGCCTCCGCCGACAGCCGGGCGTCCCGGTGCTGAGCGATCGATTCGGCGATCCGGATCAGCTCACCGGGTGTGTACGAGGTGAATCGGATCCGGCGGGCGAAGCGGGACGCCAGACCCTCGTTCGCGGACAGGAGTCGGTCGATGTCGTCGTCGTAGCCTGCGATGATCACGACCAGGCGGTCCCGGTCGTTCTCCATGCGAGCGAGCAGCGTGTCGACGGCTTCGCGGCCGAAGGCGTCGCCGCCGGAGAGACCCTCCTGAACGAGGGTGTACGCCTCGTCGATGAACAGCACGCCGTCGAGGGCGGAGTCCACTACCGCTGACGTCTTCGGTGCCGTGGCGCCCAAGTGCTGTCCGACGAGGTCCTTTCGACTGACTTCGACGACCGTGTCCGTCGACAGCAGACCGAGCGCACGGTACAGCCGCGCGACCAGACGCGCGATCGTGGTCTTACCGGTCCCCGGCGGTCCGGTGAAGGCGAGGTGCAGACTGCGCGACTGTGTGCGCAGTCCCTTCTCCGATCGCAACTGCGCGAGGGTGACCGCCGCGCGCAGCCGCTCGACCTGTTCTTTGACCGGCGCCAGCCCGATCTGAGCGGCGAGTTCCTCGGACACCTCCCGCAACGCGAGTTCGTCGACGCCGCGCCCCCGTTCGGCGCGAGGGCCGCCGGCGGGCTCGACCGCGCGATCGACCGTCAGCTGCAGCGACGGATCGGCGAGCGCGCGGGCGGCGTCGGTGAGCCGTGAGTCCAGGGCGTAGGCCTCTTCGAACGCAGACCGGGCAGCGGACTCGTCGCCCTGTGCGCGCAGGGCCAGCCCCATCGTGAAGAGGGCCTGCGGCCGGCAATTGGTGAGCGCCGAGTCCCCGGCGCTCGACAGTCTGCGCAGCCCCTCCTCGAACAGGCCCAACTGCACACAGGCCGTTCCGATCATGAAGTCGGCTGCGGCGCAGAGATACTCGTCGTTCCACGTGCTTGAGACGGAGAGTGTCCGCAGGACATCGCGCCAACGGCGCTTGCGTAGCTCGACAATGCCGCGGCAGAAGTCGGCGGTCGAGTCGGCGTGCTCGATCTCGGCCAGTACGTCCTCGGCGCCGGCCACGTCTCCGCCGGCCAGCAGGGACGCCGCATATGCCGCGGCGGCGTCCGCCGGTCCGGTGATCGGCAGGTCGATGAACATCCCGCTCGGCAGATGCCCGGCCAGCACACCGGTCGGAAGTCCCAAGCGGCGTTGCTCGGCGCCGATCGAATCGCGCGCTCGGTACAGCCCCAGCAGCACCGGACCCGATCGATCGCCGACGGCGACCCGTCCCAGCCAGGCGTCGCCGAGTGCGCCGTCGAGCTCGGTGGCGCGGGTGAAGGCCGCCTCGGCTCGTTTCGGATCGGGCGGCCCGCCGCCGGTCAGGAATCCGGCAGCCGTGAGCCCGGCGATGAAGTACTCGCGGGCAGGCGACTTGCCGTCTGCCGCTCCGCGCGTGGATAGAGCGCGCGTGTAGAGAATCTGCCCCTCGGCCATGTGGTCCCCCCGAACCTGGTGTGCGCAAACTGTATCCATACCCTCCGACAAGCGGGGCCGGACCGCGCGAACTCCCAGCAGAGGGCACCCGCGCGCCGCATCCCGGTGGTGCTCGCGCACCCCGGCCGGAGGCGTGGCCGTCCACCCACGTGACCTCGCATAGAATGGTCGCCGTGAGCGCCCAGGTCGATACCGTTTCCCACGCCGCCGATACCCCCGATCAGCCGCAGCCCTATGCCGAGCTCGGTCTCAAGGACGACGAATACGCCCGGATCCGGGAGATCCTCGGCCGCCGTCCCACCGACGCCGAACTCGCCATGTACTCGGTGATGTGGTCTGAACACTGCAGCTACAAGTCGTCGAAGGTGCACCTGCGCTACTTCGGCGAGACGACCACCGAGGAGATGCGGGCGGGAATGCTCGCCGGCATCGGCGAGAACGCGGGCGTGGTCGACGTCGGCGACGGATGGGCCGTCACGTTCAAGGTCGAGTCGCACAACCACCCGAGCTACGTCGAGCCCTACCAGGGCGCGGCGACCGGCGTCGGTGGCATCGTCCGCGACATCATGGCGATGGGCGCGCGGCCGATCGCGGTCATGGACCAGCTCCGATTCGGTGCGGCCGATGCGCCCGACACCCGGCGCGTGGTCGACGGCGTGGTCCGCGGCATCGGCGGCTACGGCAACTCCCTCGGTCTGCCCAACATCGGCGGCGAGACGGTGTTCGACCCCAGCTACCAGGGCAACCCGCTGGTGAACGCGCTGTGCGCCGGCGTGCTGCGCGTGGAGGACCTGCATCTGGCATTCGCATCGGGCACGGGCAACAAGATCATCCTGTTCGGCGCCCGCACCGGACTCGACGGTATCGGCGGCGTCTCGGTCCTGGCGTCGGAGACCTTCGACGACGACGGCGGCAACGGCCCGAGCCGCAAGAAGCTGCCGAGCGTGCAGGTCGGCGACCCGTTCACCGAGAAGGTGCTGATCGAGTGCTGCCTGGACCTGTACAAGGCAGGTCTCGTCGTCGGCATCCAGGACCTGGGCGGTGCCGGACTCTCCTGTGCCACCAGCGAATTGGCAGCCGCAGGCGACGGCGGCATGCACATCGAGCTCGAGAAGGTGCCGATGCGAGCCGAGGGCATGACCCCGGCGGAGGTGCTCTCGTCGGAGTCGCAGGAGCGCATGTGCGCGGTCGTGACCCCGGAGAACGTCGACGCCTTCATGGAGGTGTGCCGCAAATGGGACGTCCTCGCCACGGTGATCGGCGAGGTCACCGACGGCGAGCACCTGGAGGTGACGTGGCACGGTGAGACCGTGGTCGACGTGCCGCCGCGCACCGTCGCCCACGAGGGACCGGTGTACGAACGACCCGTCGCACGCCCCGACTGGCAGGACGACGTGGTCGCCTCGACCACCGAGGGTCTGGCGCGCCCGCAGACCTCCGACGAACTGCGCGCCACGTTCCTCAAGTTGCTCGCGAGCCCGGCGCTGTGCAGCCGAAAGTTCATCACCGAGCAGTACGACCGCTACGTGCGCGGCAACACCGTCCTGGCCGAGCACGCGGACTCGGGCATGATCCGGATCGACGAGGAGACCGGTCGCGGCATCGCGATCGCCACCGACACGTCGGGTCGCTACACCTATCTCGATCCCTACGCCGGCGCCCAGCTGGCACTGGCCGAGGCCTACCGCAACGTGGTGGTCTCCGGTGCGGGCCCGCGCGCCGTCACGAACTGTCTCAACTTCGGTTCTCCCGAGGACCCCGCCGTGATGTGGCAGTTCAGCCAGGCCGTTCGCGGTCTCGCCGACGGCTGTGCGCAGCTCGGCATCCCGGTGACCGGAGGCAACGTCAGCTTCTACAACCAGACCGGTTCCACCGCGATCCTCCCGACACCGGTCGTCGGCGTGCTCGGTGTGATCGACGACGTCCGCCGGCGCATCCCGACCGACATCGGCACCGAGCCGGGCGAGACGTTGATCCTGCTCGGCGACACCCGTGACGAGTTCGACGGCTCGATCTGGGCACAGGTGGAGCACGATCATCTCGGCGGCGTGCCGCCGAAGGTCGACCTCGAACGCGAGCGTCTGCTCGGCGAGATCCTGGTCGCCGCATCGCGTGACGGCCTCGTCTCCGCAGCGCACGACGTCTCCGAGGGCGGTCTGATCCAGACCGTCGCCGAAGCCGCACTGGCGGGCGAGACCGGCTGCCGCATTCTGCTGCCCGAGGGCGCCGACCCGTTCGTGACGCTGTTCTCGGAATCGGCGGGGCGCGTCCTGGTGGCCGTGCCGCGCACCGAGGAGTCGAGGTTCTGCGCGATGCTCGACGCCCGGCAGATGCCGTGGACGCGCATCGGCGTCGTGGATCAGGGCAGCGACGCGCTGGAGGTCCAGGATCACTTCGAGGTCAAGCTCGACGAACTGCGCGAGGTGCATGAGGGAACGCTGCCCCGGTTGTTCGGGTAGCCGTTGGGTCACGATGAGCGACTGACGAAGGCGGCGCCGCGGAGAACTCCGCGCGCCGCCGTTCGTCATTCGTCGATGTGGTTCGGATCGGCGGTGACCCGGACGATGCGGGTACTGCGCATCGACGCGCCGGGGCTGGCGATCGGGACCGTCTTCTACATCTGGTCGCTGACGCCCTCGCTGCTTCCTCGGCTCTGGACGTTTCAGGGTCTCATCGGCGGCATCGCCGCGGCGACCGGCTACGCGGTCGGCTCGCTGCTGGCCTTCGCGATCGGGCGGCTGGTTCTCTCACGCGTCGCCTGGTGGCCGCCGCCGGCCCGCGTTCGTCGCGTTTTGCGCATCGGCGTCCCCATCCTGTGTGCGGTGGCCTCGACGGTCGCTCTGTACTACGGAGTGCGGTCACAGGCCCAGCTCGCCGACCTGATGGGAACCGACCCTCCGTCGTACCTCGGCTATCTGCGGGCGATGGCGTTGAGCCTGGTGATCGCGGTCGCGATCGTCGCGGTGTTCCGGGTGCTTCGGGACGTCGGCCGGTGGCTGGCGCGCACAATCAACCGGATCTTCCGCATCCCGCGGCGGGTGGCGGGGGTGATCTCGCTCATCGTGATGCTGGTCGTGACGTACACGCTGATCGACGGCGTCGCGCTGCGCGGCAGTTACGTGGCGATGAACGCCGTCTTCAGCGCCACCAACGACACCACGCGCGACGGCGCGGTGCAGCCCGCCCTGGCCGAGAAGTCGGGGAGCCCTCAGTCCGCGGCACGGTGGGAGACCCTCGGATTCGAGGGCCGGAACTTCGTCTCCGGAGGCATTCGAGCGGCCGAACTGGCGAAGTACAACGGCAAGCCCGCGAAGGAGCCGATCCGCGTCTACGCCGGTCTGGAGTCGGCGGACGGCCCGGACGCGCAGATGAAGCTGGTAGTCGACGAATTGGAGCGGACCGGCGCCTTCGATCGTCAGACGCTCGTGATCATTCCGACCACCGGCACCGGCTGGGTCAATCCGACCGCCGCGCAGACTTTCGAACTCGTCGCGAACGGCGACTGCGCGTTGGTCGCGGCACAGTACTCGTACCTGCCGAGCTGGGTCTCGTTCCTCGCCGACCGCGAGAAAGCCGCGGAGGCCGGACGCCGCCTGGTGACGGCGGTGCACGACAGGTGGCTGACCAAGCCGCCCGGTCACCGGCCGAAACTGTTCGTCTACGGCGAGAGCCTCGGCACGCAGGCGGGTGAGGGGGCGTTCGACGACCTGAATGCGATCCGCTCGACGGTCGACGGTGTGCTGTGGGTCGGGCCGCCCGACTCGAATCCGTTGTGGCGCGCGCTCGTCGACCGTCGTGACCCGGGCACCCCGGAGGCGGAGCCGACTTACGCGAACGGGCTGGTGGTCCGCTTCGCCAACGACGCGGCGGCCATCGGCCGCAATCCGGATCCCTGGCTCGCGCCGCGGGTGCTGTACATCCAGCACCCGTCCGATCCCGTGGTCTGGTGGTCGCCCGAGTTGCTCTACCAGAAGCCGGACTGGCTTTCCGAGCCCGCCGACGGCGACCGCACTCCCGCGATGCGGTGGTACCCGATTGTCACGTTCTGGCAGGTCAGCGCGGACCTGGGCAATGCGGCCGGAGTACCCGACGGACACGGACACAATTACGGCACCGTCATCCTCGACGGTTGGATCGCAGTGACCCAGCCCGCGGGCTGGACCGATGCGGACACCGCGCGGGTGCGGTCCGCGCTGCTCGATCTGCGAGGCCACGACGGTCCGGAGAAGTGAAGGCGGACAGGCGAGTCGGGCGATTACGGCAGTAGGTCGTTCGGTCGACACGGTTGTGTTGTGGTCGTACCGCCGGGCTGCTGCAGTTGTTCTTGGGCGGGTTCGGCATCGGACGCTGGTACATCGGCACCCACGGCGTCGCCGCGGGACAACTCGTGCTGTGGTTCGTGGCGCTTGTGACGTCCTTCTTCGTTATCGGAGTGGTGCTCTTCGTCGGTCTCGGAATCTGGGTGTTGGTCGACGCGATCATGATCTTCACCGGGTCCGTTCGCGACGGCGACGGGCGAGTGCTCCGATAGCGGAAGCCCCATTTCGGCGCGCAGCCGCCGTTCCTTCCGCGGTCAGTCGCCGGCCATCCGCGCCATCGCGGCGTCCAACGCCCGCTCGGCCTCTTCCCGCGGCGTCCCGCCACCCACGGCGAGCGAGATCAGCGCGCCTCGGGCGACGAGATCGTGCGCGCCGGTCAGGTGCCCGGCGATCGACAACATCGCGAGGCCGTGCACGGTGCTCCAGGCGACGCCGGATCGGATGAGAAGTGCGGCGTCGTCGGTCTCCGGGGTCGCGACCCGCCGGATCGTCTCGGCCATCACCCCGAATGCCGCGCGGCCCATCGGGGAGTCGGTCGGATTCCCGTGCTGCAGCAGCGCCTTCCGTTGCGAGGCCGCCCACTCGGGCGAGGAGTACTGGAACATCAGGGTGTAGAGCAGCGGATGGTCGGTGGCGAACTGCAAATAGGCCAGACCTTGGCACATGAGGTCGGTCAGCGGTTCGTCGGTGCGGCCGGCGGCCGAGAGCGCATCGCCGAACTCCGCGAATCCGCGCTCGCAGACCTCGGCGGCGACGGCCCCGATGCTGCCGAACCGCGAGTACACGGCCATCGTCGAGGTGCCTGCCTCCTGGGCGAGTCTGCGCACGGTCAAGGCCTCGACACCCTGCTCTGTCACCAGTCGGTAGGCGGCCGCGGACAGAGTCTCGCGCACGGGATCGGGACGTGCCTCTTCACTATTGCTCATAACAGCGTTATTATCGCGGTATAACAATGTTATAGTCAACCTGGAGGTGACGGGAATGACCACGAACCGATTTCTCGACGGCGAGTACGCACCGGTGCGCGCCGAGTTGACCGAGCACGCGCTCCCGGTGACGGGAACGCTGCCGGACTGGCTCGACGGCCGGTACCTGCGCAACGGTCCCAACCCGATCGCGGACGTCGACCCCGACACGTACAACTGGTTCACCGGTGACGGAATGGTGCACGGCGTCCGGCTCAGCGGCGGCGACGCTCTCTGGTACCGGAACCGCTGGGTCGATTCGCCCGCCACCGAACGCAGACTGAACAGGCCCGCACCCGACTCGGCCGGCCGGGCCTTTCTGCACGGCCTCGGCGCGAACACCAACGTGATCGGGTTTCAGGGGCACACCCTGGCGCTCGTGGAGGCGGGGCTGCCGTGCGCGGAACTGTCCGAAGAACTCGACACTCTCGGTGTCTGGGACTTCGACGGCACGGTCCGCAGCGGCTACACCGCGCACCCGCTCGAAGATCCGGCGACCGGAGAGCTGCATTCGGTCAGCTATCACTTCGGGCTCGGGAACAAGGTCCGATACTCGGTGATCGGGGTCGACGGTCGCGAACGCCGCCGCGTCGACATCACCGTCGGCGGCAGCCCGATGATGCACGCGTTCTCGTTGACCGAGTCGACGGTGGTGATCTACGACCTTCCGGTGACCTTCGACGTGGAGACGGCGGCCTCGTCCGCCGTTCCGCGCAGGCTCCGGCCGATCGCCGAACTCGCGATGTCGGCAGTCGTGGGGCGAGTGCCGATGCCCCACCTGCTGTCGGAGCGTCTGCCGCGGAATCGGGCAGGGTCTCTGCCGTACAGCTGGGACCCCGACTACCGACCTCGGGTAGGGCTGATGCCGCGCGAGGGCGGCGACGCCGACGTCGTCTGGATCGACGTCGACCCGTGCTTCGTGTATCACCCCATGAACGCGCACGAGGAGAACGGTGCCGTGGTGATCGACCTCGCGGTGCACGACCGCACCTTCGATCGGGACCGCACCGGGCCCATCGACGGCGGGCACCGCATGGAGCGGTGGACCCTCGACCCGCTGCGCCGGACCTGCCGTCGGGAGCAGCTGTGGGACGCCGCCGTCGAGTTCCCCCGAGTGGACGACCGCTTCGTGGGCCGGGCCCACGACTGCGGGTGGGTCGTCGGAGACGAGGGCGGCGGGCTCTTCGGTTCGCTGTTGGCCCGGATGGGCGGCAGGCTCGGCGAGCCCGTCGTGCGCAGGTTCGGCGACGGCGTGTTCGCCGGCGAATTCACCTTCGTGCCCCGGAGTTCCGACGCCGCACAGGGCGACGGTGCCGTCATCGGACTGGTGACCGACATGGCGAACGAATCGACACGGCTCGCCGTCCTCGACGCGCAGACACTCGAGGACATCGCGTACGTGGACCTGCCGCAACGCGTGCCCGCGGGCTTCCACGGGAACTGGCTGCCCACCGCGTCTTCCTGAACGGGGTCCGCGCGGCCGGGCCGCCGCCTACCCTGGCGCGCATGGCATTGCGAGTCGTGGAATGGTCGACCGGAACCGTGGGCAGGCACGCGATCGCCGGCATCGACGCGCATCCGGACCTGGAACTGGTAGGTGTGTGGGTGTCGGACCCGGCCAAGGTCGGAGTGGACGCCGGGCGGCTGGCCGGTCTCGATCGCGACCTCGGAGTCGTCGCGACCTCGGATCGTGACGCGCTGCTGGCGCTGCGTCCCGATGCGATCGTCCATACGGCGATGACCGACGATCGGGTGGCCGAGGCGATCGCCGACCTCACCGCCTTCGTGGCCGCCGGAATCAACGTCGTCTCCTCCGGGCCGGTGATCCTGCAGTACCCGTACGGTGTCCTGCCCGATGCGATGGTGCAGTCGGTGGTCGACGCCGCCCGGACCGGCGGCGCGAGCCTGCACGTCAACGGCATCGATCCCGGATTCGCGAACGACGTCCTGCCGCTGTCACTCACCAGTCTGTCGCAGGAGATCGACGAAGTCCGATGCCTGGAGATCGCCGACTACTCCACGTACCGGCAGCCGGTGGTGATGGGGGAGTTGTTCGGCTTCGGCAAGCCGATGAACGATCAGCCGATGCTGTTGACGCCCAGAGTGCTGTCCCTCGGCTGGGGCAGCGTGGTCCGGCAGATCGCCGCGGGCCTGGGACTGACGCTCGACGAGCCGCTCGTCGAACGCCATGAGCGGATCGCCGCCGACCGAGACTACGAGACGGTGTCGGTGCCGATTCCGGCGGGCACGATGGCCGCCCTGCACTTCGAGGTGATCGGTCAGGTGGACGGCGTCGACCGAGTCGTCCTCGAGCACTACACGCGCACGCATCCCGAACAGTGTCCGGACTGGCCGCGTCCGGCCGACGGCGACGGCTGCTACCGCATCGTGGTGAGCGGCGAGCCGGAGATGAGGGTGGAAGTCGCGCATCACGCGCGCCACGGCGACCACAACGTCTCCGGCATGATCGTGACCGCCATGCGGTTGGTGAACTCGGTACCCGCCGTGGTGGCCGCCGAGCCGGGGCTCGTCACGGCGCTCGACATGCCGCTGGTGACCGGACGAGGGCTGGTGAGCCGGGGCTGAGCGGGCGTCACACCGGCCAGTTGTGCACCGGCTCGCCCTCGTGCATCAGCGTCGCGTAGTCGCGGACCATTCCGCGCAGAGCGGCCGAGCGCGACTCGCCGGCGTCCTCGCGGGCCCGGACCGCCGCTCGTTGCCAGACCGATCCGGACTGACGTGTGGCGGCGCGCCCCTCGATCACTCCCAGATAGCGTCGCCTGGCCCGATCGGAGACCCCGTAGGCGATGAGTCCGCGTTCCGCGATCGGCAACAGACGACGCAGGACCAGTTCGTCGGGTCGTACCCATCCGATGTTCGGCCAGTACAGCTGTGCGCCGAATCCCCAACGCGCTCCGGCCGCGAGGTTCTCCCTGGCGGCGTCGAAGGACATCTGTGACCACACCGGCAGTTCGCTCTCGACGAGTCCGCGCACCAGACCGTAGTAGAACGCGGCGTTGGCCATCACGTCGACGACGGTCGGACCGGCCGGCAGCACCCGGTTCTCGACGCGTAGGTGCGCGCGGCCGTCGATGACGTCGTAGACCGGCCGGTTCCAGCGGTACACGGTGCCGTTGTGCAGGCGGAGCTCCTCGAGTTCCGGAATGCGGCCGGCGTCGAGTTCGGCTAGCGGATCGACGTCGGTGGACACCGGGAGCAGAGCGGGGAAGTATCTCGTGTTCTCGGCGAACAGGTCGAAGATGGTGTTGATCCAGCGTTCTCCGAACCACACCCGCGGCCGGACCCCCTGGTTCCTGAGTTCGAGGGGCCGGGTGTCGGTCGCCTGCTCGAAGACCGGGATGCGCGTCTCGTGCCAGAGCGCCTTCCCGTCGAGGAACGGTGCGTTGCCCGCGATCGCCACCTGCACGCCCGCGATCGCCTGCGCGGCGTTCCAATGGGTGGCGAAGTCCTCGGGCGCCACCCGCAGGTGCAGTTGCAGAGAAGTGCACGCGGCCTCGGGGAGGATCGAGTCGCTGGTGGTGGCCAGGCGTTCGGCGGGTCCGCCGATCACCATCGGGACGCCGGTGATGTCGAGCTCCAGATCCTCTCCGCGTGCGGCGAAGATCTGCTCGTTCAGCAGGCTGTAGCGCGGGTTGGTGGAGATCCACTGGTGCGCGAAGTGCTCGCGGCCGAGAGTCGGCAGCATGCCGACCATCAGGAGATGATTGCCGGTCGAGGCCGCGCGTGCCTCCGCGCGGTTCAGCGATGCGCGCAGCCCCTGCTCCAGCCCCACCGTGTCGGCGCCGACGAAGGGCCGGGGCGAGACGTTGATCTCGATGTTGAACTGGCCGAGTTCGGTCTGATAATCCGGATCGGCGATCGCATCGAGCACCTCGGCGTTCGCCATCGCGGGCTCGGCGTTCTCGTCGATCAGATTGAGTTCCACCTCCATGCCGAGCAGCGGCTCGGGTGGCCGGCCGTGATCGGTGAACAATCCGTCGGTCAGCATCCGCGCGATGGCCTCGGTCCCCCGGGACACCTGCGCCCGGAAGCGCACGCGATCGGCTCCACTGAACTTCTGATGGCTCACTTCGGCGCCCATGCGGCAATCGTGCCGGAGACGGCCCCGGTGCGCGAGGGTTCGGGCCATTCGACCTCTGACTACAGTGTTCGCATGGCACCCGAGATGACCGCCGACCTGCACACCCACACCGCGTTCTCCGACGGCACCGACACTCCGGAGGAACTGCTCGCGGCCGCACGGGAGGCGGGCCTGCGGACGATCGCACTGACCGACCACGACACGGCGGCCGGCTGGGACGAGATCGCGGCCCGGGTTCGGTCGGGGATGCGCGTGCTGCCGGGCGCGGAGTTCTCGACCAAGCATCCGCGCGAGGACGGGAGCCTGGTGTCGGTGCATCTGCTCGGCTACCTCTTCGATCGCGACGACGCGGGGGTCGCCGGCGAGTGGCAGCGGATGAAGGACGAGCGCGCGGGCCGCGGTGCGCGGATCGTGGAGAACCTCGTGACCGCCGGTTACCCCATCACGCTGGCGCGCGTGCGGGAGATCGCCGGAGTCGGCAGTATCAGCCGCCCGCACATCGCGAGGGCGTTGATGGAGGCGGGAGTCGTCGCGTCGGTCGGGGAGGCCTTCGATGAACTCCTGCACGACGGCAGTCCGCACTACACCGCGCTGCGGTCGACCTCCCTGGTGGAGGGAGTCGAGATGATCGCCGCGGCGGGCGGTGTCCCGGTGATCGCTCATCCGCGTGCCCGGGCCGCGGCGACGGTGTTGACCGCCGACGTGATCGAGTCGCTGGTCGCGGTCGGACTCGCCGGCCTCGAGGTCCGCCATCCCGACCACGACGATGCGGCGCGCGCCGAACTGGCCGACATCGCGTCGAACCTGGGACTGCTGGCGACGGGCTCGAGCGACTACCACGGCGCCAACAAGACCCTGCGGATCGGTCAGGAGCGGACCGACGACGAGGTGGTGGAGCAGATCGTGGAGCGCGGAACGGTGGCTCCGTTCATCGCGTGACGGCACCGTTCACCGTGTGACGGGGGCCGCGGGCGGGCGGTCCGGGGAATGGTCGCCGGCTCGTCGGCGTTGGTGATGCCGTGGCACCACGAGACAGAGCTGATCCGGCGCAGACACGCGCGGCCGTCCTCGCCGTCGCGGACTGGCTGCGCGACGAGACCGCGCCCGCGCCGGGGCGGTCGGCGCTGGCCGCGGCCGTGCGGCTCACTGCGAGGACCGTCGCGCAGGAGGCTCCCGGCAACTCGGTGGAACTGCGCGTTCCTCCGTTCGTCGCGGTCCAGTGCATCGAAGGGGTGCGGCACACCCGCGGCACCCCGCCGAACGTGGTCGAGTCGTCGCCGCGCGAATGGCTGCTGCTGGCCACCGGACTCCTCGACTTCGACGACGCGCTCGCCGCGCACCGGATCAGCGTCTCCGGACACCGCGCCGGCGACGTCGCGAGCAGACTGCCGGTGGTCCCGCTGAACTAGCGGCTCCCAGCGCGGCGCTGCAGCGCGCGCCGCGCTGGATTTCGAGTTGTCCCGAGCGAAGCCGTAGACTGTGGTAACGGTAACGCCCGCCCAGCCCACGAAACCGGAGCGTATTACGTGACCGAGATGTCGATTCACTCTCCGAACCTGCTGAATCAGACCGGATGTGGCGGACCGTCGCACCCGAGCCCCGATGCGGATCAGCCCGAGAACGAGCCCCGCGAGGAATGCGGTGTCTTCGGTGTCTGGGCACCCGGGGAAGACGTCGCGAAGCTGACGTACTACGGCCTCTACGCTCTTCAGCACCGCGGTCAGGAAGCAGCCGGCATCTCCGTCGGAGACGGCTCGCAGGTACTGGTCTTCAAAGACCTCGGGCTGGTGAGTCAGGTCTTCGACGAGCAGACCCTTGCCTCGATGGTCGGTCACGTCGCCGTCGGTCACTGTCGGTACTCGACCACCGGATCGACGACGTGGGAGAACTCCCAGCCGATCTTCCGCAACACCGCGGCCGGCAGTGCCGTGGCGCTCGGTCACAACGGCAACCTCGTGAACACGGCCGAACTCGCCGAACGGGCACGGGAGTTCGGCATCTACGGCAGCGGGCCGCACGGCACGGCCACCTCCGACTCCGACATCCTCGGCGCATTGCTCGCGCACGGCGCGACCGACAAGACGCTCGAGCAGTCGGCGATGGAACTGCTGCCGACTGTCAAGGGCGCGTTCTGCCTCACCTTCCAGGACGAGAACACGCTGTACGCGGCACGCGACCCGCACGGGGTGCGGCCGCTCTCGCTCGGCCGCCTCGACCGCGGGTGGGTCGTCGCCTCCGAAACCGCGGCGCTGGACATCGTGGGAGCTTCCTTCGTCCGCGACATCGAGCCGGGCGAACTCCTGGCGATCGACGCCGACGGCGTCCGCAGCCGGCGCTTCGCAGAGCCGACCCCTGCCGGATGCGTTTTCGAGTACGTCTACCTGGCCCGGCCCGACAGCGTCATCCACGGACGTTCGGTGCATTCGACGCGAGTGGAGATCGGACGCCGGCTGGCCCGGGAACGTCCGGCCGAGGGCGACCTGGTAATCCCGGTCCCCGAGTCGGGTACGCCCGCGGCCGTCGGTTACGCGCAGGAGTCGGGCATCCCTTACGGGCAGGGCCTGATGAAGAACGCCTACGTGGGACGCACCTTCATCCAGCCCTCGCAGACCATCCGCCAGCTGGGCATCCGCTTGAAGCTGAACCCGTTGCGCGAAGTGATCCGGGGTAAGCGGCTCGTCGTGGTCGACGATTCGATCGTGCGCGGCAACACCCAGCGCGCGCTCATCCGGATGCTGCGCGAGGCCGGCGCCGCCGAAGTCCACGTGCGCATCGCCTCTGCGCCGGTCAAATGGCCGTGCTTCTACGGGATCGACTTCGCCTCGCCCGCGGAACTGATCGCCAACGGCTCGGACTCCAAGGAAGCGATGGTCGAGAGCGTCCGCCAGGCCATCGACGCCGACTCGCTCGGGTACATCAGCATCGACGAGATGATCAACGCCACGGAACAGCCGCGTGCCCAGCTCTGCGCCGCGTGTTTCGACGGCCGCTACCCGATCGCGCTGCCGCAGGAGACGACGATGGGCAAGGCCGTGCTGGAGAGCATGCTCAAGGGCTCGATGAACGGCGCCGATCCGCTGACGGCATCGAATGACAACGTCAGCGCAGTGATGCGGCCCTGACCTTCGGCGCCTCGCAGCGCTCCCGGATCCCCTCTGCACTCAGGTACCGTGAGTGCGTCCCACCGCCCGAACGGCTGACTGTCAGCTGCAGAATTTCAGGAGAATCAAGAATATGACCGACGGGTCTGTCGACAAGCCGACGGCCGGCGCATCTTATGCGGCAGCGGGCGTGGACATCGATGCCGGCGAACGCGCCGTCGAACTCTTCGCACCTCACGCGAAGCGCGCGACCCGTCCCGAGGTCCTCGGCGGGCTGGGCGGCTTCGCCGGCCTGTTCTCCCTGAAGGACGACTACCGCGAGCCCGTTCTCGCGGCCTCGAGCGACGGCGTGGGGACCAAGCTGGTCATCGCACAGGCGATGGACAAGCACGACACCGTCGGGCGCGATCTGGTCGCGATGGTCGTCGACGACCTCGTGGTCTGCGGCGCCGAGCCGCTGTTCCTGCAGGACTACATCGCCGTCGGCAAGGTGATCCCCGAGATGGTCGCCGACATCGTCAAGGGCATCGCCGACGGCTGCGTCGACGCCGGATGTGCGCTGCTCGGCGGCGAGACCGCGGAGCACCCGGGTGTGATGGAGGACGGTCACTACGACATCTCCGCCACCGGCGTCGGTGTGGTCGAGGCCGATTCCATCCTGGGACCGGATCGTGTCCGCGCGGGTGACGTGGTGATCGCGATGGGTTCGTCCGGCCTGCACTCGAACGGCTATTCGCTGGCGCGGAAGGTGCTGCTCGACTGGGGGCACATGGATCTGGCCGGTCACGTCGAGGAGTTCGGTCGGAGTCTCGGTGACGAATTGCTCGAGCCGACCCGCATCTACGCCAAGGACTGCCTGGCACTGGCTGCCGAGAGCGACGTCCGCACGTTCGCGCACGTCACCGGCGGCGGCCTCGCCGACAATCTGGCGCGCGTGCTTCCGGCGGGCCTGTCCGCTGAGCTGGAGCGCAACACGTGGAGCCCGGCCCCGATCTTCTCGTTGATCGCCCAGCGCGGACGAGTGGAGCGGGCCGAGATGGAACGCACCTTCAACATGGGCGTCGGCATGGTCGCCATCGTCGCTCCCGAGGACACCGACCGTGCGCAGGCGATCCTCACCGCGCGTCATGTGGACAACTGGGTGCTCGGCACCGTCAAGCGCGGCGAACCCGGGGCTCGCGGCTCGGTGGCTCTGGTCGGCGATCACCCGAGGTTCTGAACTCGGCGCCGGTCCGGCGGACGGTTGTGAGGAACGGCACTTCATATGTTGACGCCGTTAACCTAGCGGGTTAGTCTCGCGTTGTCAGTGTAAACATCTTCTGGTGTTCCGCCGTGCCGTCGGTGTCGATCGCAGACGGTGCTGCGCTGACGGGATCCGCACGCACTCGACCGTCAACAGATGGAGATCGACGATGCCCGACCTTCCCCAGAACCGCCGATTCGACCTGGTGCTCTTCGGCGCCACCGGATTCACCGGTGAACTCACCGCGGAGCACCTCGCGGAGCATCTGCCGGACGGGGCGCGGTGGGCGCTCGCCGGCCGGAACCGGGACAGACTCGATGCCGTCCGCACCCGCTTGGCGGCGGTCGCTCCCGCGGCCGCCGAGCTCGAACTGCTCATCGCCGACACCACCGACCCCGAATCGTTGCGCGCGGTGGCCGAATCGGCTCGGGTCGTCATCACCACCGTCGGCCCCTACCTCCAGCACGGCGCGCCGCTCGTCGCAGCGTGCGCGGCCGCCGGTACCGACTACGTCGACCTCGCCGGTGAATCCGAATTCCTCGATCGGATGTACATCGCTCATCACTCCACGGCGGTCCGGACCGGTGCCCGTCTGGTGCACGCCTGCGGATTCGACTCCATCCCGCACGATCTCGGTGCATTCTTCACGGCCAAGCAACTGCCCGACTCCGCGCCCGCGACCGTCCGCGGTGTGGTCCGCAGCAATGCGATGATCTCCGGCGGGACGCTGCACTCCGGACTCGGCCAGATCGCGCGGCCGCGGCAGATCCGTCGGGCCGCGGCCGACCGTGCCAGGCTCGAACCGCCGACGGTCGGGCGCCGCGCACGGGTGCGGGCCGGCGCTCCCCGCAGGGACGGTGTGCTCGGCCTCTGGCTCCTGCCACTCCCGACGATCGACCCCCAGATCGTCAAGCGTTCGGCTGGTGCGCGCGATGAATACGGGCCCGACTTCACGTACTCCCACTACGCGGGTTTCCGCAGGCTGGTGATGCTCGCGGCCGCGGCCCTCGGCGTCGCGACAGTTGCCGTCGCCGCGCAGATCCCGCCGCTGCGCCGCCTCATCGGCGCCTGCCTTCCCCAGGGCACCGGACCGTCGCCGGCTCGCCGCGCACGCTCCTGGTTCTCCGTCGACTTCATCGGTGAAGGCGGTGGCCGGACGGTTCACACGCAGGTGCGGGGCGGCGACCCCGGCTACGGTGAGACCGCGAAGATGCTGGCCGAATCGGCCATGTGCCTGGCCTTCGACGCCAATCCGAAGGTGAGCGGCCAGGTCACCACGGCCGCGGCGATGGGCGACAACCTGGTGCGGCGCCTGACCGATGCCGGGATGACCTTCGCCGTTCTGGACACCGACGGCGCACCGGTCGACGGGGTGCGATCGTGAGCTGGTCGACCGCGGACATCCCGTCTCAGTCCGGTCGGGTCGCGGTGATCACCGGGGCCAACGGCGGACTCGGGCTGGCCACCGCTCGAGCGCTGGCAGGGAAGGGCGCCCATATCGTGATGGCAGCCCGCAACCAGAGCAAGGCGCGCGACGCCGAGGAGACGATCCGGCGAGCCGCACCCGGTGCGTCGGTGGAGATCGTTCCCCTCGACCTCGCGTCGCAGGCGTCGGTGAAGCAAGCCGCCGAGACGGTCCTGGCCGGTCACGATCGCATCGATCTGTTGATCAACAACGCTGGAGTGATGGCGACACCGGAAGGCCGGACGGTCGACGGCTTCGAGACCCAGCTGGGCACGAATCATCTCGGACACTGGACGTGGACCGCGCTTCTGCTCCCCGCGGTGCGCCAGGCTCCGGCCGGGCGGGTCGTGACGCTTACCAGCATCGCCCAGCACCAGGGCGGCAACCTGGACCCGGCCGATCCGCATCTGCACCGCCGCTACCGTCCGTGGAAGGCGTACGGCAACTCCAAGCTTGCGAATCTGCACTTCGCGATCGGCCTCGACCGCAGGCTGCGCGCCTCCGGCGACCGGGCGATCGCGCTGTCGGCGCATCCGGGTCTCACCGACTCCGAACTGCAGTCCACCACCCATGCTTCGGGAGGCGGGGGAATCGCTGGGTGGCTCGGTGATGTGGGAGCCGACCTGGTCGGGATGACGACCGACCGCGGTGCGCTCAGTCAGTTGCGGGCCGCCACCGATCCGACGGCGCGCGGCGGAACCCTCTACGGTCCGGCCTTCGTCTCCTTCGGTCCGCCCGTGCGCAAACCGCTCTTCCCGTTCGGCGTCGACGCCGGGATCCGCGCACTGTGGGAGATCTCGGAACGCGAGACCGGGGTGCCGATCCGGCTGTGAGGCCGGTCGACACGCCGGTCACGTCCACTCACACCGGTCGCCGTGACCGCGGGTCTGCGCCGACGGTCAGCCCCATCTCGGCTCCCGCGGCGAGGAGCGTGTCGAGGCCGAACGCTTCGACCGGTCCGACGACGCCCGGCTGCTCGCCGTGGCCCGAAGCGAGACGGTCGGCCGCCCACGCCATCAGCTCAGCGGTGAGGTCGTAGACGTTCGGGCCAGTGGCGTGGACCTCGGCCAGCACGGCGCCGCCGCGGTCGCGCGCCACCGCGACGGTGTGCGCGCCGCTGCGGGAACGCTCGGCGGCGTCCGGACCGCCGGGCGCTCCGCCGGAGCGGCCGGTCACGGCGGCGACGAGTCGTCGGCCGGGTTCGATGCGGACCGCGGTGTTCACGACGGCGGACAGCAGGCTCATGGCCCGGCTGAGCTCGGGGAACCAGCCGTTGTACACCTCGACGGATTCGAGGTGCGGAAACGCCGGAGGCAGGAACAGCACCTCGGTGCCGGTGGCGAGCATCGCCGCCTTGCGGCGAGCGCCGGCGTCGAAGGTCAGCACTCGGCTCGCGGCCCGCTGGTCCTCCAGCCGCCCGTTCTTCCAGACGGTGACCGGCAGCGTGATGGCGTCCGACATCGTGGCGCGGGTGCCGGAACTGAGACCGCGTCCGCGGCGCAGTGAGCCGTCTACGAAGTAGCCGATGTCGAGCGACCGCGCGGAGTCGCCGGCCTCCCGGGCGGCGACGGCTCCGGCCAGGACCCCCGGTACGTAGTCGTTGCCGAAGGCCGGAACCATGACGGCGCCGGTCTTGCGGGCCACGGCGTCGTGACGTTCGTGGATCGCGCGCACGAATCCCACTTCGCCAGTGGAGTCGACGTAGTGGGCACCCTGCTCGGCTGCCGCACGTGCGGCAGCGAATCCGAGCCGCTCGAACGGTCCGACGGTGGTCACGAGCACGTCACCCGGTTCCACCAGAGCCCGCACGCTGTCGAAGTCGGTGACGTCGGCGACCTGGGTGTCGAGTCCGCCGAAGCGTTCGGCGGTGGCGGCCAGCGCCTGCGGCCGCAGGCCGGCGATCACGGGTCGGGCGCCGCGGCGGACGAGCGCCTCCACCGCCAGCCCGCCGGCATAGCCGGTGGCGCCGAGTACAACGATTCTTCCGGTCATGTGAGCCCTCCTCGGGGGGAGGGTAGGTCGCGGTCATCCGCCGGCGCGGGTGAACCGGTCAACGAACGCCGATTCTCTTGAGGGTCTTCAGTGCGACCGTCAGCATCGTCGCCCACGCCCGGTGAGAGATGCCACGCGGGGGAGTGAAACCCAGAACTCGCTGGTGAGCGATGGTTTGCGCTTCGGTGTACTTGAGCAGGCCCTCGGATCCGTGCCTGCGCCCTACGCCGGAGTCACCCATGCCGCCCATCGGCGAGTCGATGCTTCCCCATGCCGCGGCGAAGGCATCGTTGACGTTCACGGTGCCGGCGTGCAGGCGTGACGCGACGGCATGGCCGCGGGCCGCATCGCGGCTCCAAACGCTGGCGTTGAGTCCGTACGGTGTGGCGTTCGCGCGCGCGATCGCCTCCTCGACGTCGCTGAAGGAGTAGATCGAGACGACCGGACCGAAGGTCTCGTGATCGTAGAGCGTCATCTCCGAGGTGACGTCGGTCAGAATGGTCGGCTCGTAGAACAGCGGTCCGAGATCCGGGCGGGCCCGGCCGCCGGCGAGGACCGTCGCGCCTTTCGCGACCGCGTCTTCGACGTGCGTTGCGACGGTCTCGAGCTGCGACTGCGTGGTGAGGCAGCCGACGTCGCTCCGGAAGTCGTAGCGTCCGCCGAGTTCCAATGCGCGGGTGCGCTCGACGAATGCGGCGACGAATTCGTCGCGGACGCTCTCGGCGACGTAGAGGCGTTCCACCGACACGCACAGCTGCCCCGTGGATGGGAAGCAGGCGCTGACGGCGCCGTCGGCGGCACGGGCGATGTCGGCGTCGTCGAGCACGAGCATCGCGTTCTTCCCGCCGAGTTCCAGCGACGCTCCGATCAGTCGCTCGCCGGCCTCTCGCGCGATGTGCCGGCCTGCGGCGGTGGAACCGGTGAACATCATGTAGTCGGCGTTGCGCATCAGTGAGTCGCCGATGGAGCTGCCGCGTCCGACCACCATCTGCCAGAGGTCGTCGGGCAAGCCGGCCTGATGCATCAGATCGAGGGCCCACAGTGCCGTGAGCGCTGTCTGGGTGTCCGGCTTCTGCACGACGGCGTTGCCTGCGAGCAGTGCCGGGATCGCGTCTCCCGCGGCCATGCTGAGCGGGTAGTTCCAGGGCGAGATGATGGTGACCACGCCCTTGGGATGGCGGAGTTCGGTGGTCCGGGTCAGCAGGGGGATCGCGCCACGACGACGCGCGGGTGCGAGCAGTCGGCTCGCGCTTCGCGCGTAGTACCGGGCGGCGATGGCGATGTCGGTGACTTCGAGGAAGGCGTCGCGCCGGGTCTTGCCGCTCTCGGCTTGGATGAGGTCCATGACCTCGTTCCGGCGGTCGAGGACGAGGTCATGGAAGCGCAGGAGGATTCGCTTGCGTTCGCTGACGGGAGTCGCGGCCCACGAGGCCTGGGCGCGCCGGCCGCGGGTGAAGGCCTCGTCGACATCGGACGGCGTGGAGACCGGCAGGTCGGCGAGGGGCGCGCCGGTGTAGGGCATCGTCGTACCGACGCGCGCGGCTGTCGGAGCCGCCGCGATACGGCTCGTCAGGTGCGCGATGCGGGACGGCGTCAGCGATGCGGGCAGTCCGGAGACTGCGGGTTCGGACGTCGCGGGCGAAGATGAACGGACTGTCATCGGTGGCTCCCATTGAAGGTTATCGGTGTTAACATACGAAGGTAGCGATGGATGTTAGCACTGTCAACAAGGAGGGTGGGCTGTGGCTGATCCGGCGTGGAGAAGTCTGCGGCGCGGCACGTCGGGCGGCGTCGCGAGTCTGGTGGAACTCGGCGAGGGTCATGGGCTCGATCCGGCTGACTGCCTGCAGGGAAGCGGACTGCGACAGAGTGACCTGCGTGTCGACGGGGCGGTGGTCCTGGCGGAGCAGGAACTGGCAGTGATCGCCAACATCGTCTCGCTGCTGAACGACCCGCCCGGTCTCGGCATCGAGGCCGGGCGGATGGTGAATCTGGGAAATCTCGGCATCTTCGTGTTCGCGATGCTCTCCAGCGAGACGCTCGGGGACGCGCTGGAGGTGGCGACGACGTTCGCGAGTCTGACCAATACCTACTCCGACCTGTCGGTGACCTACGACGAGAGCGGCTCGGACGTCCGGCTCGAATGCTCGTTCGGCGACGTGAACGACGACGTCCGACCCTTCATCCTCGAGCGTGATCTGACGGTCATCGCCGGTCTGGTGCCGATGGTGCTCGGCGACGTCGTCCTGCCGCGGGTGGAGGCGGAGGTCGATCGGGCGCGTGGGGCTCTCGTCGCCTCGGTGCTGCCGACGGAGGAACTCGTCTGCGACGCGGGACGCACGGCGCTCGTCGTGCCGCGCGAATGGATGAGCCGCGGCCTTCCCCACGCGAACGCCGAGACCGCACGCCGGTGCATCGCCCAGTGCGAGCAACAGCTCGAGCAGCGCCGCCTCGGTGCGCGGTCGCTCGTGTGGGCGAGGCTGCACGGCAGTGACGAGCCGGTGCAGTCGCTGACCCGACTGGCCGGCGAACTGCACGTCGATCGCCGGACCCTGCAGCGCCGTCTCGCTCGCGAGGGCACCACGTTCCGGGCCTTGCTCGAGGAGTCGAGACGGATCCGCGCCGCCGAGGCGTTGACCGGCACCGACCGCCCGGTGGCGGCGATCGCGGCTGGGCTCGGATACGCCGAGACCGCAGCCTTCACCCGCGCCTTCACCCGGTGGTACGGCGTCACGCCGACCCGCTACCGGGCGCGGAACGCGTGAGCTCGCCCGCGGAGCCTGCGGGCCGGACCGCGGTGTGACGATCGGGGAGCACTTCGCGGACCACGAAGAACGCCGCCCGGACCACGGCTCGCATCGTCGTCGTCACGACGGGCCGCGGCTTCGGCAGGCCGAGCGCCTCGAGTACGTGGTCGTCGTGCAGAGAAAGAATGAGAGGCTTTGCGAGCCAACGGAACCCGCGCGGGAAGACCCGTTCGCCGAACTGTGCGACGAGGGTCTCGCTCACCCGGTGGCCGGCTTCGGAGGGAGCGAACCAGGCGGGGTCGGCCTCGTAGGCCCGCATCGCCCGGATCATGCCGTCCCATGTCTCGGGCATGTCCCGGACGCCCAGATACTCGCCGATCGTCCGCCAGTGCCGCACTTGAGCTTCCTTCTCCACGTCGGTGAACCCGGGCGCGCCGACGATCTCGGTGAGGCAGTCGATCTGCACGGTGAAGTAGGCGATGGTGTGGATGAAGGTCTCGTTCGACATCGAGTAGTGCCGCGCGTAGCTGTCGTGGATGCGCTTGATCTCGGCGGCGGAGCTGCGGGCCTGCGGGCTCCCCGCACCGTCGTACATCCATCCGGTGAGATAGCGGATGGTGTCGTCGGTGCGCCGGTCGCCGTGGTGGTAGACCTTTCCCTTCCCGTCGCGATCGACGGCGGCGGCTCCTTCGAGCTCACCCATCACCCGCATGAGGGACACGGTGAACAGCAATTCGAGGAAGACCCGTTCACCGACGGGCGGAAGCAGCGACTCGAGCGTCAGTCGGACGATCCGTTCGCTGTCGGCGACCGGGTCGAGGGTCGCGATCTCGCGGCGTATCCATTTGCGGGGAACTGCTCGGCGGGTGTTCGTCATGTCAGTCGACGCTAGTGGCGGCCGGGGCGGCACTGAAGGCTGCGAGGCGACCGGTATTTGATACTTTGCGACACTCCGTGACGCTCGCGGCGGTGCCACGGCCTGCGGTGGCCGGGTCAGGCACAGACGAGTCGAGACCGCGGCGATTGTTAGGGTTGTTGACTGTGCCGACCTCGTACCACCACGGTGACCTGCCCGCAGCGCTCGTCCGGGCGGCGGTGGAGATTCTGGAGGAGGGCGGTGCAGGCGACCTCTCGCTCCGCGCGGCGGCACGGCGCGCCGGCGTGTCGAACGCGGCACCGTACCGTCATTTCGCCGATCGGCGCGCCCTTCTGTCCGCCGTGGCCGCGGTGGGATACCGGGACCTGGCGATCGAACTGGCCGCAGTTCATCCCGCGCCCGCATCCGCGGACGATCTGGCCGACGTCGGGATCGCATACGTACAGTTCGCGCTGTCGCGGCCGGGCCTGTTCCGGGTGATGTTCGCCGAGCCGTGCGACCCGGCCGATGAGGAACGGACCTCGGCCGCCGAGACCATCAACGCGTACGTCGAATCCATCGTGGCGCGGGTCTTCCCCGATGCCGAGCCCGAGCCGATGGCCGTCGCAGTGTGGGCGCTCGTGCACGGCCTGGCGTTCCTGTATCTCGACGGCAAGTTCGATTCCGGAACGCCGGGCGACGTGGACGAGCGAGTGCGCGCGGCGGTTCACGCGGTGCTCTCGGCGACCCCGCGGACATGACGACCGCGCGGGTCGGCGCGACGCGAGAAACCCCGCGTCGCAGGACGACGCGGGGCTCTACGAATGTCAGGCCATCAGTCTGGGCATGAGCGCCCGGGCTGACCGCCCGTACGAGCGGGTGCGTGCGACAGCGCCGTCAGGCGTGTCGCCACTCCTCTTCACTGTTCCAGCTCTCGCTGTCCGACCACGAGTCGTGGGACTCTTTCCTGCCACCAGAGAGTTCACGCTGGAGACTATCGAAGTCGGTACTCGGAGCGGAGTACTTCAGCTGACGTGCAACCTTCGTCTGCTTTGCCTTTGCCCGGCCGCGGCCCATGTGGGACCCCCTCGCACAGTGACGGGGCGGCCATCGGTGTGGCGGCCCCGTTCTATTCGTTAATAGTTTTCGTACCGACAGTCTAGCGCGGAGTACGGATTAAGTCTCATCGCCTGACCGTCGAACATCGAAAACGCTCGAACCAGCGGCTTCCCGTGGCCGCACGTGTCAGCCGCGGCCCCGCAGACGGTCGACGGCGGCGCGGCCGGGCGGCACTTGGTCGTCGGGCGTGTACAGCACGGGGTCGATGCGGGCGGTCGCGGAGGTGTCGGGCGAGGCGGCATCGCCGACGACGAGTTCGGCGTCGGCCGGAACGTTGCGCTTCACCAGCGCGAGCGCGATGGGACCGTTCTCGAAGTGATCGACGACGGTGCCGACCCGGCCCACGGTCCGGCCGCCGGCGCTGACCTGATCGCCGGTAGCCGGGCGGTACGCGGAGCTGCCGTCCAGATGCAGCAGCACCAGCCGCCGCGGCGGGCGGCCCAGGTTCGCGACGCGGGCGACGGTCTCCTGACCGCGGTAACAGCCCTTGTCCAGGTGCACGGCGCCGGCCTCGTCGGGGCCGCCGATCCAGTCCACCTCGTGCGGAATCGTCCGCTCGTCGGTGTCGATGTGCAGGCGCGGCCGCAGGGCGTTCACCCGCAGCGCTTCGTAGGCCCACATGCCGGCCGGCGCGGCGCCCGCCTCGGTCAGCAGTCGCCACCACTCTCGGAGATCGGGTTCGGGGACGATGAGATCGACCACAGGTGTCGAGCCGTTCTCGCCGATCCGCGGCATCACGCGCCAGAAGCCGAGCGGCTCGTCGTCGTGACGGAGCTCGGGCAGGTCGCCGGCCTGGTAACGCTCGGCGTCGGGCGGGAGCGCGATCGCCTCGGCGACCGGGCCGGTGAGGATGTCGGGACCCAGCAGGGTCAGCACCGCCATGTCCGGGCGCGCGGTCGGCGTCACCTTGGCCCAGAACACCATTCTGGTCAGGAACTCGGTGAGCGCCTGACCGCGCGCGGCCTCGGTGTCGATCCATGTGGTCTCGTCGATGTCGGTGAGGACGAAGTGGTCCTCCACCCGTCCGTTGCCGTCGAGCGAGAGGTTCTCGGCACTGCGCCGATCGCCGAGCGCGGTCAGATGCTGCGAGGAGATGGTGTGCAGCCAGGTGAGCCGCTCCGGGCCCGACAGTTCGATCACGGCGCGATCGGAGCGGTCGACAATGGCCGCGCCGCGTGTCGCCGCCCGTTGCTCGCCCAGCGGGTCGCCGTAGTGCCAGGCCACGCCGGGACTCGGGTCTCCCTCCGGAGTGGGGACGGCACTGGGATGCGAATTGAGGATCGGCGACACGGAGGTCATGTCCCGAGTGTACGAGGCCGCCCGCTGGTTCAGTCGATGACGGCAGAGGAGAATTCGGGTGGGTCGCCGAGGAAGGGCCGATGCGACGGGGGAGTGCTGCCATCGACGTCGGTGATCCCGTACTCCTGCGCGAGCTCCGCAGCCACCAGCACCCGCCCCGAGTACTTCATCCGGTCCCGATCGCGGGACAGTGCGTCGATCACGCGTCCCGGGAACTCCACCGACTCGGCGGTCGCGACCAGCCCGTCGTAGAGGTCGGGCCGGGCACTGAAGGCGGCCATGTTCACCTCGGTCTTGAGCAGCCCCATCCACAGCGAGACGACGGCGACGTCGAAGGGCTTGAAGTCGACAGCCATGTCGTGCGCCATCTTGTCGACGGCGGCCTTCCCGGAACCGTAGGCCGGACCGTGCATGTAGCAGGTGCCGCCGAACGAGGAGGTGTTGACGACGAGCCCGCCGCCGGACTCGGTGAGGAGCGGCGCCGCGTAGTAGGTGGCGACATAGGTGGAGCGCAGGCCGACGCCGTGCAGGCTCAGGAGGTCGAGTCCCTTGGTCCAGAACGGTCCCTTGTCGGTGAGCCCGGCGGGCAGGGCGATGGCATTGTTGACCAGGACGTCGAGCCGTCCGTGGTCGTTGCCGATCCGGTCGAAGAGGGCTTGGACCCGAGTGTCGTCGTCGTGGTCGACGGCCACCGCGATTCCCGTCCCGCCGCGCTCATCGATCTCAGCCGCGGTCTGGGTGATGGTGCCCGGCAGACTGGTCTGCCCGGCGGCCGTGGTGCGTCCGGTCACGTAGACGGTGGTACCCGGCTGTGCGAGCGCGAGGGCGATTCCCTTGCCCGCTCCCCGGCTGGCGCCGGTGACGACGACGATCCGTTCATTGCTCATCTGTCGGTGGTACCCGGTGTCGGACGCATTCGCCAAGGGATTCTCTCGATGAGCGGAATGTCGGCACGCAGATTCCGGCGCGCGGAATTCAGCCGGCCGCACGCCGTTCCATGACATCGTTGTCGCATGCCAGTCGTCCTTGTGTCGCCTGAGGGCGAGGTCGCTGACCCGGATTCACCCGTCCTGCACGCGGACGATCTCGGAATCGTGCACGGCGACGGGCTCTTCGAGACCATGCTCGTGCGCGAAGGGCGAGTCTGCGGGCTCGACCGGCATCTCGCGCGGCTCACGGCGGCCGCGCCCGTCGCCGGCCTGCCCGCGCCGGATCCGGGGCGAATCGAGGCGATGGTGCGCACGGGCGTCCGCGAGTGGCGGTCGGTCCATGCCGGTGAGGGCATGCTGCGGCTGGTGTACACGCGTGGACGCGAACACGATCCGTCGGGTGATCCGACCCTGTACCTGACGATCGCGCCCGTCCCGGACCGCGTCGAGTCCGCTCGGCGGCACGGCGTCCGCGCGCTGACGCTGCCGACCGCGTATCAACCCGGGCTCGCCGCCACGTCGCCGTGGCTGCTCTCCGGGGTCAAGTCGCTCAGCTACGCCGCCAACATCGCGGCCCTGCGTCACGTCCGCGGACTGGGCGTCGACGACGCGATCTTCGTCTCGGCGTCGGGCACGGTGCTGGAGGGTCCGCGCAGCACGGTGGTCGCGGTGATCGACGGCGCACTCGTGACGCCGCCGCGCGACGACGGCGTGCTGCCCGGAACCACACAGGACGCACTGTTCGAACTCGCCGAGAGCGAAGGGATCGGGACGGACCAGCGGCCGTTGACCGTCACGGAGCTGTACTCCGCCGACGAGGTGTGGCTGCTGTCGTCGGTCACCCTCGCCGCGCGTGTGCGCGAACTGGACGGGCGGGCCTGCGGAGCCGGATCGGTGATCGACGTCGCTGATCTGGTGCACAGGTCAGCGGGGTCATAGGCCCAAAGGCCGTTGCCTGCATCACGCACGCTTTACAACTGAACAAGGTCTACTACCGTGTGTAGTAACGCCCATCCTCGGGACGAATTGAGGTCGCAGTGAGTGTTGTAGACATATCCAGATGGCAGTTCGGTATCACCACCGTCTACCACTTCATTCTGGTGCCGCTGACGATCGGCCTCGCGCCGCTCATCGCGATCATGCAGACGGTGTGGCACCGCACCGGCAACGAGCAGTGGCTCCGGGCCACCAAGTTCTTCGGCAAGATCTTCCTCATCAACTTCGCCCTCGGCGTCGCGACCGGCATCGTGCAGGAATTCCAGTTCGGCATGAACTGGAGCGAGTACAGCCGGTATGTGGCCGACGTCTTCGGCGCACCGCTCGCCCTCGAAGGGCTGATGGCCTTCTTCCTCGAGTCCACGTTCATCGGTCTGTGGATGTTCGGCTGGGGACGGCTCTCGCGCCGGCTCCATCTGGCGTGCATCTGGCTCGTCGCGATCGGTGTCAACGCCTCCGCCTACTTCATCATCGCGGCCAACTCGTGGATGCAGCACCCGGTCGGCGTCGAGTGGGATCCCGAACGCGGACGGCCCGCGATGAACAACTTCATCGCAGTGATCACCAACAACACCACGCTCGTCGCGTTCCCGCACGTCATCATGGGCGCCCTGCTGACGGCGTCGACGGTGGTCGCCGTGGTCGGTCTCTGGTGGATGGCGCGCAACACCTACCGCGCGTCGAAGATCGAGGAAGCCGCCAAGATCGGTGACGAGTCGATCATCCCGGCGACCACGTCGCCGAGCCAGGTCGGTGCGTCGCCGGAGAAGCTCCGCCACGACAACGCCACCCTGTGGAGACCGGTGAGCATCTTCGCACTCTGGGTGATCATCGGCTCGGGACTGGGATTGTTCATCACCGGCGACATGCAGGGCCAGCTCATGTTCAAACAGCAGCCGATGAAGATGGCCGCGGCCGAGTCGCTCTGCGAGACCGAGACCGGAGCGTCCTTCTCCGTGCTCAGCATCGGACGGCAGAACAACTGCGACAACATCGAGCACATCATCACCATTCCGAACATGCTGTCGTTCCTGTCCGACCACAGCTTCGACTCCGAGGTGAAGGGCGTCAACGAGCTGCAGAAGCAGTACCAGGAAGCGCTGAACATGCCGGGCCAGAACTTCGCGCCCAACCTGTTCGTCACGTACTGGAGCTTCCGCGCCATGATCACCTGGGCGCTCGGCTCAGTGGTCGTCGCCTTCGGCGGACTGTGGTTCCTGCGGAAGAAGCGCACGGAGGTTCCGAGGTGGTTCGGGCGTCTGGCGCTGTGGATGCTGCCGACTCCGTTCCTGGCGAATGCGTCCGGCTGGATCTTCACCGAGATGGGCAGGCAGCCGTGGGTGGTCGTCCCCAACTGGGCCGACGCCGACGGAGATCCGCTCAGGATCCACATGCTGGTGCAGGACGGCGTCTCGAACCACACACCGCCCATGGTGTGGGCCACGCTGATCGGGTTCACGCTGCTGTACGGCGCGCTCGGGGTGGTCTGGTTCTACCTCGAACGGCGCTACGTGATCGAAGGTCCCAGCGACAAGGACGCCGCAGCGCCCGACGTCGGCTCGGACGACGACGAATCCGCCGAACTCTCGTTCGCGTACTAAGAGGAGCATCCGATGAGTCTTGAGAACTTCTGGTTTCTGGTCATCGCGGTCCTGTTCACGATGTACTTCGTCCTCGAGGGCTTCGACTTCGGCGTCGGCATGCTGATGTCCTTCCTCGGACGACGCTCCGAGCCGGACGGCGACAAGCGCAGGCGAGTGCTGCTGAACACCATCGGACCGGTGTGGGACGGCAACGAGGTGTGGCTGCTCACCGGCGGCGGCGCGCTGTTCGCGGCCTTCGGCGGCTGGTACGCGACGATGTTCTCCGCGTTCTACCTGCCGCTCTTCCTGATCCTGATCGGCCTGATCGTGCGCGTGGTGGCCATCGAGTGGCGGGGCAAGATCAACGACCCGCGCTGGCGCTGGTGGTGCGACTTCGGCATCGGACTCGGATCGTGGATCCCGGCGATCCTGTGGGGCGTGGCATTCGCGAACGTGGTGCGCGGACTGCCGATCGACGCCGACCACCAGTACACGGGTGGCTTCTTCAACCTGCTGAACCCGTACGCGTTGCTCGGCGGCGCGACCACCCTGCTGGCCTTCCTCACTCACGGTGCGGTCTTCGTCGCGCTCAAGACCGCCGGGCAGATGCGTCACGATGCGCAGACCTTCGCGGCCCGGCTCGCCGTGCCGACCGCCGTGGTCGCAGCGGTGTTCCTGATCTGGACGCAGCTGGCGTACGGGCACGCCTGGACCTGGGCGATCGTCGTGGTGACCGCTGTCGCGGCGGTGGGCATGGTGATCGCGACGGCCGCACGGCGCGAGGGCTGGGCGTTCGTCGCCACCTGCATCGCCATCGCCGGAACCGTGGCGATGCTCTTCGCGTCGCTGTTCCCCGCGGTCCTGCCGTCCACCACGGACGCCGCGTACGACCTGACGATCGCGAACACGTCGTCGAGCCACTACACGCTGGTCATCATGACGTGGGCCGCGGCGATCATGACACCGGTGGTCATCGCCTACCAGGCCTACAGCTACTGGGTCTTCCGCAAACGGCTGTCGGTGGACCAGATCCCGCCGTCGGTGGGCCTGCCGCTGCAGAGCACCGGTAAGTGACCGAGCCCCGGACCACGTCTCGTCGCCGGCCGCCGCTCGACCCGCGACTGCTCCGCGCGTCGCGGTCGGCGCGGCGGTACGTCGTGGCCTCGGCGGCGTTCGCGATCGGCAACGTCGTCGCGGTGGTCGCCTCGGCCATCGCCCTGGCCGGACTGCTGTCGGAGGTGATCACCGATCCGGCGGCGCGCGGGTTCGCTGCTCAGTCGGTGCACCTGACGGTGCTCGCGGTGGCACTGACCGCCCGCGGCGCGATGAGCTACTTCGGTGATCGGGTGAGCCGGCGCGCCGCTCACGCGACCATCGACGAACTGCGCGTCGCAGCGCTCGACACTCTCACCGATCCCGGGCAGACGAGTCCGCGGCGGTTGCTCGACGAGCGCGAGCACGCGCTGACGGTGGTGCTGCGCGGACTCGACCGGCTCTCCGACTACCTGTCGGGGTATCTGCCGGCCCTGCTGTCGACGGTCGTCATCACCCCGCTCATCGTGGTGGTGGAACTGTGGACCGACCCGATCTCCGGCGTCATCATCATCGTGACCCTGCCGCTCATCCCGGTGTTCATGGTGCTCATCGGACTGGTCACACGAGACCGCACCCGGCGGAAGCTGGCGGCGATGAGCCGGCAGAACGCACAGCTGGTGGACCTCATGACCGGATTGCCGACGCTGCGTGCGCTCGGTCGTGCACAGGGGCCGGCGGGGCAGGTCGCCGAGCTGGGGGAGCGTCTGCACCGCAGCACGATGGGTTCGCTGCGGATCGCCTTCCTCTCCGGGGCCGTCCTGGAACTTCTCGCCACCCTCAGCGTGGCCCTGGTCGCCGTCAGTATCGGATTGCGGCTCGTCTTCGGTGAGATGAGCCTGTATGCGGGAGTGCTCGCATTGGTGCTGGCGCCCGAGGCCTACCTGCCTCTGCGCCAGATCGGCGCGCAGTTCCACAACGCCGAGGACGGTGTCGCGGCGGCGGATGACGTTCTCGATCTCATCGAGTCCGGACGCGCTGCTTCACGTGGAACAGCGCGCGCAGCCGCGAGCGGCGAGGCCGAGGCGAGCAGTCGGCCCGGTGAGGTCGGCGTCACGGTGGAACTCGATCGGCTCGGCATCCGCGGCCGCGACGGCTGGGCGCCGCGGGGCCTGTCGGCGACGGCGCGGCCCGGAGAACTCACCGTCTTCACCGGCCCCAACGGCGCGGGCAAGTCGACCGTGCTGGCCGCGGTGCTCGGACTTCACACGCCCGACGAGGGGCGGGTGCTGATAGCCGGTCGCGACCTCGCCTCGCTCGATCGGGACGCCCACTACGGTCGGCTGGTGTGGCTGCCGCAGCATCCGGTGATCGTCCCCGGAACCGTGGCCGAGAACCTGGATCTGTTCGGCGAGCTGCCGAAGGAAGCCGTCGCCGAAGCGATGCGCGCCTCGGCCTTCGACGAGATCCTCGCCGATCTGCCCGACGGAATGGACTCGGTGCTCGGCTCCGGCGGCGCCGGACTGTCGGCGGGCCAGCGACAGCGACTGGCGCTGACCCGAACGATGGCCTCACCCGCGCGGCTGCTGTTGCTCGACGAGCCGACGGCGCATCTCGACGAGGGCACCGCCGGCCGGGTGATCGCCGCACTCGTCGACCGCGCGAGAGCAGGCGACACGGTGATCGTCGTCTCGCATCAGAAAGGCGTTCTGTCGGCGGCCGACGCGGTGGTCGACTTCGCGAAGGAGCTCTCCGATGGCCGCTGACCGCTCGCGCGATCCGATGCTCGCCGCCCTCGCCTTCACCGGGATGCGCGGGCGCGTTCTGGTGATCCCGATCCTGCTCGGCGCCGCCGGAGCGCTCTCGGCGCTCGGGCTGGCGGCACTGTCCGCCTGGCTGATCACGCGCGCGTGGCAGATGCCACCGGTGCTCTACCTCTCTGTCGCGGTCACCGGGGTCCGGGCGCTCGGCATCTCACGCGGCGTGTTCCGCTACGTCGAACGGCTCGCCACGCACGACGTGGCACTGGCGGCGATGGCCGACGCACGCACGCGGATGTACCGCGCGCTGGCGCAGGGCTCGCCGGGCTACACCGTCGGCCTCCGGCAGTCGGAGCTGATGGCGCGTACCGCCGACGACGTCGATGAGATCGGCAGTGCGGTAATCCGCGGGCTGGTCCCGATGGCGGTCGGGGCGGTGACATCGGTGTCGGCCGTGGCGATCATGGCCTTCGTCTCGATTCCCGGCGCGATCGTGCTCGCGGTCGCATTGCTGGTGAGCGGTGTGCTCGCGCCTTGGCTGGCCGCGCGCGGGGCGGCCGATAAAGTCGCTGCAGCGGCGCGCGCCCGCGACGATGTGGTCGAAGCCACGTCGTCACTGCTGTGGCACGGCCCGGAACTGGCGGTCGCGGGGGTGCGCCGATCCGTGCTGGGGACGGTCGCCGCAGCCGATCGCCGTGCCGCGGACGCCGAGAACGCCGGTATGCGCCGGCAGGCGGCGGCCCAGGCGGTGACGCCGATCTCGATGGGCGTGAGCGTGGTCGCTGCGGCGATCATCTCGGTGCAGCTGGCGTCCGGGCTTCCCGGATCGCTGGCCGACGTCGCGTCGGGCACGGGTGTGACGCCGATGGTCTTCGGCATCCTGTTGCTTCTGCCGTTGTCGTCGTTCGAGACGACCGCACCGCTCACCGAAGCCGGCATGGCGTGGGAGAGCGGCCGCCAGGCCGCTCGGCGGGTGCTGGCACTCGTCGACGGGGCATCCGACGGTGACCGCGAGGCCGCCGACCCGGTCGTCGACCCGCGTCCGGTGACTCTGGCCGCGGAGTCACTGCAGTGGGGATGGACCACCCCGCTGGGGGAGACGGACGACTTCCGCGTGGGCCCCGGGGAGCGTCGGGTGGTCGTCGGACCGAGCGGTGTCGGCAAGTCGACGCTGCTGATGACCTTGGCGGGGCTGCTCCCGCCGCTGTCCGGGACGGTGAGCGCCGGCCCCGGGGAGCTACGCGAGCACGTCTGCTACTTCGCCGACGACGCGCACGTCTTCTCCACCACCGTCCGGGAGAACCTCCATGTGGCACGCGGCGACGTCTCCGACGACGAGATGCGCGCAGCGCTCGAGAGGGTGGGGCTGGGTGAGTGGCTCGGCGGTCTGCCAGACGGGTTGGGAGAGAAGCTGACCGGTGGGGGCGGAGCGTTGTCGGGCGGTCAGCGGCGCCGACTGCTGCTGGCGCGGGCCCTGCTGCACCCGGCTCCGGTGGTGCTGCTCGACGAACCGACCGAACACCTGGATGCGGGCGATGCGGAGCGACTGCTGTCGCTCATCTGCGGTGATCTCTTCGGCGAGCGCGCCGTGGTGGTGGTGACGCACCAGGACGTGTCACGGATCGACGTGCCGGTGGTGCGGTTGTGAGACCCGAGGGTCAGCCGACGACGCGGCGGAGCTTCGCGGACAGTCGCGGCGTCAGTTCGCCCTCGGCGTCGACGCGCTCCTCCACGTAGGCGAGGTCGCCGTCGGGGACCAACCCGAACAAGCGCTTCGCTCCGCCGGTGTGCGACCCGGTCTCGGAGCGGATGGTGACGTCGGTGGTGAGATTCCACGACGTCTGAGTGAGCGGACGGCCGTAGTAGAGCTCGATGGAGCCCTCGGCATGGGTCAGCAGCAATTCGATCTCGTCGTCCTCGCTGATCCGCCAGAAGCCGGACTCCCGGAGGTCGGGCCGCACGTACGCGCCGTCGTCGTCGATGACCCAGGATCGGGCCTGCCAGACGAGGTAATTGCCGCCGTCGTGCGAGACGATGATCTGCTGACCGAACTGATAGTCGTCGCCGGTCACCGGATCGTGCCCTTCGCCCTGTCCCTCCCAGACGCCGACCATCGGCAGGAGAGCGAGCAGGCCGGAATGGAGATCGGGACCCTCGCGGAGGTTGGCGGTGTCCGGAGGAACGGGCAGATCGCCGACCGGCGTCAGGTTCTTACCTGCGGTCTGCTGAGCGCGTTGCTCGGCGTCGGAGATCGCTTCGTTCCCGGAGCGCGTCATGACTCGTCGTTGACCAGTCGGTAGACGGTGTACAGCGCGAACCAGATGATCAGCAGCGAGGCCAATCCGAGCAGGATTTCAAAGAAGAGGACCACGCTGCCGATAGTACCGCGCGCCGGTGGCGTCACCGAAACGAGTCGTCCGACTGCTTCCTAGATCACAGTGGTCGCCACGCTCGCCGAATAGTGAAATCCATCAGGTATCAATAGTTCCTCAATGAGTAATTGCCAGTCTGAATCGGGAGGCATAGCGTCGTAGGGGTAGCACTCGGACCGCCGGAACGGAACGCGTCCCGACGGCCGACCGACCGAGGAGGGCACCAGTGAGCGCCACCGTCTTCTGCGGAGACGTCGACGAAGCCGTGGCCGGCATCGCCGACGGGTCCACCGTTCTGATCGGCGGATTCGGACTGGCGGGTATGCCGTTCGATCTGATCGACGCGCTGATCCGGCAGGGGGCCACAGACTTGACGGTGGTGAGCAACAATGCGGGCAACGGCGACCACGGACTCGCCGCGCTGCTCGCGGCCGGCCGGGTCAGGAAGATCCTCTGTTCCTTTCCCCGGCAGTCGGACTCCTGGGTCTTCGACCGCCTGTACCGCGCGGGCGAGATCGAGCTCGAAGTGGTGCCGCAGGGCAACCTCGCCGAACGGATGCGGGCGGCCGGTGCGGGCATCGGTGCGTTCTACTGCCCGACGGCGGTCGGCACTCCGATCGCCGAGGGCCGGGAGACCCGCGAGATCGACGGTCGGACGTATCTGCTGGAGTACCCGATCAAGGGCGACGTCGCTCTGATCGGCGCGCACCGCAGCGACCGCGCGGGCAACCTCGTCTACCGGAAGACCGCACGCAACTTCGGGCCGGTCATGGCCGCGGCCGCCGCGACCACCGTCGTCCAGGTGGACGAGGTGGTGCCGGTCGGCGGCATCGATCCGGAAACCGTCGTGACGCCCGGCATCTACGTCGACCGGGTGGTCGCGACTCCCACTCGCCGATTCGCCGTGGAGGGCGCACGATGACCGATCGACTGATTCACGCTTCCGGGGCGCTTCGGAGGGCCGACGCGCCGATGACGAAGGAGCGTCTCGCTGCGCGTATCGCCGCCGACATCCCGGCCGGCTCCTACGTCAACCTCGGCATCGGTCAGCCGACCCAGATCGCCGACCATCTCGACCCCGGCGCCGGAATCACCCTGCACACCGAGAACGGGATGCTCGGGATGGGGCCGCAGGCGACGGGTGACGATGTGGACCTCGACCTCACCAACGCGGGCAAAGTACCCGTCACCGAGTTGCCGGGCGCCTCGTACTTCCATCACGCCGACTCGTTCGCGATGATGCGGGGCGGCCACCTCGACGTATGCGTCATGGGCGCCTTTCAGGTCTCCTTCGGCGGCGACCTGGCGAACTGGAGCACCGGTGCGCCGGACGCGATCCCGGCGGTCGGCGGAGCGATGGACCTCGCGATCGGCGCCAAGCAGGTGTTCGTGATGATGACTCTGTTCGCCCGCAACGGTGATCCGAAGATCGTGCCGCAGTGCACGTACCCGCTGACCGGACTGTCGTGCGTCGATCGCGTCTACACCCCGGAGGCCATCATCGACGTCGGGGACGACGGCGCACAGATCGTCGAGACCTACGGTGTCGATCCCTTGGAGCTGCTGGACCGGTTGACGTAGCTCTCGTCGGAGAGTGCGGCTGTCCGCTCAGTTCGCGCGGGTCCGCTCAGTCGCTCACCGAGCGGAAGCCGCTCGCTTGAGCGGATTCCCATTCGCGTACACCGTAGGTCGGTAGGTGCTGCTGGAGGAGCCGCACCAGCGTGCGCTTCTGAAGATGCTCCCATCGCCATCGGACGACGCCGAGGCCCAAGCCGCGAAGAGCATCCTCTCTGATCTTCTCGCGGATCACGATGTCGCCCGCGTCCTCGTCCGTGTCGATGACCTCCCTGCGGTACTTGCCGAATCCGTCGAACTCGCCGATGACCAGTCCGTCCCAGTCGTAGTCGCAGATCGCGAGATGCCCATCGGGCAAGACGTACTCCGACTGCAGCTTCGGCGCGGGGACACCGGCTTCGATCATCTGTGCCCGGCTCCACGACTCCCCGGGGTTCGCTGACAGCCCGCTCGCGAGGCTCAGTGCGAATCTGGCTCTGGCGACACCGCGCCGGGGCATCGCGAGTCGTCGTTCCAGGTCGGCTCGGGACACTCCGGCGCGTAGCGCACCGTCGAAGACCGTCAGGATCTTGGCGAAGTCGGTCTGGCTGAGCGCGACGTCGACGGCGGTGCGGGGGAGATTCGTCAGGCGCAGTCGGCCGATTTCGATGACGTCGTCGTCGGCGACCAGACCCGAATGGATCATCCGTTCCCTGGTGCTGTTGCCGCCGCCGCTCCGGCCGTTGGTGAGGTGAACGAGCCGCCGATCGGGGAGCAGCAGGTCCAGCCCGAGGATCGCCGCGGCCGACTGATGGCTGACGACTCGACCGTCGCTTTCGCGACGGGCCGCTGCGGCTCCTGCCGCCAGACATCGGAACCGATAGTGCTGACGGGCCGCTGCGCTGGGCTCGGCGGGATACGCGCTCGCCAAGGCGAAAGCGCCGCGCCCGACGTCGTAGATCCGGCGTTCTCGACGGGCCTGTCTCAGCTCCAGCTCGGTGACACCGCAGTCGAGGGCGTCGGCACGCCAGATCAGTCCGTGTTCGTCGATAGGCCACATATGAATTGGACGCAGGCGCCGACGCATCGGTTCCGTTGTTCGCGACGTGGCGGGGTATTCGCTCAGTTGAGCGGTGAACGCGCGGTGAGGGAGCGAGCGTCGGCCGGTGAACTGAGCGGATGCTGCGTAGATTGCCGCACAGACGACGAGGCCCCGGTCAGCAGCAGCGGACCGGGGCCTCGTCGAACAGCTACGCGCGAATCACTTCGCGACGGTGACGTCCTGGTTGTGGACGCCCGGCCCCTCGGGCGAGACGGTCACGTCGCCGTTGCCCTGCGAGCTCAGCGCGCGCAGAGTCCAGGTGCCCGGGGCGGCGAAGAAGCGGAAGTCGCCGGTGGCCGAGGCGACGACCTCGGCGGTGAACTCGCCGGTGCCGTCGAGCAGACGGACGAAGGCGCCCGCGACGGGGTTGCCCGAACCGTCCACGACCTGACCGGTCAGGACGGTCTCCTTCTCAGTGTCGACGCCGGCGGGGAGGGTCTGACCCTGCTTGGGTGCTGCGCACATGTCACTAGTCCTCTCAGAGACTGTCGATGGGGGAGTTTGCGGGGCGGCTCAGCGCTCGATCGGAGCGCCGACCAGCGAGCCGTACTCGACCCAGCTGCCGTCGTAGTTCTTGACGTTCTTCTTGCCGAGCAGTTCCTGAAGGACGAACCAGGTGTGGCTGGAGCGCTCGCCGATACGGCAGTAGGCGATGGTCTCCTTGGCGTCGTCGAAGCCCTTGTCCGCGTACAACGCGGTGAGATCTGCGTCGGACTTGAAGGTCCCGTCCTCGTTGGCGGTGGTCGACCACGGGATGTTGATGGCGCCCGGAACGTGACCGCGCTGCTGCGCCTGCTCCTGCGGCAGGTGCGCCGGAGCGGCGATCTTGCCGGAGAACTCGTCGGGGCTGCGGACGTCGACGAGGTTCTTGGAACCGATCGAGTCGATCACCTCGTCGCGGAAGGCGCGGATCGAGTTGTCGGCGGCCTGGGCGACGTAGTCGGTGGCCGGGCGGGTCACAGCGTCGGCGCTGAGCGGACGGCCGTCGAGCTCCCACTTCTTGCGGCCGCCGTCGAGCAGACGGACGTCCTTGTGACCGTAGATCTTGAAGTACCAGTACGCGTACGCGGCGAACCAGTTGTTGTTTCCGCCGTACAGGACGACGGTGTCGTCGTTCGCGATCCCGCGCTCGCTGAGCAGTGCGGAGAAGCGCTCGGCGTCCAGGAAGTCGCGACGCAGGCCGTCCTGCAGGTCCTTACGCCAGTCGAGGCGGATGGCGCCCGGGATGTGGTTGCTGTCGTAGATCGAGGTGTCCTCATCGACCTCGACGAACACGACCTTGTCGGTGTTGAGGTTCTCTTCAGCCCAGTCAGCGCTGACGAGCACATCGGAGCGTGCCATATTTCGGTTCCTTTCGAAATGATCACCGCGCGCGGCGTGAGGCCGCGCCAGACGGCGAGTTCGTCGCACTGGGCGACGGGTGTTCCGGGCCGGGGACGGCGGTCGTCTGCGACGAGACGGTGGAGGATGCGGCTGAGATCGTCAGCGGTGCATCACACCCGGTGCGTCACCGGCAAGCGACAGCAGCAGTCGACGACGCGACAGAGGTCGATCGCCAGTCGGCGGGTGAGCATCAGCCCACGTCGGTGCTGCATGGACCCGACCCTACAACAGAAATCAGGGCCTGCTCGGGAGCGGTTTCGCGTAGTCGACGGCGCGCACCGACACCGGTCCGGTCTCGCTGACGGCCACAAGGTCGCTTCCCCTGCTCAGGGCATGTTTCGCGGTGGTTCCCCAGGCCATCTGGAGGGCCGGAAGAGTGGTTGAAAACCTTTTTAATACCGCTGATCGAAATTCCTCTGGGACGTCGGCGGAGTAGTGCTCCTCGGGTCCGGTGTAGAAGTCGGTGGCTTCGATGCGGACACGGCCGTCGACCACCGACACGCGAGCCTTCACGCTCACCTTGACCTTCGGCGCGGTGTACTTCGCGGCCGACGGGGGATAGCCGTTCTGCGTCTCCGGCGAGCCGGGCAGAGGGACGGTTCCGCTCAGCATGATGCCCTCGGTGCGCTCGAGCAGGCCGTCGCCCGGCCCGCCGCCGCCCACTTTGTCCTCGGGAGCCGGGGTATTGATGTAGAGATCGACGATCCCCATCAGCCGTCCGAGGGTGGGGGAGTTGATTCGTGTCTCGGTCCGCATCGACTGCGCCCGCAGCTCCGTCCGCGGGCCCAGATCGCCGGTGGGGCCGAGGTCGATGCTCTGCAGCCGAGCGTCGACTGTCGAGGTGCACACCGGCACGCCGGAGCAGCCCTCGATCGGGACGCCGTCGGCGCTGATCAGCACCGAGCTGAAGTTCCCCTCAGAGCGGTGCGCGAGGAACGGGAAGCCGGCCATGATCACATCCGGTTCGAAGGGGACTCCGGGTGAGGCCTGGACGGCGCGTGCGAGGCGGTGCTCGGCGCGGGACGCCGCGAAGTCGTCGGCGATCAGCGCCAGGACGCCCACGACGACGAGGACGACTGCGATCCAGGCACCGATTTGCAGGTACCGGCGGGACGCGGGTTTCGGGGGGTCGTGGGCGGTGAGGAGCATCGGCGCTATTCTGTCATCTGATAACCGGGTGCTGCGACCAGCGTCGATCGACAGCCCACAGTGCTGAGGCCACGACGAGATCGGAGTGGTGTGTGGACCTGTTGCTGCTGACCGAAGAGCAAACTGCCGAAGCCGTCCTGGGATCGCTCTCCCTGCTGTCCCATCAGGTGGCCGTGCTGCCTGCCCAGACGTCCTCGCTGGTGCAGCTGGGCGAACCACAGGTGATCCTGGTGGACGCGCGCAGCGATCTCGCGGGTGCGAGAACCATGTGCCGGCTGGTGTCGGACACCGGCACCGCCCCGGTGGTGGCCGTCGTCGGCGAGGGCGGACTGGTCGCGGTGAACGCCGATTGGGGCGTCGACGACTTCCTGCTGCCGACCACCGGACCCGCGGAGCTCGACGCCCGGCTGCGCCTGGTGTCGACGCGCGTGACCGGTGGCGTGGACGAGCAGCCGGACAAGGTGACCCTGGGCGAGTTGGTGATCGATGAGTCGACCTACACGGCCCGATTGCGGGGCAAGCCGATCGATCTCACGTACAAGGAGTTCGAGCTGCTGAAGTTCCTCGCGCAGAACGCGGGCCGGGTCTTCACCCGGGCCCAACTGCTGCACGAGGTGTGGGGTTACGACTACTTCGGCGGCACCCGCACAGTCGACGTCCACGTCCGGCGTCTGCGAGCCAAACTGGGCAGTGATCACGAGTCACTGATCGGCACGGTGCGCAACGTCGGCTACAAGGCTGTGCGGCCGACGCGCCGGGGCGACCGCGACGCCGGCGACGGAGCCGAGCAGGGCGAGACAGAGCTGCACGACACCGAGCAGGACGAGACAGGGTAGGACGAGTGGTCGCCGGCTGCCGATACATTGGACTGTGATGAATGAGCAGATCCGGCACCGCGTCGTCTCCGACTCCCTGACCGCCGACGACTCGGCGTTCGCGCGCGAGGTGTGCGAACGCGCCGAACGCGTCGACGGTATCGCGCCGCTCGCCGAGCAGGCGCGCCTCGCGATCGACTCGGGGGCGGACCTGCATGTCCTCACCGATCATGGATACGCCAACGTCCTCGCGGCGCGCGACGGCGGTGCGGCGATGGTGGAAGCGGTGGTGGACCCCGACCACCGGGGCCACGGGGAGGGTCGTGCTCTCGTGGACGCCGCCCTGACCGCCGCCGGCGATCTGCCGGGCTCGGAACCGCCGCAGGTGTGGGCGCACGGCGACCTGCCCGCAGCCGCCGCCGTCGCCGCGGCACTCGGTCTGGTACGTGCCCGCGAACTGCTGCAACTGCGCAGGCCCGTGGCACAGCCGCTGCCCGATCTCCCCCGGCGCGAGGACATCGCGCTGCGTACGTACGCGGGACCGTCCGACGACGCGGAGATCCTCCGGGTGAACAACGACGCCTTCTCCTGGCACCCGGAGCAGGGCGGATGGACGCTGCGCGACATCGCCGCCCGCACCGGCGCGGACTGGTTCGATCCCGACGGTGTATTCCTGGCGTTCGACGCCGCCGACCCGGACGTCCTGCTGGGATTCCACTGGACGAAGATCCATCCCGCCGCCGACGGAGCCGCGCCCCTCGGCGAGGTGTACATCGTCGGCGTCGACTCCGCCGCGCAGGGCCGTGGCCTCGGCGCGCTGCTGACGCTCGCCGGCCTGCGCTATATGGCCGACCTGCGCCCCGGCGGCCGCGGGCTCGACGAAGTGGAGTTGTACGTCGAGGGCGACAACTCTGCGGCGTTGCGCACGTATTCGCGGCTCGGATTCACCCGGTACACCGCCGACATCGCCTATCGCCGGGGCTGAACCCGGCGTCAACCAGCCGTTCATTTTCGTGCCCGGACTGTTACCCGGGCCGTCACTCGCCGGTCGCTCTGTCCTAACCGGGCGTCGATAGTTTCGCCTCGATACCTGAACAGATCGAAAGGCACCCCGACTCCCATGAGCGCGTCACCGAAGCTCGTCCGCACCGCAGGCGCCGCCGTTGCCGGCATCGCCGCGGCCTCCCTCGTCCTCACCGCGTGCGGTGACGGCGACTCCTCGTCCGGCACCGTCACCGGTGAAGGGTCCACGGCCCAGCAGAAGGCCATGGAGCACTTCTCGCAGGTCCTCACCGACAACGGCGGCGTCATCCTCGACTACACGGGCTCCGGCTCCGGCGACGGAATCAAGAAGTTCATCTCGGGCGACGTCGACTTCGCCGGCTCCGACTCGCCGCTCAAGCCGGCTGAGGCCGCCGACGCCAAGAGCCGGTGCTCGGGCAACGAGGCCTGGCACCTGCCGCTGGTCGCGGGGCCGGTCGCGATCGCGTTCAACCTTCCCGGTGTGGAGAAGCTGAACCTCAACGCGCCCGTACTCGCGAAGATCTTCGACTCCAAGATCGCCAAGTGGAACGATCCCGCGATCGCCGCGCTCAACCCGGGCGTCAAGCTCCCGGCCACGACCATCGTGCCGGTGCACCGCAGCGACAGCTCCGGCACCACCGACAACTTCACGCGCTACCTGAACACCGCCGCACCGGCCGACTGGCCGTACGAGCACAGCAAGGAGTGGGCCGGCCACGGCGGCTCGGGTGCCTCGAAGTCGACCGGCGTCGGCGACACGGTCAAGAAGACCGAGGGCTCGATCAGCTACGTCGAGTGGGGTTTCGCCACCGAGAACGAGCTGAGCGTGGCGGCCGTCGACTTCGGCGCCGGACCCACTCAGCTGACCAAGGACACCGCCGCGAAGGCTCTCGACGCGGCTCAGTTCGTGGACCCGTCCAGCAAGAACCTGGTGGTCGACACCGACGCCCTCTACCGACTCAAGGAGACCGGCGCCTACCCGCTGGTGCTCACGACCTACGAGATCGTGTGCTCCACCGGCTACTCGGACTCGGCGGTCTCCGACAACCTGAAGTCCGCGTTCACCACGATCCTGGACAAGGGCCAGGACGGCCTCGACAAGCTCGGTTACGTCCCGCTGCCTGAGGCCTTCCAGGCCAAGCTGCGCGGAACGATCAACGCGCTGTGACTCGCTCGGACACTCCCGTGACCTCCCGCGCAGATGCCGACGGGGACCCGGCCGTGTCCGAAACGCCCGTGGCCGGCGGAACCCCGTCGCCGCGGGCGGCCGGTGAGCGATCGCTGACTGCCGAGTCGGGCCCCGCGTCCGGCTCGGCGGTCAGCCGTCTCGGCGACCGCGTCATGTCGTCGCTCGCCACCGGCTCGGGCCTGTTGGTCTCGATCGTCATCGGGCTGATCGCGCTGTTCCTGCTCATTCAGGCGGTCCCTGCGCTCGCGAAGAACACCGTCGGCTTCTTCACATACACCGGGTCGTGGGTGGTGGCGGGCAGTGAGATCAAGTTCGGCATCCCCCAGCAGCTCTACGCGACGGTGCTGGTGTCGGTGATCGCACTGGTGATCGCGATGCCCGTGGCGCTCGGCGTGGCACTGTTCGTCAGCGAGTACGCGCCCAAGCGGCTCGCGACGGTGATCGCGTACGTCGTCGACCTGCTGGCCGCGATCCCGTCGATCGTGTACGGCCTGTGGGGAATCCTGGTGCTCGGTCCGGCGATGGTGGGGCCGAACCAATGGCTGGTCGATCACCTCGGCTTCCTCCCGTTCTTCCGGCAGCCGGCGAACGTCGCGAACATGTCGACCGGCGGCACCCTCCTCACCGCGGGCATCGTGCTGGCGATCATGATCCTGCCGGTGATCACCGCGGTCACCCGCGAGGTCTTCGCGCAGACGCCGCGAAACCAGCGTGAGGCCGCCCTGGCCCTCGGCGCCACCCAGTGGGAGGTCGTGCGATACGCGGTCCTGCCCTTCGGCCTCTCCGGCTACATCAGCGGCGCCATGCTCGGACTGGGCCGTGCGCTGGGCGAGACGATGGCGCTGCTGCTGATCATCTCCACGGCCGGACCGATCAACTTCAACCTGATGGAGAGCGGTCAGACGCTGGCGACCGTGATCGCGAACAACGCGGCCGAATTCGACTCGCCGATCAAGACCGGCGCCTACATCTCAGCCGGTCTGGTCCTGTTCGTCTTGACCTTCCTCGTGAACGCCGCGGCCCGCGGTGTGATCGCGCGCAGGGTTCGAGGCTGAGGAATCACGATATGGAACTGACACAACTCTCGCCGCGCCGGAAGGTCGCCGACACGACCGTGCGCGGCGCGGTGATCGCCGCGGTGGCCGTGGCGGTGCTTCCGCTCGGCTGGCTGGTGTACACGCTGATCGCCCGCGGCATCGGACCGGTGCTCGACATCGACTGGTGGACGCGATCGGAACGCTACGGCGGCGCGGCCAACGCGATCGTGGGGACGCTCGTACAGACGGCGATAGCGGCGGCCGTCGCGATCCCCTTGGGCGTGCTCGTCGCCGTCTATCTCGTGGAGTACGCGGACACCGGGAAGAGGCGCGGACGGTTTTCGCTCGTGCGCGTCACCACCTTCATGGTCGACGTGCTCTCGGGTGTGCCGTCGATCGTCGCCGCGTTGTTCATCTACGCGGTCTGGCGGACCACCCTCGATCTTCCTCGTTCCGGCTTCGCGGTGGCGCTGGCGCTGGTGCTGCTGATGGTGCCGCTGGTGGTCCGGTCCACCGAGGAGATGCTCAAGATCGTCCCGCAGGACCTTCGCGAGGCCGCATACGCGCTCGGCATCCCGAAGTGGAAGACGATCCTTCGGGTGGTGCTGCCCACGGCGATGTCGGGGATCATCACCGGGATCATGCTGGCGGTGGCCCGCGTCATGGGCGAGTCGGCTCCGGTGCTGATCCTGGTCGGCGCCACCCGGGCGATGAACCCGAATCCGTTCTCCGGCAACCAGCAGTCGTTGCCGCTCATGATGCTGCAGGAATACAACAAGGGGCCCAGCGGCTACGAGACCGTCTGGGGCGCCGCGCTGACGCTGGTGATCGCCGTCGCGATCGTCTACGTGCTCGCACGAGTGCTGTCACGGTTCACCGGGCCCCGAATGGAGAGAAGCTAGACATGGCCAAGAGTCTGACCATCGAGGATCTGAACGTCTACTACGGCGACTTCCACGCCGTGAAGGATGTCTCCCTGACGATCGCGCCGAAGTCGGTGACCGCCTTCATCGGTCCGTCGGGGTGCGGTAAGTCCACCGTCCTGCGCACACTCAACCGGATGCACGAGGTGACGCCAGGGGCGTACACCACCGGGTCGGTGAAGCTCGACGAACTCGACCTGTACGGCAGGGGTGTGGACCCGGTGGGGGTGCGAACCACCGTGGGCATGGTGTTCCAGCGGGCGAATCCGTTCCCGACCATGTCCATTCGCGACAACGTGGTGGCGGGGCTCAAACTGGCGGGCGTGCGTGACAAGGCCAGACTCGACGACGTGGCCGAGGCCAGCCTGCGCGGGGCCAACCTGTGGAACGAGGTCAAGGATCGGCTCGACAAGCCGGGCGGCGGACTGTCCGGCGGCCAGCAGCAGCGGCTGTGCATCGCGCGGGCCATCGCGGTGTCACCGCAGGTGCTTCTGATGGACGAGCCGTGTTCGGCGCTCGACCCGATCTCGACCCTCGCGATCGAAGATCTGGTGGCCGAGCTGAAGAACAATTACACGATCGTGATCGTCACGCACAACATGCAGCAGGCGGCGCGGGTGAGCGATCAGACCGCGTTCTTCAATCTCGCCGGTGCGGGACGGCCCGGGGAACTGGTGGAGGCCGGCGCCACCGCCGACATGTTCTCGAATCCGGTTCGGAAGGAGACCGAGGACTACATCTCGGGACGGTTCGGATGACGGTGCGCGTGCGCGCCCGGTACGGCTCTCGAGGCAGCATCCCCCGGATCTGACATCGACCGGTCGGATCTCACACCGACGGATACGACGGCGACCCCGGCCACTCTCCGCAGATAGTGGCCGGGGTTGCCTTTTGCCTAGCCGGTGACTACGGTCACCACAGAACAGTTTCGATCAATTGATCAACTTCGAGGGCAGATGGCGCGACTGACGGTGGAACAGCGGCGCGAAGCAGCGATCGACGCCGCGATGCGGGTGATCGCCCGCGACGGCGTCGAAGCCGCCACTACGCGTCGGATCGCTCTGGAGGCCCAGGTCGGACAGTCGAGCCTGTTCTACGCCTTCGCATCCCGCGACGATCTGCTCGCCGCGGTCGTCGAGACCGGGATCGCGCAAGAGCTGGCCGGCATGGGCGAATGGCTCCGCGAGGCGTCGGCGATGTTCACCACCTCCCAGATGAACATCGCGGATGTCGCGCGGGCCGCATTCGACTCCTTCATGCACGACCTCATCGAGAATCGGGACCGCGAATACGCGTTGGTGGAGCTGGCGCTCTACGCCCGACGAACCGAAGGTCTGGAGCACCTCGCCGAGAGTCTTTACCGCGGCTACAACGAGCTCGTCTCCGGACTGCTCGTGGTCGCGGCCGAGACCACCGGTGTCACGTGGACGCTCCCGGCCGAGGAATTGGCCACGATCGTCGTGGCCATGACCGACGGCATGACTCTCAGCTATCTGTCCACCGGCGACCGTGAAGCGGTCCGACGGATCGCGGACGGCGGTGTGCAGCTGCTGCTGGGTTACGTCGCGCAGTGACCCGTGCGCTGCGGGAGCGCCGGGAGAAGAACAGAATCGGGGATCAGATGTTCTCAGGAAGACGCGCGTTGCGCCGGACCGCGGCCGCGGTCGCCGCGGCGACCGTGCTACTCGCCGCGGTCGGGACGGTGGGCGAATCCGCCGCGGCACAGCCAGTCCACGTCGGCGGCGGGGTGTCGCAGGCGTATCTGACCGACGCGCGGCCGGGTACCGCGCTGACACTCGTCGACGACGCGGGCAATCGTGCGGGCTCGGGCGTCGCCGATTCGCTCGGATCGTTGATCGTGCGCGACCTGCAGCCGGGGCGCTACCGCTTCGTCGGGGCCGGGATCAAGAGCGCGCCGGTCGAGGTGACCGGCAAGGACTCTCCGCCGCCCGCGCCGTCGCTGTACGGGCAGACCCTTCACGAAGGGCTCAACTACATCACGATGCGCGACGGGGTCTCGCTCGCCGCCACGGTTCGGCTGCCGTACGGCAAGAAGCTCTCGGACGGGCCCTTTCCGACCGTGATCGAGTACTCCGGCTACCAGAACGCCGCACCGGACGACCTGGTGGTCGGCGCGGTCGGGGAGAAGGTCGGCCTGAAGGACCCGCAGGCCCCCGACACCTCCGTGATCGTCGGCTCGACGCTGGCGACGCAGATGCTCGGCTTCGCCTCGGTGAGCCTTCAGATGCGGGGAAGCGGTTGCAGTGGAGGAGACTTCGGCCTCTTCGACAATGTCGCGGCGTTCGACGCGTACGACGCGATCGAGACCGTGGGACGCCAGCGATGGGTGTCGGGGCATCGCGTCGGCATGGTCGGCATTTCGTTCTCCGGCATCTCGCAGATGTTCGCCGCGGGTACGCGACCACCCCATCTGGCCGCGATCGCGCCGATGAGCACCACCGATGACCTGTACTCCACCGGTCTGCCGGGCGGCATCTACAACAAGGGTTTCGCGAACTCCTGGCTCCGCGAACGGGTGCAGCAGGCGCAACCCGGGCCGGCAGGCGGACAACCGTGGGTGCGGGCGCGCATCGAGGGCGGCGACAAGACCTGTGCGAACAATCAGAAGCTCCGCCGTCAGACGCAGAACGTGTTCAAGCTGATCCGCGACAACCCGACGCGTGCGGCGAAGGTGTACCAGGAACGCTCGATCCCGGACTGGGCCGACCGCATCGACGTCCCGGTGTTCCTGGTCGGTGCCGCACAGGACGAGCAGACCGGACCCAACTGGGTCAATCTGATCAAGCATCTCGATCACAACCCGAACGTCTGGGTCAACATCATCAACGGGCATCACTTCGATTCGCTCGGACCGCAGATCCTCTCGCGCTGGGCGGAGTTCCTGCAACTGTTCGTCGCGAACCAGGTGCCGCACACGCCGCCGAACATGCAACCGCTGGGCACCGTCGTGTTCCCGGCGGCCACCAATGCACCCGGCCAGCAGATCCCGCCGGTGCGCTTCAGCGATTCGCGCACCGTCGCCGCTGCGAAAGCTCGTTTCAAGGCGCAGACGCCGCGACTGTGGGCGCTCTTCGACAACGGCGGTGGCGCAGCCGGTCCCGGCGGGCTCTCGTCGGCGTGGCAGCGATCGCTGTCCGCGTGGCCCACGAGCACCGAGCGGATGTTCCTGAACGACAAGGGCCGGCTCGGTTCCCGGCCCGCCGGCGGAACCGTGTCGTTCGCACCGAATCCGCTCAACCGGCCGCTGAACACGCTCAAGAACGCCTCCACCGACACGGCGGCGGCCTGGGGCATCCACCCGGACTACGATTGGCGTCCCGCACCGGGCCGCAGCGGGCTGGGCTTCATCAGCGCTCCGCTTTCCCGTGACAAGGTGGTTCTCGGGAACGGTTCGGTGACACTCCGGCTGAAGAGCACGGCGAAGGTCACCGATCTGCAGGTCACGGTCTCTGAGGTGAACGGCAGGGGACAGGAGACATCGGTCGGGACCGGTGTGCTGCGCTCGAGCTTCCGCGGCGACGGCACCGCCCCCGATTTCACCACTCAGACGCCGCTGGCCGACGGATTCAACCAGATCACGATCCCGATCAACCCGTTGATGCACGGGTTCCGAAAGGGCTCACGGATCCGGGTCACGGTCTCCGCACCCGGCGGCGACCTTCCCTCATGGCAGTTCAGCACGCCTGCCACCGGCGGCAAGGTGATCGACACCGTCGACCTGAGCAAGTCGTACGTCACGATCCCGGTGATCGCGGGCGAGGTGCCCGGCGCCGGACCGGATTGCGGCTTCCTGCGCGGTTCGGCCTGCCGCGCCTACAAGCCGGCCTTCAACGGCGGCTGATCGCGCGGAGTGCATTCGTGCGCGAAAGCGCCCTCCGGCTCCGCTGATGCGGATCGCCGGAGGGCGCTTTCGTCGGGTCAGCTCGCCTCGAGCAGTTGTTCGGGAGTCTTCCCGGTGGCTTGGAAGACGACGCGGCGGGCGATGAGGACCGCGTGGTCGGCGAACCGCTCGTAATAGCGGCCCAGGAGAGTGACGTCGACCGCTGCGGCGACACCATGCGACCACTCGCGGTCCATCATGACGGTGAACAGATGGCGGTGCAGATCGTCCATCGCGTCGTCGTCGTCCATCAGGGTCAGCGCGTCGTGGTAGTCCTGGTTCTCGAGCACGCGGCGTGCGTTCTGCGCGAGCTCGACGGCGAGCCGGCCCATCTCCTCGAAGTACCCCGCGACCTCGTCCGGCAGGACCTTGGCGGGGTGGCGGCGGCGCGCGACCTTCGCCACGTGCAACGCCAGCGCCCCCATCCGGTCGATCTCGGACACCAGCTGGAAGCCGCTCACCACCGAGCGCAGATCACCCGCGACCGGCGCCTGGAGCGCCAGCAGCTGAAAAGCCTGATCCTCTGCCTCGGCCGACTTCTCGGCGACCGAGTCGTGGTTGGAGATCACTTCTTCGGCCAGTTCGAGATCGCCCTCGAGCAGTGCCTGGGTGGCCTGAGCCATCGCCGCACCCACCTCGTCGACCATGTCGCCGAGAGCCTTGTTCAGTGCAGCCATCTGCTCCTGATAAGCGTCACGCATGCAACCCAGCTTACGTAAACCGGCCGGCCTCGCCCTTCACCGACGGTGAAGTCGGCGTGAACACTCGGCGCGCAGGTTGTCGCAGCGGTGGCCGACGGGCTACGCGCAGGTCGTGTCGCCTGCGTTGGTGACCGAGAGGTCGTTGGGCAGGTCGCTGTTATCGGTGTTGGCCGGCAGTTCGCCGACGGAGAGCACCGAACCGGCGGTCGGGACCGAACCGATGGTCTGCGTGCCGCCGAAGTCGGACCCGACGATCACCTCGACGCCGGCCTTCACCGTGCTGTCCTCCTGGATCTGCGCTCCGGGGAACATCTTCGCGATCGTCGCCGCGGAGTCCTTCTCGCCCGGACCGTAGCGGACGACCGTGTCGGTCCGCTTCTCCGAGGAGTCGGCGATGCCGGACACGTCGATGCCCTGACGGACCAGTTCCTCCATCACGGACCCCGCGACGCCCGACTCGTCGGTGCCGTTGAGCACGCGCACGCTCATGTTGGACGCGTGCTGAGCGGTGAGTTCGGTCCTCGGCGCCGGGGGCTTCGGGGAAGCGGAGGGCTTCTTGGTGCTCGACGGCTTGGCCTTCTTCTCGCCGGGCAGCGGCTTGTCGTCGATGATCGCGTTGAAGATCGCGTCGATGTCGTCCATCCGCGGGATCTCGTTGTTCTGTCCGTCGGTGGACGTGCCCGAGGTCGGAATGGTCAGGAACGTGACACGCCCGGCTTCCATGCCCTGCATCGACTCGGCGAGCTGGATCAGCGAGTCGGTGTCGACGTTGTCGACGTAGCTGTTGGCGATGAACGAGCGCGCCACCTTGTTGAGCTTCGACGGGTTCGACAAGACGTCGCCCGACAGCGACGACCGCAGCAGCGACGACATGAACAGCTGCTGCCGCTTGATGCGACCGTAATCGCCGTTGCCCTCCGCGGAGATGTGCCGAGCGCGGACGTAGTTGAGGGCCTGGCGGCCGGTGAGCTTCTTGGTGCCGGCCTTCTTGAGGATGGTCCCCAGCTCGTAGTCGTAGAGCGGGACGGTCGAGCACACCTGGACTCCGCCGACCGTGCGGACCACGTCCTCGAACCCGGAGAAGTCCATCGCGATGAAGTGATTGATGTTCAGCCCGCTGATCTGCGTGAGCGTCTTCACCAGGCAGTTGGGGCCGCCGTCGGCGTAGACGCCGTTCAGCTTCACCGAACTCGCGGCCTCGAGCGTCCCGGAGTACTTCTGCGTCGAGTTGTCCCAGTTCTGGCATTCGGGACGGTCGACGGCGAGGTCGCGAGGCCACGACACCGCGACCACCCGGCTGCGGTCGGCGGGGATGTTGACCAGCAGGACGGTATCGGAGCGGGCGCCCTCGACGACGTCGGCGTCGCCCGCGCCGAGCTTGGAGTTCTTTCCCGCGCGGGTGTCGGTGCCGACGATCAGGTATGTCTCGTCGCCGGTCTGATCGCCCGGTTTGCGGACGTTGGAGTTCTCCGGGTCCAGGGCGTTGACGATGTTCCAGCCGCCGTTGATGCTGCGCATCATGTTCCATGCGTAGCCGGTGCCGACCAGCGACAGCACGCAGGCGAGGCCGAGCAGGATGCGCCCGGTGTTGGTGGCGATTCGCGTCGTGCGTTCCTTGCCGGTGGGCTTCGTCCGGCGACCGCCGCGCACGCGGGACAGCGCCGCGGTCAGATCGGGAGTCGGCTCCAGCGGGCGCTTGCGAGTCGGTTCGCCGTTGCCGGGATCGGTCGACGCGCCGCCTGCGGCGGCACCCGCGGCGGCCGCCGGGCTGCGAGGAGGCGCTGGCGCCGGAGTGGCAGCCGGAGGCGGGGGGACGGACGGGCGTTGCGCTCGGGACTCCTGAGACAAGCGCGCGGCCGTAGTGGTGTCTGAGAGGTCGACCGCCGACGCATCGGCGACCGGCGGGATCATCGCCGTGACCTCGGAGGCCGTCGGGTCGTCAGTGCTCGGCCGGGACGGCTGTGCGGGCGGGGCCGGCGGCTGTGGACCCGGCTGCGGCGTCGGGCGAGGGCTCGGCTGCGTGCGGCGCGGGGGCTGCGCCTGTGCGGCTTGTGCCGGCCCGGAGGCGGTCTCGTCCACCCCCATCTGCTCCATCAACTGGCGGACGGTCAGCCGGCCCCGCGGACGGACGTATCCCTCGCGGGACGACGGCTCCCGCAGACCCTCGGCGCGCTGACCGGCCGCACCGGGCTGTGACGGAGCGGCGTCGCCGAACCGTTCGCGGAAGTCGTAGGCACCGGATGTCCGGCCCGCCCGACGGGGTCGCCGGGGCTGTGCCGACTCGTCGTCATCGGGCTCGGGAGAGCCTGGGCGGTCAGAACTCACAGTGCTTCTTTCGTATGCGGCAGTGGTCTCGCAGTGGTCGCCGGGCAGGCCCGGAGTGCACACGCCACGCGTGCTCGGCACATCTTAATGCCGAGACCTGAGAACTCTCTGCGGTGCGCCCCGTCGGCGAGGGCTCAGCCGCCCGAGTGCATGATCTCGGCACCCTCGGGGACGATGTCCTCTTCGGGGTCGTCGAGCCATCCTTCGGGCAGCGCCACCGACGCGGGCGAACCCTGGCGGCCCCGCGGGCCATGACCGTCAGCGGGAAAGGGGACGTCGGAGGGCAGCTCGGCGACGAGTTCGCGCAGGTCGTCGAGGGTTTTCACCAGAGAGAGCGAGGAGCGCAGGTCGGAGCCGGCAGGGAAGCCGCGCAGATACCAGGCGACGTGCTTGCGAATCTCCCGCATGCCCTTGTCCTCGCCGTGGTGCGAGGCGAGCAGTTCGCCGTGCCGGATCATGATTTCGCCCACTTCCCCGAGGTCGGGCGGAGTGGGCGCATTCACACCGGCCAACCGTGCCGACAGCTCGGCGAACAGCCACGGGCGGCCGAGACAGCCGCGGCCGATGACCACGCCGTCGCAGCCTGTCTGCTCCATCATGCGGACGGCGTCCTCGGCCTCGAAGATGTCGCCGTTGCCGAGCACGGGCACGGTGGTGACATGCTCCTTCAGGCGCGCGATCTCGTCCCACGCCGCCGTGCCCGAGTAGCGCTGCGATGCGGTGCGGGCATGCAGCGCCACGGCTTGGGCGCCTTCCTCGGCGGCAATCCGTCCGGCGTCGAGATGCGTGTGGTGCTCATCGTCGATGCCGATGCGGAACTTGACGGTGACCGGGATGTCGGTGCCCTCGGTGGCGCGCACGGCGGCGGCCACGATGTTGCGGAACAACCGTCGCTTGTAGGGGATCGCCGACCCGCCGCCCTTGCGGGTGACCTTCGGGACCGGGCAGCCGAAGTTCATGTCGATGTGGTCGGCGAGATCCTCGTCGACGATCATCTTGGCCGCGCGGTAGGTGTATTCCGGATCGACCGTGTAGAGCTGCATCGATCGCGGTGACTCGCTCGGATCGAAGGTCGTCATGTGCATCGTGACCGGATGCCGCTCCACGAGCGCCCGCGCCGTGACCATCTCGCAGACGTAGAGGCCGGAGACGGTTCCGGTCCGTGCGAGTTCGAGCTCACGGCAGAGCACGCGGAAGGCCACGTTGGTGACGCCGGCCATCGGTGCCAGCACCACCGGGCTGTTCAACTCGATCGACCCGATCCGCAGCGGGGTGCGATCAGTGGACGGACGCTGGAGAGACGACGGCGCACCGGCGCCCTCGGAGGTCTCCGAAGGCGCCGGTGCAGTCAGTGCGGTGGTACTCAGGATGCTTGCTTCTCCCGCTTGGCCGCCTCGCGAGCGAGCGCGCGGTCGCGCATCTCCTCGAAGCGGGTCGCGTCCTTGTCGAGCTGGTCGAGGAAGGCCGCGAGCTCGTCGCGGGTCTTCTCGCCGGCGGGGCTGAAGTCGTTTCGCTCGAAGACGTTCCATTTCCGGAGAACCGGCTGGACGACCTCTTCGAGGTGCTGGCGCAGATCGTAGATGCCGTGCTTGGCCATCAGCACGCCGTGGCGCCGGAAGTTCGGCATACCCGCTCCGGGCATCTGGAAGTTGGTGACGATGTCGGTGACCGCGCGCAGTGTCTGGTCGGGCGCCAGATCCATGCCGGCCCCGCAGATGTTGCGGTAGAAGATCATGTGCAGATTCTCGTCGGCGGCGATGCGCTGCAGCATCCGGTCGGCGATCGGATCGTTGCACGCCTTACCGGTGTTGCGGTGGCTCACGCGGGTCGCGAGTTCCTGGAAGGTGACGTACGCGACCGAGTGCAGCAGCCCGATCTCCTCGCCGTTCGCCTTCATCTCGTCGGCGCGGTCCGCAGCCGCGAGCATCGGATCGTAGCCGTTGGTCATGTGGATCATGCGCGCCTCTTCGAGGGCCACCGGGTCGACGCCGCGGGTCACGACCAGGTAGTCGCGCATCACGATGCCGTGACGGTCCTCCTCGGCGGTCCAGCGACCGACCCAATGGCCCCAGGCGGAGTCCATCGAGAAGTTCTCGGCGATCACGCGGTGGTACGAGGGCAGGTTGTCCTCGGTCAGCAGGTTGGTGATCATCGCGGCCTTGGCGACCTCGTCGAGCTGCGAGTCCTCGGGCTCGTAGTCCCTGCCGCCCAGAGCCGCGTAGTTCTTGCCCTCGTCCCACGGCACGTAGTCGTGCGGGTTCCAGTCGCGTGCCGTCTTGAGGTGGCGATTGACGTTGGCCTCTGCCGTCGGCTCCAACTCCTTGAGGAGTTCGAGTTGTGTGAGTTGACGTGCCATCGGTGTTCCTCTGGTCGGGTTCAGGTCGTGTCGGGTCGCGGCCGAGCACCGCCGCGACGTGCCCGACATGCATATTCGGACTCCAGGCTACGTCACATGGACGCATGCCCCAAGTCTCCGCGCGCCCTGTGGGGGCGCTGAGAAACCGCAGCCCTCGGTGCGTAGATCGTCTGCCCGGGGCAGATCCGTTAACGTGCGGCCCGGTGGGTTACGTCACCGTAGGTTACCGCGAGGTCGGTAGTGAGGAGCGGTCGAAACGCCGGTCACCGCCGACCGAACATCGGGCCGGTCTTCTCCAGCCACCGGCGTCCGGCGTCGTCGAGCGTGCCCAGTTCGGCGGCGCGGTCACACCACGCCAGAGCCATCTGAGCGAACTCCATCGGGTTGTAGACGTCCTCCTCGCAGCTCCACAGCCCGTCGCCCGCGTAGGTGAGGATGGTGATGTTGGTGGCCGTGAACACCGAACCGTCGCCCGGATCGATCATCGGGTTGGCGATCTCGCAGATCACTCGGCCGGTCGCCGGATCGGTGACGTGCCAGAGCGACGGGTACTCGGCCATGTGGCTTCCGGGGAACGAGTGCATCGTCTTGTTCACCCAGGTGCGGATCGCCTCGCGGCCGTCGAATCGGCCGTAGGCGTGCTCGATGTACGTCGCGTCGACGGTGAACTGATCGGCCCATCGATCCCAGTCCTTACTGATCGCCACATCGGCGACGGTCTGCTGGAACTGAGCGAACGCGGTGTCGAGCTCGTCTGCGGAGAAGGATGCGGTCATGTCGGCCGATGGTAGGGGCGGGCCGCGGCGGACGGCCGTCATTCGGCGGGGATAGGCGCACATCTGATCTCCACGCCGCGCAGGTAGCATTCGGCGCGAACGGCAGTCACCTGGTGAAACGGCGGAGGAATGTTCGGAATCGGCGACGACATCGCGGGCTACCGCGTCCAAGCGGTGCTCGGCGCCGGAGGGATGGGCGAGGTCTATGAGGCGGCCCACCCGCGCCTGCCGCGCAGCGATGCGATCAAAGTGCTCCGGTCGGCACACGGCTCCGATCCGGTGGTGCGCCGGCGGTTCGAACGCGAGGCTGATCTGATGGCGCCGTTGACGCACCCGAACCTCGTGCGCGTCTACGACAGGGGCGGATTCGGCGACGTCCTGTGGATCGCGATGGAACTCGTGCCGGGCACCGATGCGTCGAAGATATCGAAGGCGTCGCCCGCCGGGATGGATCCGCGGCTGGTCGTCAACATCGTCAACGGCGTGGCCGCCGGCCTCGACGTCGCCCATCGTCACGGTGTACTCCACCGTGATGTGAAGCCTGCGAACATCCTGATCACCCCCGGCGGAGATCCGGTGAACCCGGAGGCGGTCAAAGTGACCGACTTCGGCATCGCTCAGGCGCTCGGCGAAGCGGGAGCGGGACTCACCAGCACCGGAACCACGGTCGGCACCATGCGGTACTGCTCGCCGGAACAGATCGACGGCCGTCGGGTGGACGCCCGCAGCGACATCTACTCGCTCGCGGCCACCACGTTCGAACTGCTGACCGGCAGCGCACCGTACGACTCGACCAGTCTGCAGGGACTGATGACGGCACATCTGTTCGCCGAACCGCCGCGGGCGTCCGAGCGGACGCGCTCGCTGCCGCCGGCCGTCGATGACGTGTTGCGAGCGGGCCTCGCGAAGGATCCCGCCGCCCGGCCACCGACGGCGACGGCTTTCGCCTGCGCGTTGTACTCGGCGTTCACCGGAGGACCGGTGAATGTGACGCCCAGCGGGCCGATGTTCGCGAACACTCCCGGTGCACCCGTCCCCGGGCCACACCGGGCGGGTGGCCCGTCCGGCCCGGCACCGGTGCCCACGGGGAGCCCGGACCGCTCGCACGGGGATCACTGGTACCGGCGGACTCCCGCGCTCGCGACCGTCGCGGTCGTTGCGGCACTGGCCCTGGGGGTGGGTGGAGCGTTCGCGTGGAACAGTGCGTCGGGCCTGTCGACACCGTCGTCGCCGGAGGCGAAGATGACCGCCGAGGGTGTCGACCTGTCGTGGCCGGCGGTGAGCGGGGCCGAGCAGTACCTGATCAAACAGGACGACGACGTCATCGACGTCACCGACGACAATTCCTATGTGGTCCGATCTCCGGTCCCCGGCGAGCACTCCTACTCGGTGGCGGCGCGCTCGACGTCGTCGGGCGGTTCGGCGTTCTCCGACCGGGCCGAGCTGACGGTCACCCAGACGTGGGGCGAGTTCCTCGACATGGCGAAGCTCTATCCGGAACTCGTACCGGCCACCCCGGTGAATTCGAACGGCTTCGAATCGCTCTGGTGCCGCGGACTGGGGCCGTACCCGGTGGACGACGACCAGAAGACGTCCCGGCTGATCGTGTGCGACAAGATCGACGGCGCCGATCGGCAGTACTCGGTGCAGATCGCCGCGTACGCGAACAGTGATGATGCGGGGACGGCCGCCGTAGGCCAGTTGCCGATCACGGCTCCGACCGACTTCGGCTTCAAGACCGCCCAGGGCACCAAGGGGCGGCTCTCGACGGGCGTGCAGAGCTCCGAGGCGAGAGCGGTATTCGTCTATTCCAGTTCGGACGATCCGCGCGCGCGTACCTACGTCGAGGTGGCCGTGCCGGACTCCAAGGACCCGAAGCAAGCGCGGGCGATCATGGAAAGGCTGCCGTTCTGATGAACGAACCGAGCGCACCCGGACGTGCCCGGACACCCGCCAGGCCCGTGCTGATCATCGCCGCGGTCGCCGTGCTGGTGCTGCTGGCATCGTTGTTCGCCGTGCGGGCGATGCTGGGCGGTTCGGCGCCGGACTCACCGGGCGGACTCAGTCTGTCGGCGGACGGCGGCGAGGTGAAAGCGGTCTGGAACGGCGTCTCCGGTGCGGACGAGTATCTGCTGATCCGGGACGACGGGGTGGTCGTCTACTCCGGGCCCGACACCACCGCGGTCGATCGGACCGCGGGCACCGGCGACCATCGCTACCGCCTGCGCGCCGCGGATTCGGGCCGGTGGTCGGCCGACGGTGCCGAGAGCAAGGTGACGGTGGTGTCCGGCTGGGGCGAGCTCGGCCCGCTGGCCGCACAGTTCCCCCGGCTGCTTCCGCAGACACCCGAGGCGACGGGATGGCAGGACCTCACCTGCCGCTCGATGGTCCGGGCGATGCCCGCCGAGCGCGGCCCGTCGAACACCGGATCGGGGCGAGCGCTGGTGAAGAGCCGCATGCACTGCTTCAACTCGGAAATGGTGATCCAGCCGGCGTGGATGACGTCGAAGGACGCCACCGACCAGGTGTTCACCGACATCTCGAAGAACGCCTCGCCGGAGTCGATCGGCTGGCGTCACGGTACCGGCTACGTGGTCGAATCCGAGCATGCGGCGTACCTGCGTCTGGCCGACCGCGACGACGTCGTGTTCACCGTTCTCCTCGACCGGGGCGGCAGGAGGGAACTGCTCGACGTCGCCAACCGACTGCCGATCGACGAGTAGCAGTCCGGCCGCGGTCGGTGATCGGGCAGGCCCCGCCCGGGCGGCGCCTGCCTTCGTGCACGCACTGTCGGTCCACGGCGCTACTGTGAATAAGCACCTGTGAGAACCCGTTTCAGGCGCTCGGGAACAGTGGAATACAGGACAGTGGCATACAGAACAGTGGCAGACACGGACTGTGGCAGACACGGACTGTCATACAAGGATTGGGGGCCGTCGTGCAGAGGTTGAGCGGTCTGGACGCGTCGTTCCTCTACTTGGAGACGCCGTCTCAGGTGATGAACGTCGCCGCCATCGTGGAGGTGGATCCCTCGACCATCCCGGGCGGATACACGTTCAATTCGCTGCGGCTGGAGATGGAGCGCCGGGTCCGCGGTCTCCCGATGCTGCGCCGCCGGCTCGCCGACTCGCTGACCAATGTGGACCACCCGGTGTGGGTGGAGGACGAAGACTTCGACATCGAGCGGCACGTCCACCGGATAGCGGTGCCCGCACCCGGAGGCATCGAGGAGATGGCGGCCCTCTGCGGGCACCTCGTGGCCCAGGTGATGGATCGGAAGAAGCCGCTGTGGGACCTGTGGGTTCTGGAGGGATTGTCCGAAGGGGCGATCGCGCTGGTGCTGCGCATGCACCACGCCTGCGTGGACGGTGCCACCGTCGCCGAGATCCTCGGCGAACTCGCGACGTCCACTCCCGAACCACCCGCGCTGGACGCTGCTCGGGTGAAGGAGAGCGCCGGAGGCGCCTCGCGACCCGGCATGGCTTTCGGCGGTGCGGTCAACTTCTTCGTGCAGCGTCCGATCGCAGCGATGAAGCTGATCCCGAAGACGCTCCCGGTGCCGTTCGAATGGTTCAAACGAGTACGGTCCGGCGACGGCATGCCCGCACCCTTCCTCGCTCCGCGGACCCGGTTCAACGGGCCGTTGACTCCGCGCCGGAACCTGGCCTTCGCGCGGTTGCCGCTCGGTGACGTCAAGCGTGTCAAAGACCACTTCGGTGTCAAGGTGAACGATGTGGTGCTGGCGATGGCGGGCGGCGCGCTCCGCGAGTACCTCCAGACGCGCGGCGAACTCCCCGAGGAGCCGTTGGTCGGGCTCGTCCCGGTCTCGGTGCGCGGGGTCACCGAGGACGATCTCATCGAGACCGGCACCAACAAGGTCACCGGTATGTTCACCCGTCTCCCGACGTCGGTGGCCGATCCGGTGGAGCGCATTCGGCTGGCGGGCAAGTACGCCAGGCAGGCGAAGGGGCATCACCAGGGCATCGATGCGAATCTGCTGCGCGCATACGCGGAGTTCGCGCCGGGCAACACCCTCGGCGCTCTGATGCGCCTCTACTCCGACCGCCGTCTCTCCGGCCTGCACCCGCCGATCTTCAACGCGGTCATCTCCAACGTCGCGGGGCCGGACTATCCGATGTACCTGCTCGGCGCGAGAGTGAAGGCGGTGTACCCGATGGGGCCGATCTTCCACGGCCTCGGGCTCAACATCACGGTGATGTCGGTGGACGGCGAGCTGAATGTCGGGCTGCTGTCGTGCCCGGATCTCTCACCGGATCTGTGGGACCTGGTCCGCGGATTCGGGACGCAGCTCGAGGAACTGGTGGCCGCGGTCGAGGCCGATGCGAACGGCGATTCGTCCGACGACGGCCCGTCGGATACCGGCCGACAGAGCGAGTAGAACGAACCCTCACGGGAGACGGCAATGGAATTCGACGACGTGGTCAAGACGACGTTCGCAGCGCGCAGTTTCACCGACGATCCGGTTCCGGACGAGCGGCTGTCGGAGATCCTCGACATCGCGAGGTTCGCGCCGAGCGGCGGCAACCGACAGGGTGTGCGCGTGATCGTGGTCCGGGATCCGGGTACGAAAGCTCAGTTGGCCGAGTTGAGCAAGCCCGCGGCTCGGCGGTACCTGGCTCAGCGCTTCGCGGGAGAGAACCCGTGGAACCCGGTGCACCCGAGTGCCGTCACCGCGACCGATCTCGCTGAGACGCCCGGAGTCGACGAGTTCGTCGCGCCGATCGCGGCTGCGCCGGTGGTCTTGGTGGTGGCCGTCGACCTGGCGGTGGTGGCGGCCACCGATTCCGAACTCGACCGGGTGGGCGTGGTCTCCGGAGCGTCGGTGTATCCGCTCGTGTGGAACATCCTCACCACCGCCCGGTCGCGGGGATACGGCGGGACGATCACGACGATGGTCAGCGCGCAGGAGCCCGCGGTGCGCGAACTGCTTGGCATCCCCGAGACCTTCGCCGTGGCCGCCGCCGTACCGATCGGCCGGCCGGTGAAGCAGCTCACCCGGCTCCGGCGACGGCCGGTGAGCGATTTCGTCACCCTGGAGCGCTTCGACGGAACGGCTCTGGCCGGCCCGGCGGATCGGTGACCCCGCGACTCCCGCTCTGACTCGCGACTCCGCACGGCAGCCGATCGCACCGGGGAACGTGCGACGAGGGGCGCGCGGACATGCCGCGCGCCCCTCGTCGTCAGCTGGAACTAGTCGCTGCTGCCGCCGCCGAGCAGGCTGGAGAGGCTGCCCAGGTCGCTGGAGCCGCCGCTGCTGCCGCTGTCGCCGCCGCCGAGCAGACTGAGGATGAGGTTGATGATCTCCATGCGAATGTCCTTCCGAGACAAGTGAATTGGGAGGGTGAGGACGATTGCGTCAATCGCCGACGGGTGTGACACTACGTACTCTCACAGCAGTTAGTGAACTGCATCACGGAATGTTTCACGCGATCGGGCGACATATGGCGGCACGGAATCGACGTTTCGCGTGTCGGGCGTCCCGAATCTGGCTTCTGTCTGGGGCCTATCCTGGTGCGATGCGCGTGATTCACAGTGCCGACCCGGCGGAACCCGACCTCGCGGTCGACGTCTCGGGGTGTCCGACCGCCGGTGGGCCGCCGGTGGTCCTGGTACACGGAATGGGTGGCGACCACACCACGTGGCATTCAACGGTTCGCACGCTACGTGCCACCTGTCGTGCCACCGTGGCCGTGGACCTGCGCGGTCATGGGCGCAGCGGGCGCGCCGCGGACTATCGCCTCGACGACTTCGCGGCCGATCTCGGACGCGTGGTCGATGAACTGCGCCTGGTCCGGTTCGACCTCGTCGGGCATTCCCTGGGCGCGCACACCGCACTGCGCTATGCGATGGACCGGCCCGACCGCGTCCGTCGCCTCGTACTGGAGGAGATACCGCCGATGCCTCGCGATGAGGCGGATCTCGCCGAACAGATCGCACCGACCGCGACTCTGGGCGAGCGGATCCGCGGTGTCGGCGCGCTGCTCGCACGTCCGGGCCCGTTTCTTCGCTTCGACCGTTCGCTGCCCGACACCGTGCTGCGGCAGTTCGACGTCCCCGAACCCGAATGGTGGGCTCGGCTCAACACTGTGCCGGCGTCGGCATTGGTGATCTCCGGAGGCGCCCGCAGCTTTCTGCCGGGCCGGCATCTGCAGTCTCTCGCCGATGCGTTGCCGCGTGGCCGAATGGTCACGATCGATGCTGGGCACAGTGTTCACCGCGACCGCGGTCCGGAGTTCCTGTCCGCGCTGGTGGCGCATCTCGATGAGCCGGACGGGCAGGACTGACGCAGTCGGTGCGATCGAGCGATCCGAGTGTCAGCCGCGCAGGGCGGAGGCGAGGATTCCTGGAACCAGGGAGTGATCGAGCGTGTCGAGATCTGCATTAGTGTTGTTGTCGGACAGGTAGTTTCGACTCGCTGCGCTCGCTCAACCGGCCTGCGGGGAGACCCAGGGTAATCGAGCGGTCGGGGAGGCCGGGTCAGCCCTTGATCAGATCCGCGGCGCGTTCGCCGATGACGACCGTCGGCGCGTGGGTGTGGCCGCGGACGATCTTCGGCATCACGGAGGCGTCGGCGACGCGCAGACCCTCGACGCCGCGGACCTTGAGGTCGGGCGTCACGACGCTGGCGCTGTCCGAGCCCATCCGGCACGTGCCGGTCGGGTGGTAGAGCGTGTGCGAATGCCAGGTCAGCGCATCTTCGAGAGTGGCTTCGATGGTGTCCAGCTCCCGCTTCGGCTGCAGGAACCGGCCGATCTTCGACGCCAGCGGCTCCGACGTCGCGATCCGGTGGGCGGCGCGCAGACCTGACATCAGGGCCGCGCGGTCGGCGCCGTCGGCGTCCGACAGGTAGCGCGGGTCGATGAGGGCCTTGGCGGTCGGGTCCGACGACGCCAGTGAGACTGTGCCGCGACTGCGTGGGTCGACGAGGATCGGACCGAGACCGATGCCGTGACCTGGCGCGTCCCCGATGCCCTCGTCGTAGAACGGCGCCGGACCGAAGATGATCTCGATGTCGGGCAGCTCCAGGTCGGGGCGGCTGCGGATGAAGCCGTAGGCCTCACCGACATTCGAGGTGAGCATGCCGCGGCGGCGCGTCAGATAGTTGAGCAACTCCAACGGCTTCTCGGCGCCGTAGAGGGTGTCGGAGTCGACGGCGAAGCCGATCAGCGACATCAGGTGATCACTGAGGTTGCGGCCGACCTCGGGCAGATGCTGTGCCACGGCGATGCCGTGCGCGCGCAGTTGCTCTTGATCGCCGATGCCCGACAGCAGGAGAAGCTGCGGCGTGTTGATCGCGCCGCCCGAGAGGATCACCTCCTTGCGGGCGCGGACGGTGTGGGTGACGCCGTCCTTGAGGTACTCGACGCCCACTGCGCGCGAGCCCTCCAACAGCACCCGGGTTGCGTGCGCATCGGTGAGCACCGTCAGGTTCCGGCGCGACCGCGCGGGCTTGAGGTACGCGTCGGAGGCGCTCCAGCGCGACCCGTTCTTCTGGCACACCATCGTCTGCGTGAAGCCTTCCGGCTGAGGCAGATTGGCACGTTCGCGCTTGAATCCAGCCTGTTCGGCCGAGGCGAGGAAGTCGGACGTCCAACCGCGCGGGCTGCGCTGGTGGGCGACGTTGAGCGGCCCGTCGCGTCCCTCGTCGCCCTCGACGGCGCCCTCGATCGACTCGATGCGCTTGAAGTACTCGACGACGCTGGCGAACGACCATCCGTCGCCGGCCTCCAGCGCCCATGCGTCGTAGTCGGCGGCGTATCCGCGCACCCACATCATCGCGTTCATCGACGACGATCCGCCGATCATCTTGCCGCGCGGGAAGAACACCCGGCGGTCGCCGAGCTCTGGCTGCGGCTGGGTGAGGTAGTTCCAGTCGAGGTCGGTCTGGAACTGCTTGGAGAAGGCGGCGGGAATGCGGACGGACTGGCTCTTGTCCTCACCGCCGGCCTCGAGTGCGACCACCGTGTCGGCCGACCGCTCGCTCAGACGGGCAGCGACGACGGCTCCGGCGGAACCGGTGCCGACGACGACGTAGTCGGCGTCCATGGAAGTGGTTGTCATTGAGTCCCTTTCAGTCGAACGGTCAGCCGCGCAGGGCGGAGGCGAAGATTCCGGGCAGACGACTCGCCCGCGGATCGGCGGCGAACTCGGTGAGCCGCTTGCCGGTCGTCGCGGCGGTCTTGTTGTTCACGAACCATGGCGGCTTCGGCGACAGTGCGAGTTCTCCGCGGATCACCGATCGCGGGGCGGGGCGGAACGGCCCGCGGACCACGGTGCGCTCGATTCCGTCCATCAGCCAGGCGTTGTGCACCACGCCGATGCCGCTCTGCACGTCGTCGATGGTGTGGCCGGGGTACGCGCCCCACGACGCGGTCGGCGTCAGGTAACCGACGCCGGTCCAGGCGTTGATGGCGATGGTTCCGTAGTGGAGATCCTCGACGAGGTCGTCGAACGCCGCGCCGAGTTCCTTGACGCTGGCCGGCGCCGCGATGATGTTGACGCCGAGGGTGCCTGCGAAGACCTCGTTGGCCGTGCGCGCCGCGGCACCGGTGAAAGCCGCACCGGTGCAGGGGATCTCGACGACGCCGTAGACCGGTGAGAAGTACTCGCCGGACAGGATGGGTTCGGTCGCATCGGGGCGGACGTCGTCGACCAGCAGGCGACCGCCGCCCGGGCCCAGGCGTTCGGCGTTCGGGTACGACTCCAGCGCGCTCGCGACGCGGTCGTCGCTCCCGGGGTAGTAGGCGGCGCGCTCGGGTGCGGCGGCGATGGCGTTGCGCACCTCGGCGAGGAACCGGTCCTTCTGATCCCAGTCCGACGAGATGATGAGGGCCTGCGATGCGACGCAGTTGTATCCGCCGTTGTGCAGACGCTGAGTGGCCACGTGCTGTGCCTGGAACTTCAGATCGGCGTTGCTCCACCGGCCGGGGATCACGATGGTGGGGGAGACTCCGCCCAGCTCGCTGGTGACCGGCTTGGTCAGCTTGGGGTCGCCCGCGCGCTTGCGGTCGACGGCCTCGTCCCCGACACCCCACACGATGGCGTCGTGGGTGCGTGCACTGCCGGTCATGTGCACGTGGTTCACGAGATCGTGCTGGACCAGCGTGCCGCCGACCTCGGCCCCGCCGGTGACGATGCGGACCGCGCCGACCTCGATCAGCGGGGCGAGGACCTTGCCGAAGACGGGAAGCAGCGGATCGGTGATCGGGTTGAGCTTGAGCACCACCACGCGGTTGTGGGCGATCAGCTCGTACAGCACGTCTAGCGGTGCGATCGACATGATGTTGCCTGCGCCCAGCACCACGCCGATGCCCGCGGTCCGCGACGGGTCGAGCTGCGCGAGCCCGGCCTCGGCCTTTGCTGCGGCGCGACTGACTCCCCGGCGCAGCCACACCTCGGCGCTGAAGCCGCTGAGCAGCAGCCCGTCGTAGACGCTGGTCGGCAGGACGTTGACGGCGACGCGGTCGCGGACGTCGTGGAACTTGACGTCGGCGAGCGGACTCCGGCCCTGTGCGAGGTGGTCGAGGGTGTCGGCGAGGACGCCGAGGCTGGCGGCCATCACATACGGTCCAGACATCCATTCCTCGCCGACCAGCGGCGAGTTCGGGTCGAGGCCCTTGATCTGCACGGCCGTGTCGACCCACTCCTGGGCGTGGGCGCCGGTCAGATCGCGCATGCGCATCAGGAGGTCGCGACGCTGCTCGAGCGTCGTCGTCGCCCAGCGGCGTTCGCCGTCGACGAGGTCGGTCAGCGCGGACTCGACCGCCTGCAGTTCGAGGTCTTGCATTTCTGCTCCATTCGCCAGGTGAGCGTGCACGCTCGGCAGTGATCGCTCCATTGTGTGAGTGGGGTCACCGACGGTGCCAGGTATGGCGGCACAGGGTTGATCCGGCCGACTTTGTGCCGGTGCACAATGGCCGCGTATCGTGGGTCACACTGCGACGATTGGACATGCACGCGTGAACTCCCCGACCACTCCGCGGTTGAACTCACCCGCGCTTCTGCTGCTCAGCGACGTCGACTCGGTGGCGGAGGAGTTGGCGGTCCGCATCACCCAGGCCGACCGTTTCTACGTCGACGGCGGCCCGCTGGCGGAGGAGGAGTTGCGGGGCGCGTGCCGGGACAATCTGGCGGAGATCATCCGGGCGCTCGCCGGGGCGGAGCCGAACCTCAAGCCGGCGCTTGCGGTCGGCCGGCTCAAAGCCGAGCGAGGGGTGCCCCTGGCGGCGCTGCTGCACGCGTTCCGGCTCGGCGGCCGACTGATCTGGGAACAGCTGACGGCGCTGTCGAAGGGGCCGGGCGACCCGGAAGTCCATGAATGCGCGACCCTGCTCTGGGAGCTGATCGACGCATTCTCCGACGCCGCGGTCGAGGCGTACCGGGACACCGAGACGCTCCTCGCGCACTCCGACGCGCAGGCGCGCTACCGCCTGATCAGGATGCTCTTCGACGACCACGCCGACGGTTCGGTGCGTTCGCTCGGTGCCCTGCGAACGCTCGGGGTGCCTGAGGACGGCGTGTTCCAGGTGGTGGTGATCATTCCGGCGGATCCGGGCCAGGCGCTGCCGGCACCGGTCACGTCATCCTTGCGCGACGCCGGGGCTCAGACGGTCTGGGACAGCCAGGCGGACGTGCACATCGGGCTGCTGCGCACCGCGTCGTCGCGAGAGGCGGTGCGGGCGGTCGACAGACTCGGGCAGGCTGTCGCCGGGCGGATCGGCGTCAGTGCGGAGTTCGGTACTCCGCTGGGGATTCCGGAGGCTCTCGGACAGGCCCGGCTGGCGGCGCGCAGCACGCCGCCGGGCACGGAGGGGCTGGTGCGGTTCGGCAGTGACCCGATGGCCCATCTGCTGGTGACCGCGTCCGGCGCGGCGCGAGTGTTCACCGAGTCGGTGCTGGGCGGTGTGCTTCGACTGCCCCCACCCGACCGCGACGATCTGCTTTCGGTGCTGGCGGAGTGGTATCGCTGCCACGGGGCGGCCGGCGACGTCGCCGAGGCGCTCCACTGCCACCGGAACACGGTCCGCTACCGATTGCGCAAGGTTCGGGACCTCACTGGACGCGACGTGACCGACCCGGTGCAGTCGGCCGAACTGTACGCCGCATTGCGGTCAGTTGAAGTGCTGGGGATCGTGGCAGATGAGTGACCGGCGCTCGCTCACCCGTTGTGGATCCGGCGCGGATCCACGCCGGTGCGTTCCCAGCCCTCGGCCGCCCACGGTGTGTACAGCAGCCGGATCGGAAGCCGGTTGAACAACGGGTTCGCTGCGCGCATCCCCGCTGCGAAGCGATCGAAACGGCGCTGCTTCCGGTCGTCCCAGTCGAGTCCGCACACCTCGCGCATCTGGCGGGGGAGGGTGCCGACGATGACGGTTCGTAGAAAGGCGTTGATCGGGGCGGAGATCACGCGCCACAGCGGCCGGGGCATCCAGCGCGGTCCGGGAACGCCCTTACGCAGGTACCCGGTGGCGTAAAGGATGGTCCTGGTGGGGACGAACTTGTCGCACATCGTCTCCCAATAGACGCAGAAATCCTCGTAGGTCTCCGGCTGGCTGCGCGCGGAGACGCCGTACAGCTGATACCACGTCTTGCTCTCTTCGAAGATCTGCTCCTTCTCCTCGTACGACAACCGCCGGATGAATGTGTCTGTGATGGTCAGGACTTGATCGACGAAGGTCGCGTGCGCCCAGTAGTAGAGCTCGGGGTTCAGCGCGTGATACCGCGAGCCGTCGGGCACCGTTCCCTTGATGTCGCGGTGGAAGTCGCGGACCCGTCGGCCCCACTGGTGCGGCTGGTCGGAGTACACGGTCCGCATGATCGGCGGGCCTGTGCGCCGGGCGCGGCCGAGGAAGTCGGAGAAGATCACCGAGTGGTCTTCCACGCCCTGCGCGAGTTGTTCGATGCAGTTCTCCGTGCCGGCCAGACGCTGGAAGCCGAGGACTCCCCGGATGTCGCCGTAGAACTTCCACACCAGGGAGTCGGCGCCGAGGCGCAGATCGATGGAGTCGATGTCGACGTAGGCGGGTTCGGCCTCTCCGACGCCCGCCTCGAACACGTCCGGTGAGTTCATGCGGTCTCCTATGACGCGTGCGGCGTGATGACGTCGACTGTAGCGCCGCGGTGGAACAGATGTAAATATTTGTGTCAAAGTTTGCGAGGAGACCTCAGGGTTATCGAGCCGGGAGGCGCCGCAGGCGCCGAGCGTGTCGAGATGGGCGTGACTGTTATTGCCTGGCGGGTGGTTTCGACTCGCTGCGCTCGCTCAACCGGCCTGGGGGGAGACCTCAGGGTGATCGAGCGTGTCGAGATTGCGTGAGCGTTGCCTGGCGGGTGGTTTCGACTCGCTGCGCTCGCTCAACCGGCCTGTGGGGAGACGCCAGGGTTATCGAGCCTGTCGAGATGGGCGTGACTGTTATTGCCTGGCACGTGGTTTCGACTCGCTGCGCTCGCTCAACCGGCCTGTGGGGAGACCCCAGGGTTATCGAGCCTGTCGAGATGGGCCTGCGAGGCGACCGCAGGGTGATCGAGCGTGTCGAGATCAGCGCCGGGTCAGCAGGTCGTGGCAACGACGCAGGCGCTCGTGCCACCATCGAGTCCGCTCAGCGGACGCCAGCGGAAGGTCGATACCCGGCTCCACACGTCGCGGCCGAACCGTGCCGTGTTCGATCCGGAACGACCGCGCGACGTCGCGGACGAAGAGCTCGCCGGTACCCAATCCGCACGCGCGGTCGAGGTCCGGGAGTGCGGCGGCCGCTCCGATTCCGGCGGCCATGCCGACGGCGGTGTCGAGGGCGCTGGAGACGACCACGTCCATCGGGAGCCGTTCCGCCAACGCGACCAGCGCCCGCATACCGCCTAGTGGCGCCACTTTGAGTACGGCGATGTCGGCGGCGTCCAGCGCGGCCACCCGCATCGGATCGCCGGCCCGGCGGATGGACTCGTCGGCCGCGATCGGGACCGAGACGGCGCGGCGCACCTGCGCGAGTTCCTCGACCGTCGCGCACGGCTGCTCCACGTACTCCACGTCACCGATCGCGGCGACGGCCTCGATCGCCTGTTGCACGCTCCAGCCGCCGTTGGCGTCGATCCGGACGGTGCCGACGAGGTCACGGGCGGCCGCGACCCGCTCGACATCGTCGGCCAGACTCTGTCCCGGTTCGGCGACTTTCACCTTGACCGTGTCGACGCCGGGATACCGCGCGATGAGGCCGGCCACCTCCTCGGCGGGAACCGCGGGCACCGTCGCATTCACTCGCACCGAGTCGCGAACGGGCGCCGGCGGACCGAGGTAGGCGGCCTCGATGCCCGCCGCGAGCCAGGTCTTGGCCTCCGCGTCCTCGTATTCGACGAACGGGGCGAACTCGCCCCAGCCCGCGGGACCGGAGAAGATCAGCGCCTCGCGGACCTTGACCCCACGGAATCGGGTGTGCATCGGCAGCGCGACCACCTTGGCCGATTCCAGCAGGTCGTCGGCCGACGGCATGCTCGGCGGCGGCGGGTTCTTCGGCTGCAGCCGGAAGGTCGGCACACCCTTCTTCCGGTCGTCCGACGTACCGAACGGCGACTGCTTGTTACGGCCGGTTGGCGAGGAGAAGACCATGTCGGCCAGCGTATCGCCCGACTGCCCCTCGGTTCCGCGGGAAGTGTCGGGGAGACGGTTTCGGCTCGCTGTGCTCGCTCAACGAGCTTTGAGGGCGGACGCCGGCCTGAAGTGAGGGGACGTCCACGGCGTGCGACGGATTCGCAAATATGTCCCACGAACTATAGACACAGATCTACCTATTTGTTTCAATCGAGATATGGGCCGGATCACAACTGAGGCGGCCGGTATCGAGGAGGAACGATGGTTGCAGTGCTCGCCCAGCCGGAGGCCGGCAGCGATCTGAAGGCGGTGCCGCTCAGCGATCGCAATGGAGTGCTGGAGATCCTTCAGATGCGACGGGATCCGTTCGGCTACTCCGACCGCAAACGTCTGCAGTACGGCGACGTCTCGGGAATGAACGCCTTCGGCGTCCGCATCGTCACGTGCATGGGCGCCGAGGCGGCGAACGAGATCCTCATGAACAAGGACCGCGCGTTCGCGAACGCTCCGGCATGGAGCTACTTCATCGGACCGTTCTTCAACCGCGGCATCATGCTGCTCGACTTCGAGGAACACCGGAACCACCGGCACATCCTCCAGCAGGCTTTCACGCCCAAAGTCCTCAAGGGCTACATGGACGAACTCCAACCGATGGTGGCCGACCGCGTGTCCCGGTTCCCGACCGGCCGAGTGAAGCTGTTCTCCGAACTCAAAGCGCTCACGCTGGACGTCGCACTCGAAGTATTCCTCGGGCTCGAACTGCCGCAGCACGAGGCGGACCGGCTGAACAAGGCCTTCATCGAGACCGTCCGCGCCGGCGTCGCATACGTCCGCAAGCCGGTCCCGGGCGGTCGCTGGTGGAAGGGCGTCCGCTCGCGCAAGGTCCTCGAAGACTTCTTCTACGAGCACATCGCCGCCAAGCGGGCCAACGCGACCCCCGACCTCTTCTCCGTGCTCTGCCACGCCGAGGGCGACGACGGCGAGACCTTCACCGACGAAGACGTGGTCAACCACATGATCTTCGTGCTCATGGCGGCGCACGACACGTCGACCATCACGATGACCCAGATGGCGTACTGGATGGCGAAGTACCCCGAATGGCAGGAGAAGGCCCGCGCGCAGTCGTTCGAGTTCGGACCCGACCTCGATTACGCAGACCTGAGCGGGTTGACCGTCTTGGACTCGATCATGAAGGAGTCGCTGAGACTGTGTCCGCCGGTTCCGGCGCAGCCGCGCATGGCAGTCAAGGACACTCAGGTCCAGGGCTTCTTCATCCCGGAGGGGACGATGGTCTCGGTGCCGCAGCTGATCAATCACCGCGACCCGCAGTACTACACGCACCCGGCGATGTTCGACCCCGAGCGCTTCTCCGCCGAGCGCGCCGAGGACAAGGGGCACCGGATGGCGTGGATGCCCTTCGGCGGAGGCGTGCACAAGTGCATCGGACTGTACTTCGGCCAGATGGAGATCAAGACCGTGATGCACCACCTGCTCCGCGGCTACGAGTGGTCGGTCCCCGCCGGGTATCAGGTGCCGATGGATTACAGCGCCCTGCCGGTGCCGAAGGACAAGCTCCCGGTGCAGATGCGGAAGCGGTAGTCGTGCCTGCGACGAGAAAGGCCAGGATCACCGCCTCGGTGTCCGAACAGGAACGCGACATCCTCGACGCTGCGGCCGCGGAGTTCGCCGCTGTCGGCGTCCGGAAGGCGGGGATGGACGAGGTGGCGCGGGCCGCGGGAGTGAGCCGGTCGACGCTCTACCGTCGTTTTCCGAACAAAGAGGCGTTGTTTCGGGCGGTCGCGCTGGAGACCTTCGAGGCCGGCCTGTCACGTCTCGAGGAAGCCGTCGAGGGGATGCCGCCGCGAGAGGCCGTCGCCGAAGCCTTCGCGCGCGGGGCCGAGATGGTGCAGACAGATCCGCTCCTGCGACGGGTGGTTCACGAAGACCGGACCGTACGCGAAGTGACCTCCGGTGTCAGTGCACTGTTCATCGAGATGGTCACCGCGAGGATCGCCGCGACCCTCCGTTCGGCCGGCGCCACGATGGCCGACGACGACCTGCTGCAGGCCGTGGAGATCCACGTGCGCGTCGTCATGTCGTATCTCGAAGTCCCAGCGAGCGACCCGGCTCACTCGACCTCCGACTACGCGCGTGCGGTGGCTCGCAAGCACCTCGCGCCGATGATCCACTGAGTACCCATCGGGCATCCGGCCGGATGCCGCCCCTCGACCCAGGAGCACCCATGTCTGTTTCGCTCACCAGCCGGTTGTCGCGTGATCGACGGCGCAGGGCGCGTCTGGCCCGGGTCCGCGCGCGGCTGGCGGGGAAGGTCGTCGCGATCACCGGCGGAGCACGCGGCATCGGCTTCGAGGTCGCGACTGAGCTGCTCGACGCGGGTGCGAAGGTGGCGATCGGTGACGTCGATGTCGATGCGGTCGGTAAGGCGGCGGCAGATCTCGGCGTGGAGGGAATCGAACTCGACGTCACCGACCGCTCGTCGTTCGAGAAATTCCTGGACACCGTCGCCGACCGGATCGGTCCCGTCGACGTGCTGGTCAACAACGCCGGAATCATGCCGGTGGGCCCCTTCCTCGACTACCGCGAGACGCTGATCCGGGCGACGCTCGACGTGGACCTGCTCGGGGTGATCCTCGGCAGTCAGGCTGCGGCGACTCGCATGGTGGCCCGCGGACACGGCCAGATCGTCAACATCTCGTCGGTGGCCGGACGTCTGCCCACACCGGGGTTGACGGTGTACAACGCGGCGAAAGCAGGCGTCATCGAGTTCTCGGAGGCACTCGATTCGGAGCTCGCCGGCCACGGTGTGCGGGTCGGCGTGGTGATGCCGACCTTCACCCAGACCGGACTCATCGACGGGCTCGCGACCAACTCGATGGTCACCTCCGTGAATACAGCCGTCGTCGCCGAACAGGTGCTCGCCTCCATCGCCGGCGTCCGGGTGCGTGCCGCTGCCCCGCGCTCCATGGGCTGGGTGAACGCCTACCCGATTCTGCCGCGGAGCCTCAAACGCGCCTTGCTGCGCACCACACGCTCGGGCGAGATCTTCATGAACCCCGATCCCGAGTCACGATCCGCTTACAGCAGACGGATAGGCCAGAGCTGAATCAGTACGCTCGACCGGGTGGGGTTCAGATCAGACGACCGCCTCAGACAATGGAGGCGCGCGCGCAGCGAACTGCGCAGTGCGCGTGACGATTTGGCGGAGGCCGAGGCGTCGGCCGGGTTGCGTTCGCGGATGTCGCGCCGCACGCGGTGGATTCTCGCGACGGTCGCTGTCCTCGCGCTCGCAGCTGCGGGGGCCGGAATCTGGTACGCGGCGGCAGCACCCCAGCGGTATTCGGACGAGGACTACCTGAAAGCGGCGACGGCCGAGGTGGAACTGCTGCTGGACGTCGATGCGAACGACCCCGCGCGTGCCAAGCGCATCCTCGCCGGTGCCACCGGCTCCTTTCACGACGCGTTCGCGCAGTCGGCGGACGCCTACAGTTCATACGTCAAGGATTCCGGCGCCCACGGCCAGGGCCGCATCGACGCGGCCGCCGTGCAGTCCAGTTCGGCCGACGGCGCCGAGGTGATGGTCGCCGCCAGTGTCCAGGTCGGCGACCGTGACACCGAGCAGGACGCGGCCCCGCTGCAGAACCTGCGCCTGGTCGTCAGCCTGGTCCCCGAAGACGGAGACCTCAAGGTCGACGGGTTGGTGATGGTTCCGTGAACCGCTTCCTCACCTATCTCGAGAAGCCGATGTCGACGTGGGGAACGGTGCTCCGACTCGGCGTGACCGCCGTCGTCTTCACCGCGGGGTTGATCTTCTGTATCAGTGGCCTCGACGACCACGCTGAACAGCGGGACGCCGCGCAGGCGCGGCAGACGCTGCAGGAGAAGGCCGGAACCATCGTCGCCGACGTCTTCTCCGTCGACTCGCGAACCTGGGCCGGCGACCGGAAGACCGCGCGCAGCCTGGTGGCGCCACCGCTGTCGATCGCGTCGGGCCCCGCACTGAACGGGCCTCCGCCCGACGGCACCGCGTCGGTGAGTTGGGTTCCGCAGAACGTCGCCGTCTCCTGGGCCGACGGTGACGCGGGAGAGGCGCTGGTGATCGTGCAGGTCACGGTGACCTCGCGCAGCGGGCACAGTGAGAGCAGAACCAAGGCGGTCCAGGCGTCGTACGTCCGCTCCGACGACCGCTGGCTGCTGAGCGGATTGGAGGAACTGCAGTGACCGACGACGCCGCCGACACCCGACGACTGCAGCAGGCCCGCGAGCGGTACGACCAAGCCGTCCGGTCGGAGCGGCTGGCGCGGGCGGCCGCTGAACCCGCGCTGGTCAGGCGCTCCCATCGCCGGGCCGCGGGGGTCCGATTGGCTGTGGTCGCCGCGGTGATCGCCGCGCTCGGACTCATCGGCGTGGGCTGGTGGGCGCACAGTTCGGCGGACTCGATGGCTACTTCGGCGAGCGAGGAGCAGGCGGCGCGCGAGGCCGCCGAGCACGCGATCGTCACGATGCTCACCTCCGATCCGGCGCACGCCGACCGATATGTCGGCGACATCCTGGCAGTCAGCACCGGCGACCAGCGGATCCGGATTCAGGGCGCCCGCGAGCAACTCCAGTCGACGGTGGCGTCGCAGCCGCGCCCCAGTTCCGGTCAGATCCTCTCCTCGGGCGTCGTGGGTACCGAGGACGGCAAGACGTCGGTGCTGGTGGTCGCGCAGGCCACCAGCCCGGAACTGATCGGCGGTGATCCGTCGCAGAGCCGGGTCGGCGTCAGCGTGACGATGGCCGAGGTCGACGGGCACTGGCTGGTGCAGCAGACGGAGGCGGTGTCCTGATGGGAACTCACTCGAGGGACGACGCGGGCGTGGGTGCCGTCGCCGAACCCGAGCGTCCAGCGGCCGGGTCGGGCCCCTGGTCGCGGTGGCGGGCGCAGGTGCCCGGTGACCGTCGGTGGCAGACGGCGTGGGCGCTGGTGACGGTAGCGGCGCTGGTGGTCGCGGTCGTCGGATGGATCGTCGGAGTGCAATCGCGTGCCGAACCCGTCGTACCGGACCATACGGCCGTGCGCGCAGCGTCCGAGGGCGTGGCGGCTCTGATGACCTTCACCCCGGACGACTCCGCCGCGCAGCGTGCCGAAGTCCAGAAACACCTGACCGGCGCGCTGGCCGCAGACTATGCTGCTCGCGGCCCCGACGTGGTCTTTCCCGACGCGGTCTCCGCGAAGGTCTCGATGCGAACCACCATCTCGAGCGCGGCTCCGGGGGAGCGGCACGACGAACAGATGTCGGTGCTGGTGTTCGCCACTCAGGAAGTGACGGTGGGCAAACAACAGGACTATCCGACGAGAACGGGTATCGCACGATGGGCCACGGTCACTAGAGTGGGCGATGTTTGGCGGTTGTCGCGGGTGGAGAACGTTTCGCCGCAATGAGATTGGGATGTGACGCAGTGGTCGAGGCACCAGTGGTGGTCGTGGGGGCGGGACTCGGCGGGGTCCGCCTGGCGGAGAACCTGCGCAACGGCGGATACGACGGGCCGATCACGCTGCTCGGGGCCGAGCAGCATCCGCCCTACGACCGTCCGCCGTTGTCGAAGACCGTCCTCACCGGCGACGACGAACGCGTCGACCTCAAGCCCGCGGAGTTCTTCCGGGACTCGGACATCGATCTGCGCACCGGTACCCGGGTGGTCGCCGTCGACCCGACGTCCCACACGGTCTCCGTGGAATGCGACGGAACCGTCGAGCCGTTGCCGTACGGCACGTTGGTCCTGGCGACCGGGCTGGCCGCACGGCGCTTCCCGGGGTCGGAGGGCGTCGCCGGAGTGCACGTCATCCGGACCGTCGAGGACGCGCTGGCACTGCGGGCGGAAGCGACGTCGGCGAGCCGCGCGGTCGTGATCGGCGCCGGGTTCATCGGCTGCGAGGTGACCGCGAGTCTGCACTCGATGGACATCTCGGTGACTCTGGTGGAACCCACGCCGGCGCCGCTCTCGGGGCCGCTCGGCCCCCGGATCGGTGAGATGGTCACCCGCCTTCACGTGGAGGCCGGGGTCGACCTGCGGGTGGGCGTGGGCGTCGACGAGATCGTGACGGAGGACGGCCGCGCGGCGGGCGTCGTCCTGTCCGACGGCAGCCGGGTGGACGCGGATCTGATCGTGGTCGGCATCGGCGGCTACCCGGAGCTGGAGTATCTCGAAGGATCGGGTATCGAACTCGCGGACCGTGCGGCCGGAGGCGGCGTCGCGTGCGACGGTGTCGGCCGCACCGGGGTGGCGGACGTGTACGCCCTCGGCGACTGCGCCAACTGGCACGACGTGGACGGTCACGGCCACCGCGTCGAGCACTGGACCCACACGGTCGATCAGGCCGCGATGGTGGCCGCGCACCTGTTGGGTCACGCGATCCCGCATCAGACAGTGCCGTACTTCTGGAGTGACCAGTACGGGCTCAAGTTCCAGATGCTCGGCACGCCGCGCCCGGACGACGAGGTGCATCTGGTGGACGACGACGGCCGCAAGTTCTTGGCGTACTACAGCCGGGAGGGGCTGCTGACCGGCGTCGTCGGCGCCGGCCGAGTGGGCAAGCTGATGAAGGCACGACAGTTCCTGCTCACCCCTACGCCGATCTCCACGCTGCTCGGCGGATGAACGCCGACTCCGGTGCCTCTGAGATCGTCTCGGCCGTCGAGGCGCTCGGGGATCCGGAGCGCGCGGCGTCGTCGCAGCGATTCTTCAAGACCGGACCGGGCCAGTACGGAGAAGGCGATCGTTTCGCCGGTGTGCCGGTGCCGAAGCTTCGGGCCCTGGCCCGGAGTCTGCGTGGACTTCCGCGGTCGGTGATCGTCGACCTCCTCGGCGACCGGACCCACGAGGTCCGTCACCTCGCACTGTTGATTCTGGCCGACAACTACTCGCGCGAGAGCGGCGATCCCGAACGGTGGGTGGACGTCTATCGGGACGCCGTGCGCGGCGGTCGAGTGGACAACTGGGATCTGGTCGACGTCTCCGCGTACGCGATCCTCGGGGATCGGTGCCTGCGCTCGGGCGACTGGTCGGAATTGCTCGAGTGGGCAGCATCGGACGATCTGTGGCAGCGCCGCGCCGGTATCGTCGCGACGTTCGCGTTCATTCGGGCGGGGCGCTGGGAGCAGATCGAGGCGGTGGCTCCATTGGTGATCGACGACCGGCGCGATCTGATCCAGAAGGCGTTCGGCTGGATGCTGCGCGAGGCGGGCAAGCGCGCCGACGAGCAGACGCTGCTCCGCTATCTGGAGGTCAACGCCTCCTCGATGGGCCGTACCGCGCTGTCGTACGCCGTGGAACGACTGTCGACGGAACGCAGGGCTCACTTCCGCTCGCTGTGAGCGGGATCGGAACGCTACCCCTCACTCAGCGGCGGCGCGGCGCGGCGCACCCCGTCGTACCAGGAGAGCGAGGGCGATGAGCGGCACCTGCAGGGGCAGGCGGGCCCATGCGACAGCCTTCAGCGCCGGGCTCTTGTCGACCCACAGACGCACCATGTTCACGTTCGCGGGAAAGACGGCGATGAACAGCATCGCTGCCAGTCCAGCTGCCGTGCGTCGGGTACGCGGAGCGAGAACCGCTGCGCCCAAACCGATCTCGGCCATGCCCGAGGCATAGGTCCACGCGCGCGCGTCGCCGGGCACCTCATCGGGAACGATGGCGTCGAACGGCTTCGGCGCGGCGAAATGCAGTGCGCCGGGGACCAGCAGGATGAGCGACAGGACGCGGGCCAGACGTTCGTTCGTCATGGGCCGAGTCTAGTGCCTGACTCCGGCGGGCCGGTCGCGCGAGTCGGTTCCCCGCGAGTCAGAACTCGATCTTGAGCTTGTCGGCGGTGGGCCGGGCCTGGCAGCCGAGGATGTAGCCGTCGGCGATGTCGTCGGGATCGAGGGCGCCGGTGACCTCCATGTCGACCGTGCCCTCGACGAGCGTGCAGGCGCACGAACCGCACTCGCCCTCCTGGCACGAGTACGGCGCGTCGAGTCCGGCGGCCAGCATGATGTCGACCAGGGTGCGCGACCGCGGCCACGCGAGGGTGTGCGTCTCGCCGTCGAGTTCCACTTCCACTTCGGCGGCGGCGGCGGCCTCCTCGGCCGAGACCTCGCCCAGTTCGACGTTCGCGAACGGGTCGCCCGAGAGCGAGTTGTAGATCTCGACGTGCACCCTCTTGCTGTCGAAGCGGGCCTTGATCAGGGCGCTGTGGGCGGCGTCCATGAACGGGCCCGGCCCGCACATGTACGCGGTGTGCGTGGCCGACATCGGGGCGAAGAGCGTCGCCAGGGTGCGGTCGCTCGGCAGACCCTGTACCGATTCGAGCCAGTGCAGCACCGTCAGCCGGGCCGGGTACTTGGCCTGCAGCCGGCGCAGTTCGTCGGCGAAGATCACGTCGTTCTCGCTGCGGTTGGCGTAGAAGAACGTGATCTGACCGGTTCCGGTGAGCAGGGCGTGCTTCAGAATCGACATCACCGGGGTGACGCCCGACCCGGCTGCGATCAGCAGCAGCGGGGTGTGGAAGTTCGCCGGGGTGAAGACGCCCGAAGGCGGCAGTGCCTCGATCTGCGAGCCGGCCTCCAGGTTGTCGCAGATCCAGTTGGATCCGTAACCGTCGGCGGTGCGCTTGACGGTGACCTTCGGCAGTTTGTCGTGGCGGGGCGCCGACGACAGCGAGTAGCACCGCGCCACGGAACCGGTCTGATCGCTCGGGATCCGCAGAGTCAGGAACTGCCCGGGCAGGTAGTCCTCGAACTTCTCCCGGTGGGTGTCGGGGATGTCGAAGACGATGCTGCGCGCGTCGGCGGTCTCATCGATCACCTCGGAGACGGTGAGGATGGCGCTGCGCGCGCTGTGCGGGGTCAATTCGGTCATCGGTTGACTCTCTGTGGAATCGGGCCCGGCGCTCGGCCGTGGCAAAACTGAAACGTGTTCTATTTAGGATATCAGCGCTTCGAAGTCTGTCACAGACCTCGTTCCGGATGGCGGGAGCCGGGTGTGCGGCGGCGAGTCCGCCGGGGCGGTCGGGCTACGTCTGCGTGAGTGATGCGACCCCGTCGATCAGGATGCGGCTGCCCGATCGCAGCAGGTCGGTGAGGTCGGCCGACGGGTCCGGGAGCCATTGGTCGTATGCGGCGAGCGCGGTGCCCAGCGTCTGCCAGGCGATGGTCTGCGGAACGTGCGACGCGGGGGCGAGTCCGAGTCTGGCACCGCAGTGGTCGGCGATGACCTGTCGCCAGTCCTGGTACATCAGCATCGAGTGGGCCTGGAGCGCCGGTACGCCCAGGAGCAGTGCCATCCGGCGGCGATGTTTGTCGATCTCGGATGCCGGGACGGTGTTGAAGGCGATCAGCGCGTCGCGGAGGGTGGCGCCGAGCGGGACGTCGTCGGAACTGTTCCGCAGAAGGTCCCGGAGACCGTCGAGGTGCTCGTTGAACTCACCCCAGGCCAGAGAGTTCTTGGACGGGTAGTAGCGGAACAGCGTGCGGCGGGCGATTCCGGCGGCGGCGGCGATGTCGTCGACGCTGGTCTCGTCGAAGCCGTGCTCGGTGAACAGATCGATCGCGATGGCGCTGAGTCGGCCGCGTGTGGTTGCGGCCGGCCGGCCGCCGAGCACTCCCGCACGCCCAGATCTGGTCATCGCTCATCATCTCCGATCCAAGAAACCGCCGGTCACGATCTTACGACGCACAATTCTCGCCAACCCCTAGAGATTCTGCACCCAGTGCCATTATGGTGTGAAGCGAACCACATCAGTACTCGTGAAGGAGGATGGTTCATATGGCCGATCAGGCGAATGCGACTCAGCAGGATCTCGTGGCTGAGTCTCTGGTGGAGGAAGTGTCCATCGACGGGATGTGTGGCGTCTACTGATGACGACGGCATCGACCACTGTTCCCGGCGGCCCTGCGGCCGCCGGGAGCGGTACCCCATTCGACGTATCGCGTGCGTGGCGGATGAATCCGAAAGTCGCTCTGCGACCGGAGCCGTTCGGCGCGCTGCTGTATCACTTCGGGACGCGCAAACTCTCGTTTCTGAAGAACCTCGAGGTGGTCCGGCTGGTCCAGTCTCTGGACGACCACGACAGTGCCGACGCGGCGATGACCGCGACCGGCATCGGCGACGGCGATCGCCCGCTGTATCTGCAAGCCCTCTCCGCGCTGAGCGAGTCCGGAATGATCATCGAACGGCAGGCCCCGGACGCCGCCTCCCGACCCGCGCCGGCGCACCCGACCGAGGAGTGACCCTGTGACCACCCTGGAATCCCGCCCCGGCGCCGAGGCTCTCGGCATGCCGTCCCTCACGCCGCCGCTGACGGTGCCCGCGCCCCCGAAGGTCGGGCGCCTCGTCGACCAGTTCGAGCGGGGGCTGGACGCGCCGATCTGCCTCACGTGGGAACTGACGTACGCCTGCAACCTGTCGTGCGTGCACTGCCTGTCGAGCTCGGGCAAGCGTGATCCGCGTGAGCTCTCGACCGAACAGTGCAAGGCGATCATCGACGAGCTGCAGCGCATGCAGGTGTTCTACGTCAACATCGGCGGCGGCGAGCCGACCGTGCGGCCCGACTTCTGGGAGCTCGTCGACTACGCGACCGATCACCAGGTCGGCGTGAAGTTCTCGACCAACGGGTTGCGGATCACTCCGGAGGTGGCGGCGCGGCTGGCCGCGTCCGACTACGTCGACGTCCAGATCTCGCTCGACGGCGCCAACGCCGAGGTGAACGACGCCGTCCGCGGTCCGGGGTCGTTCGACATGGCGGTCCGTGCGCTCGAAAACCTCGCCGACGCGGGATTCCGCGACGCCAAGATCAGCGTCGTGATGACCCGTCACAACGTCGCGCAACTCGACGAGTTCAAGGCTTTGGCCGACAAGTACGGTGCCACGCTGCGCATCACGCGCCTGCGTCCCTCCGGGCGCGGCGCCGATGTGTGGGACGATCTGCACCCGCTTCCCGAGCAGCAGCGCGAGCTCTACGAATGGCTGGTGGCCCATGGCGACCGGGTGCTCACCGGAGACTCGTTCTTCCACCTCTCGGCGTTCGCCGGAGCGGGTGGCAGCGGTCTGCCGGGTCTGAACCTGTGCGGAGCCGGCAGGGTCGTGTGCCTCATCGATCCGGTGGGCGACGTGTACGCCTGCCCGTTCGCGATCCACGAGAACTTCCTCGCCGGAAACATCACCACAGACGGCGGATTCCAGGAGATCTGGCAGCGGTCGGAGCTGTTCACCGAGCTCCGGGAACCGCAGAGTGCCGGGGCATGCGCCAGCTGCAACCACTACGACGCGTGCCGCGGTGGATGCATGGCGGCGAAGTTCTTCACGGGACTGCCGCTCGACGGTCCCGACCCCGAGTGCGTCCAGGGCTACGGTGAGTCGCTGCTGGCCGGCGAACGGTCGAAGCCGACCGCCAACAAGGACCACTCCCGCGGGGTGCCGCTGACCTTGATGACGCGCCCGCCGTCGCGCGACTGCGACGAGAACCCGCTCGCCGGATTCATGCCGACCACCGCGACCGGCTGCTCGTCGTCGGGCTGCTCCTGAGCGATTGCCTTTTGCGCCAGTTGAGCGAGCGTCTTCCCCCCCAGGCTTGTTGAGCGAGCGAAGCGAGTCGAAACATCGGCGAGCTTCCAGCGGGCACGCGGGCGGTTTGCCGTTTCGACTCGCTTCGCTCGCTCAACTGGCCTGAGAAGGACGCTCGCTCAACTGGCCTGGGGGAGGCGCTCGCCCAGCAAGCCTGGGAAGGACGCTCGCTCAACTGGTCTGAGAAGGGCGCTCGCTCAACTGGCCTGAGAAGGACGCTCGTTCAACTGGCCTGGCGAGACGCTCGCTCAACAAGCCCGCCCAGCACAACGCGAACTCTCACATCATTCACAGCAGGAAAGAGACTGATCATGTCCAAGTTCTCCGAACTCATGGAGAAGAACCCGTGGCGTCAGAACCCGTGGTTCGAGACCATCGGCGAGGCGCAGCGTCGAGCCAAGAAGCGGTTGCCGAAGACGGTCTACTCGTCGCTGATCGCCGGCACTCAGGCCGGTATCACCGTCAACGACAATGTGGACGCCTTCGGGGAGCTCGGGTTCTCGCCGCACGTCATCGGGGTGAAGCCGGAGCGCAATCTCGCCACCCGCGTCATGGGGCAGGACCTCCCGTTCCCGGTGATGATCTCGCCCACCGGTGTGCAGGCGGTCAATCCCGACGGCGAAGTGGCGGTGGCGCGAGCCGCGGCCAACCGCGGAACCGCGATGGGACTGTCCAGCTTCGCGTCGAAGCCGGTGGAGGAAGTGACCGCGGTCAACGACAAGATCTTCTTCCAGATCTACTGGCTCGGCAGTCGTGAGGACATCCTGGCGCGCGCCGAGCGCGCCCGCGCGGCCGGCTGCAAGGGCCTGATCGTCACCACCGACTGGGTGTTCAACGTCGGGCGCGACTGGGGCAGCCCGGAGATCCCCGAGCAGGTCGACTTCAACGCCGTAGCCAAGCTGGCGCCTGAGATGATCACCAAGCCCCGGTACGCGATGAGCTGGTTCCGCGACGGCAAGCTCATCATCCCCGACCTGAGTGCGCCGAACATCGCGCACAAGGGCGAGCCGGGACCGACCTTCTTCGACGTCTACGGCCAGTGGATGAACACTCCGCCGCCCACCTGGGAGGACATCCAGTGGCTGCGTGAGCAGTGGGGCGGCGAGTTCATGGTCAAGGGCATCACCCGAATCGACGATGCGCGCCGCGCGGTCGACATCGGCGCCACCGCGATCTCCGTCTCCAATCACGGCGGCAACAATCTCGACGGCACGCCGGCCACGATCCGCGTCCTCGGACCGATCGCGGACGCGGTCGGCAACGAGGTCGACGTTCTGCTCGACGGTGGCATCCGCCGCGGCAGCGACGTGGTCAAAGCGCTCGCACTGGGCGCCAAGGCCGTCATGATCGGCCGCGCCTACCTGTGGGGTCTTGCCGCCAACGGGCAGACCGGCGTGGAGAACGTCCTCGACCTGCTTCGCATGGGCGTCGACTCGGCGATGATGGGTCTGGGTAAATCCGACGTCGCCGATCTCTCGCGAGCCGACCTGATCATCCCCGAAGGATTCGAGCAGATTCACGGCGCGTGAGTCACGGGGCGACCCGTCGACGGCGATTCGGCCGGCGGCCCTGATCGGGGCCGCCGGCCGATCACATTCGCCGAGTCACCGTCGTCAAGTCATCGCCTGGCCGTCACGTCTTCGCGTGAGTGAACCGACCCCATACGGTGTCGACGACGCCGACCGCGGGCCGCGGCGTCACGCCCCGCGGCTTCTCCCGGCCCTTCGACGGAGGTGCGATCGCGGCAGCCCGTTCGGTGGCGGGCGGCGGGAACCTCCGCAGGAGCCGCTCGCGTCGCGACGGCTGCACGTTGGCGCGCATCACGTCGCCGCGGTAGTGAGCCACCACGCGCGGGTCCATCACGCGTCGCCACAGGGGAGGCATCAGTGCCAGCAGCAGCATCGCCGCGTAACCGGCCGGCATCTGCGGCGCGGTGTCGTACGACCGCAGCGCTTGATAGCGGCGCCGCGGATTCGCGTGATGGTCCGAGTGGCGCTGCAGATGGTAGAGGAACAGGTTGCTGCAGATGTAGTCGCAGTTCCAGCTGTGCTCGGGAAGAATCTTTCCCGGACGTCCGTTCTCACCGACGGGCCGGAGGAGTCCGTAGTGCTCGATGTAGTTGACGCCTTCGAGGATCAGTGCCGAGATGGCTGCCTGCAGGACGAACCAGGGAAGAACGCCGGGGCCGAAGGCGATCGCGACGGCCGCTGCCAGCACCGCGGTGAGCAGCCAGGTCTGGACGACGTCGTTGCGCAGCGTCCAGAAACCCTTGCCCTGCCGCCGGAGCCGGTCGCGCTCGAGCCGGATACCCGAGCGCAGCCCGCCGAAGATCGCGCGGGGCCAGAACGCCCACAGCGATTCGCCCAGCCGTGCGCTCGCCGGGTCGCCGGGTGTCGCGACCAGGACGTGATGTCCGACGTTGTGCTCGATGTAGAAGTGTCCGTATGCGCTGGGAGCGAGCGCGATCTTGGCCAGCGACTTCTCCAGCCGCGGCTTCTTGTGACCGAGTTCGTGCGCCACATTGATCGCGATGGCGCTCGAGACCGCGATCGTCATCGACATGGCGATGCGCTCACCGGTGGCCATCGGCGCGTGCGCCAGACACCAGAAGCCGAAGAAGAATCCCGCGTACTGGACCGGAAGATAGGCGTACACGCACCAGCGGTAGTACGGGTCCGCTTCAAGACGCGCCAGAACCTCGTCGGGCGGATTCACTTGATCGAGCCGGACGAGTAGATCGATCAGAGGAATCAGTACCACGAAAACGAGGAAACCGACGGCCCAGAAGATCCCCCACGACAGATAATGAACCAGCAACCACGCGATGCCGGGGCCGAAAGCCGCCACGATGCCGAGAGGCCAGAGATAGCGTTTGCGGTCGCGCCATCGGTCGGCCTGATCCGGTTGCCGCCCCTGTCGTCGCATACCCCTCGCCTCCCCACCGCTGCCCCCAACGGCCGGTGATTTCAAGACTTACTTCACATCGGCGTCGGATACTCGGATATCGACGAGGAAAGCAGGTTCGTTATCCGGTTTTCACGCCGATGATGACCGCAGGCACGGATCTGACAGACACCGTCTTCGCATGTCAGACGAATGAGACATGCTCGGCGGACCCGGCCGCGATCGAGTCAGACCTTCGAATGACCCATGTCGATCTGGAACTCGGCGCCGGTGACCGACTGGGCCGTCGAGAGGTACAGCACGGCGTCGGACAGATCGTCGAGGCTGGCGACCGGGTAGTGGCCGAGCATTGACGGGAAGTGCATGCCGTACTCCTCGAAGGCCTTCATCGCGGAGGTGTCTTCGAGCCCCATCGGGGTGTGCACCGCGTACGGGTGGACGGTGTTGACGCGGATGCGCTTGGGCCCGAGTTCCTTGGCGGCGGTCTGCGCCAGGCCGCGCAACCCGAACTTGGACGCCGAGTACGACGCCTGCACCGGCATCGCCTTGAGGCCGGCGACGGACGAGATGATGGTGATGCTGCCGCCGTTGCCCGCGTCCAGGATCGCCGGAATGGACGCCTTCAACGTCTTCCAGGTGCCGACCAGGTTCACATCGATCACATCGGTGAACTGCTCCTCGGACAGTTCCCACGTGAGGCCCCAGGTGAGAATGCCGGCGTTGGCCACGACATGGTCCAGGCGACCGAACTGTTCGACGCCGTCGGCCACGAGCTGCTCCTGGAAGGCGAGGTCGCGGGTATCGCCCTGCCGCGCGAGGATCTTGCCGCCCGCTTCTTCGACGAGCCGGACGGTCTCGGCGAGGTCGTCAGCGGTCGACGGCGGGTAGGTCATGTGGTCGGCCACCGGGCCGGCGAGGTCCATGCCGATGACGGACGCGCCTTCGCGTGCGAACCGGACCGCGTGGTTGCGCCCCTGGCCGCGTGCGATGCCGGTGATGTAGACGACCTGACCGTCGAACTGTCCCATGCTGGTATGCCTCTCGTCACAATGCCCTGAGAGCCAAACTGTAACACGTTCTAGTCAATCGGAAACGGCCGGGACGCACGACGCCGGAGGGCGTGCGTCGTGCGTCCCGGCCGTCGGGCCGAGTCGGAGTAGGTCTCAGTCCTGCCAGACCGTCGCCGGGTCGGTGGCCTCACGTGCGGGGCCGACGGGGGTCTGCGTGGCCGATCGCTGGAACCGCGGTGCCACCTGCGCCTGCGTGACGCCGTCGATCTCGACGAGCGTGCCGCGGGCGGCCAGGTGCGGATCGTGAGGAGCCTCGGTGAAGTCGAGGATCGGGGACGTGCAGGCGTCGGTGCCGTCGAAGATCGCCGCCCACTCGTCGCGCGTCTTGGTCTTGAACGTGTCGGCGAAGATCTGCTTCAGCTCGCCCCACTTCGCGGTGTCGAGCTGATTCGGCAGCGACGCCGGGTCGAGTTCGAGACCTTTCAGGAGTTCGGCGTAGAACTGCGGTTCGATGGCGCCGACGGCCATCCACTTGCCGTCGGAGGTCTCGTACACCTCGTAGAACGGGGCGCCGGTGTCCAGGAGGTTGACTCCGCGCCGGTCCTGCCAGAGTCCGGTGCCGCGGAAGGCCCACATCATCTGCCCGAGGACCGACGCTCCGTCGCACATCGCGGCGTCGATGACCTCGCCCTTACCTGAGGCGGCACGCTCGACCAGTGCGGCGAGGACGCCCATGACCAGGAACATCGAGCCGCCGCCGAAGTCGCCGACCAGGTTCAACGGCGGGGTCGGCTTCTCGTTCGGGCGGCCGATGGCGTGCAGCATTCCGGTGAGCGAGATGTAGTTCATGTCGTGTCCGGCGAGGTCGGCGCGCGGACCGTCCTGACCCCAGCCCGTCATCCGGCCGTAAATCAGCCCGGGGTTCACCGCGTGCAGATCGTCCGGACCGAAGCCGAGCCGCTCCATGACGCCGGGGCGGAAGCCCTCGATGACCACATCGGCTTTGGCGACCAGGTTGAGAATGGTCTCGCGATCGGCCGGGTTCTTCAGATTGGCTTCGATGACGCGGCGGCCGCGCAGCAGGGCGTCGGCGTTCCGCTCCGGAGACGGCAGTTCGCCTGGCCGCTGGACGCGCACGACGTCGGCGCCGAGGTCGGCCAGCAGCATCGCGGCGTGCGGTCCGGGGCCGATGCCCGCGAACTCGATGACGCGGATGTCGGCGAGGGGGCCGGAACGTCCGGACGGCCGGCGGGTGGGAGTAGACACGGGGAGGACTCCGTTCACAGGTATCACCACGACCTGACGGCGTGGTCTGGGTCACGTGCGGTCGTCACTATACACGTGTACCGGATTCGCACTGATGGTGTCAGTGGTTCGGATGAGGCGCGCAGACCGGCAAAAGGGCCCCAACGGTTCCCTAGCCAGGGGGCACGTCGGTAACGTTGTCGCAATGACACCGGCGACCGAATTGGCGTCCCGGACGTGGCATGAACTGGTCGGGGCCGAGCCGACGTTAGTCGTGCCGGTCGGGGCTGTCGAACAGCATGGCCCGCATCTGCCGCTCGACACAGATGCGCGCATTGCAGACGCCGTGTCGCGCGAAGCGGTTGCCGCACTGGATGATTCGTCGGATGTTCTGGTGGCGCCGTCGATCTCGTACGGCGCTTCGGGCGAGCACGAGGGCTTCCCGGGGACCGTCTCGATCGGGCGTGAGGCCCTCCGACTGCTGGTTCTCGAGTACGGGCGCAGCGCGATGCGCTGGGCCGGTCGGCTGCTGTTCGTGAACGCCCACGGCGGCAACGCGCACGCGATCGCGGACGCCGTCGCGCGGTTGCGCTACGAGGGACGCGACGCGGCCTGGTTTCCCTGTGCGTTCCCGTCGGCCGACGCGCATGCCGGCCTCACCGAGACGAGCGTGGTACTGGACCTCGCGCCGGAGTCGGTCCGCCGGGACCTGCTCGCGGCCGGGAACACGGCGCCGATCGCCGAACTGCTCGATCCGATGCGAAAGGGTGGCGTCGCGGCCGTCTCGGCCACCGGAGTGCTCGGCGATCCCACTGCCGCGAATCCGGCGCTCGGTCGTCGGCTCCTTGCGGACCTGGCCGGGCAGTTGGCGGAATCGGTGCGTGCCTGGGACGTCGACGAGGCGGGGAGGCTTCGGTGACGCCACCGGTGAACGCCGACCTCCCGGTAGGGTTCCAGGTCCAGATCGATCCGCGCTGCGTTCGGCGCGGCGACCTCCGCAACCTGGTCGGCGGCTCGCCGCTGCGGGTGCTGAAGCTCTCGGATGCAGCGCTGGGGATGACTTCCGCGGACGGTCGGATCGAAGTCAGCGACGCCGGGACGCGCAGCCTCGCCCGAACCCTGCTCGACGCCGGAATCGCACACCCGCGCCCGATGGTCGGACCCAAGGAGTGCGAGGTCACGGTGGTGATCCCGGTGCGCGACAATCAGGCGGGTGTGGACCGACTCGTCGAAGCGCTTCCCGGGCTGCGGGTGATCGTGGTGGACGATGCCTCGTCGCGGCCGATGACTGTTCCCGACGACGAACGCCTCCGTGTGATCCGGCTGGAGGTGAACGCGGGGCCCGCGGCCGCGCGCAACGCCGGTTTCGACGCCGCCGACACCGAGTTCGTCGCCTTCCTCGACTCAGACACCCGCCCGTGCGGTGAGTGGCTGACGATGCTGCTGAGTCACTTCTCCGATCCCGCGGTCGCGATCGTCGCACCGCGGATCGTCGGACTCGGCGACACCGCGGGCCGCGACGGACGGACGCCGGTGGCGGCCTACGCGAACAGGTACTCCTCACTGGACATGGGGCCGAATGAGGGCCCGGTGCGGCCGGGCACTCAGATCGCGTACGTGCCGAGCGCGGCGATGGTGGTGCGTCGCGCCGCCTTCGCCCGGTTCGATGAGTCGCTGCGTGTAGCTGAGGACGTCGATCTGTGCTGGCGCACGCACGCGGCCGGTTGGGTGGTCCGATACGACCCGGTCGCGCACGTCGCACACGACCATCGGCAGTCGCTCCGGGCGATGCTCGACCGCCGTCGCTTCTACGGCACCGGCGCGGCTGAACTCGCGAGTCGGCATGATCGGTTGGCCGCTCCGGTGATGACGAGCATTCCGCTGGCGGTCGCGGTGGTGTCGCTGCTGACTCGGACCAGGATCGGCCTGGGAGTGGCGATGCTGGTCTCCGGCTGGATCTTCGGTCGCATCCGGAAGCCGCTCGCAGGCGTGCCGGCGCGTGACCTCATCGCAGCGCGCAACGTCGGCCGAGCGCTGGGCTACGGTGTCCTGCAGATCTGGTCGGCGGCCCTGCGTCACTACTGGCCGCTGTCGCTGCTCGGTCTGGTGGTCTCGTCGCGATTCCGACGGTGGTTCCTTGAGGCCGCGGTGGCCGAGGCTGCGGTGATGTGGTTGCGATCCCGGATCGCCGAGCCGTCGTCGCCGATGGTGGAACCGGTGGGGTACTCGGTGATCCGGCGGCTCGACGACTTCGCCTACGGACTCGGCCTGTGGCAGGGTGCGGTGACCAATCGCGACTGGTCGGCGCTGCGGCCTGTCGTCACCCGCTGACACGGACCGCGTGAGGCGATGAGCGGCCACCGGGCGCGTGCCGTCGAGACCGCCGACGTGGTCGTCGTGGGAGCGGGCAGCGCCGGGTGCGTGGTGGCCGATCGGCTGTCGCGCGATGCTGGCAGGAAGACCCTGCTTCTCGAGGCGGGGCATGCCCTACCTCCGCGTACGGCGGTGACCGCGATGAGCCGGCTGCCGATCGCGCCGGGAAGCGAGCGCGTGCGGCGAGTGCGGGAGCGGCGCGGACGCGATGTGGTGCGCGGCTATGGCGCCGGCGGGTCGTCCGCGGTCAACGGCGGCTATTTCCTGCGCGGACACCGCGACGACTATGCGGCGTGGCCGTGGCCGGCGAGCCGGATCGACGACGCCTTCGACGTGCTCGACGGCGGTGCCGCCGGGGGCGGGGTGATGCGCGTGCGGGAGGTTCTCGACGGCGAACTCGGTCCGGCGGGGTCGGCCTTCGAGACTTATTGGCGAACCCGCGTGGCCGCGGGACCCGAGGGCGCTTGGCCGGTGGTCGGCGTGAATCGGGTCCGCAGCAACAGCATCCGCGACGGGGGAGTGTTACGGCGGTGGACGGCGATGGATGCCTTCGCCCCCGCGGTCCGAGGCGGGAGCGAGGTGATATCGCTGGCCTCTGCGGGTGGACGGGTGACGGGAGTGCACACCGCCGCCGGGCGCATCGACGCCGCCACCGTGGTGCTCACCGCGGGCACGCTGGGCACGGCAGAGCTGGTGTTGCCGCTGCTGGGCGGGGAACTGTCGGTGTACGAGCATCCCGAATCGCTGGTGCGCTTCGCCGCTCGGCGCCCCCTCCGGACGCAGGTGCTGCTGCCGACCGTGGTGCACACCGCAGACGGCCTCGAAATCCGCTGCTACAGCGATGATTTCGCGTCGTTCATCGATGGGATTCCAGCCGGGGGCGTCCCGATCGGAGTCGCGGACATGACTCACGGCACCACCGGGCGCATCGGCATCGAGGGCGATGAGGTGGTGATCGATCTCGGTGTGCCCGACGCCGGCGGTCTCGAGCGGTTGTCGGAGGGAGTTGACGAGGTGCTGGAGATGCTGCACTCGCCGGCGTTCGACGGCCTCGTCGAGCCGGGATCGGTGACGGTGGATCCGGTGGTCGGGCTGTCGTCACATGCCTGGGGGACGCTCCCGCTGGGGGCGACCGTGGCACCGGACGGTTCCGTTCACGGCGTTCCCGGGCTCCACGTCGCCGACGGGTCGGTGCTGCCCGCGCCGCTGCGTTCGGGGCCGCACGCGAGTGTGATGGCGACGGCGGCGCTGATCGCCGAGGAACTGGTGGCGGGCGAGTCGGTCTGATCTGCCCGCGCCGAGTCGGGCGATCAGATGAAGTTCGTCGCGCCGCTTCCGGAAGGTCGGAGAAGGTCGGCACCGGATCGGCCGGAAACCGCAGTTCACGGGGGTTCTCTGCTGTAAAATCCGTTGGCCTGCCTGGTCAGCGCATTATCCGGCTGAACGACCGATTCTGATGGTCCACACCGGCCATTAGCGTCGGCGCGATGATGAGTGAGCGCGATTACCAAGAGCGGTCGCTGGCGGCGGTGATGAGCGGTGAGGCGAGGTGTGCCTTCCTCTTCGCACACTACGACGACAGCGTCTTCGACGCCTTTCACGCCATGGCGCATGCGAGCGGCGGAGCCATCGACATAGTCCTGTGCACCGAGTGCCCACGGGGTCGATGGGGCGAGTTCCGTCGACGATCGCTGCCGCCGGCGCTTCGCAACTCATTGCCGGTGAAGGTCGCGGCCAGATTCGTGGGCCGTCCGGTATTCGCCGAGTGGGACTACTACTGCGGACTCGCACTGACACCGGCCGAAGTGATCGACGTGCGCAGAGCCGAGCACGCCGCGGCGTGTGCAGCGGCGGGCGTACCGACGTTCGCCCTGGGCGATTACGAGGTGCAGTACTCGCGGTCGAGCCGCACGCGCTATCGACACGCGGTCGACGCGGCGACGGCACTGCTTCGGGATCACGATGTTCAGACGATCGTCACGCACCCCGCCTCCGCTCGTCATCCGGATCACCGACGCACGCATCGGTTGGCGCAGGAATGCCGCGAGCGCACCGGCGTCGATCTGGTGACGGTGTGCGAGCGGCCGTACACGGTGTGTTCGGAGGCCGACGGGTGCCGGGAGGTCGAGACCGACTCGGCGCTCGTCGCCTCACTGCTCCCGCTGGCGGATGAGGAGTGGGCGGGAAAGCTGGCCGCGACCAACGAGTACCGTACCCAGATCGGCGGACTCGAGAAGACCTTCGGATCGGCGTGGATGGACCGTGACCGACTCGGCGTCGAGTGCTATCACAGCCTCTGCGGCTCTCAGATCAGCGTGCGCCAGTAGTCCCAGAACTGGACGGTGATCATGGCGATCACGACCACGTAGTAGACGGGCAGCGCGATCCACAGCCACTCGCGGGCCGACCGGCCGCCGCGCGAGTCGGGCAGCACGCGCGAGATGCTGAGGATCAGCACCACCGGCATCAGCGTCCACACCACCATGCAGTACGGGCACAGCGCGTGAATGCGGTAGAGGCTCTGGAAGATCAAGTAGCCGACGAAGACCTGGCCGAGTGCCGAGACGACGGCCTGTCCGGCCCAGTACCAGCGTGGCAGTCGGACTCGTGCGATCGACAGCACGGCGGTCACCAGGATCACCGCGAAGGCGGGCAGGCCGAGCAGCGGATTCGGGAATCCGAAGAACTTGCCCTGATCGGTCACCATCACCGATCCGCACGAGATGATCGGATTGATGCTGCACGCGGGCGTGAACGACGGATCGATGAGCAGTTGGATGCGGTCGAGCGTCAGTGCGACCGCGGCAGCCATCCCGAGAACACCGCACACCAGCAGCACCCAGGCGGCCACCACGGGCACCGGGCGACGCTCTCGCCAGAAGCCCCGGGGGGCGGGCGGTGCGGTCTCAACGTCGCTCGCCGTGACTACGGGCGAACCGTCCTCGATCTCGGCCGGCGTCTCATCCGTCATGGCGGGCTACTTCGCGAGGGCCGCGTTGACGGCGTCGGTCAGGCCCTGCGGTCCCGCCTGCGGGTCGAACTGCTGTCCGTTGATGCGGATCCACGGAGTGCCCTGGAACTCGGGATTGCTTGTCGTGTCGGCGGTCTGCTTGGCCACCCACTGACCGAACTGGTTGTTCTCGATGCAGTCGGTGATGCCTTCCGCGCCGGCCTGCTTCGCGAGCGAGATCAGTTCGCTGTCCGGGAGTCCGGCGCCGCCCTCCTCGGGCTGGTTGGTGAAGAGGAGATTGTGGAACTTGAGCCAGATGCTCCAGTCGCCGTTCTTGGCGGTCGATTCGGCGACGCACGTGGACGCGTTCATGGCGCGGCTGGAGTAATTCGTGGTCGACATCCGGTCGAGGAATGCGATCGGGTGGTAGTCGACAGCGACCTGCGGGTTCTTCTCGAGTTCGGCGAGGGTGCCGCCGAAGCTCTGCTCGAAGGCACGGCACCCGGGGCACTGGAAGTCCTCGACGGTGGTGATGACGACCTTGGGCTCCGTGCCCGCCGGCGCACTGGTGATCCGGATGGAGCCGTCCGGCCGCATCACGGTGGGCGTGTCGGAACCGCCGGTGGTCGAGGCGCTGTCCTTGTTGTGGTTGATCGCCCAGAACGTGACGCCGACTGCGATGACGATCAGCACCACCGCCGCACCGATTTTGTAGATGAGGGAACGGCGGCGCTCGGCCTGCCGAGGATCGATGACGGTCCGGTTCTTCTGGGCCACGATTCTCTTCCTCCGCTATCGCTCAGCGAGTCTCCGGCCACCCTGTGTGTCCGGCGGTTACGAGTGCAACCCTACTGGCAGTCGACTGAGAAACTCATTACAGACCTGCGGAAAGGACCAAGGGCGTGCCTGATTCGGTCACTTCGGCGTCACCCAGGTGGTGATGTCGCAGTGGACCACCTCGGTTCCCGCAGTATCGAGGATCCGGATCGTGACCATCACTTCACGACCCTCGGTGATGGTCGAGAAGTCCACCGGTTCGGCCAACTCCGCGTGGGCGGTCAGTCGCGTGGTGGCCTTGGCGAGGTACTGCGTGCTCATCGCCTTGGGGATCCAGCGGTGCCCCGTCGGCACGGTGGCCTCCATCAACATCCCCATCGCGGTCTCGGCGAGATTGCAGGCCGCGATGGCGTGAAAGGTTCCGAGGTGGTTGTGAACGCCGAACCAGTTGGGCGCCGAGACACGGCAGTATCCGGGTTCCATCTCCTCGACGAGCGGGAGAATGGTGCCGAAGTACGGCACGCGCGCGACCATGCCGAGCGAGAACAGTGCGTTGCCGAGCCGACCACCGGGCAGACGCTTGCGGAGGGAGTGCGTCGCACTGTTGGTGTTACCGGGAGTTGCAGTCATGAGTCCCGATGCTATCGGGCTGGACTCGGGTCGATCGTCGATGCTATCCGGCAGTGGTGCCGAGGGTGGCGTTCCGGAGATCTGCGTACGCTGCGTCGAGCGCTGACGCGTACACGGACGGGTCCGGTACGAGATCGGTGTCGCACAGCGCCGTGACCCCGCACCAGTCGTCGCCGGCACCGTGCGCGTGGGAGATGCCCGTGCCGTTGATCGGCCCGAATACCAGCCCGCAGGCCTGCCGACAGTCCAGGAGACGGAGTTCGAACGGCAGCCGGTAAGCGGTCATCACCGACGTATTGAAAGGTCGGTCGTCGGGCTCGGCGCGCCGTGGATAGCCGCGGGAGTCTTCTGTTCGTCGTCGCAGTGCCCGGACCAGGAAACCCGGCGGTACGTAACCGACGGTCGCATCCGCGGAAGCCTCGGCACTATGGCTGAGTCTGAGGCGCTCGCCCAGCACTGCGTCGTGGACCGCCCGGAGTCGAGTGATCGGGTCCGGTTCGGTGCTGTGGAGGTCGACCGTCATCATGACGAATCGGTTGTTCCCTCGTCCGTTGTCCTCGGCCACGGTGCCGTCGGCTTCCCGTGGCCGGACCGTCATGGGAACCGACGCCACCAGTGAGCCGTCCGGCGGGCTGCCGACAGCGCAAAGATAATCGTGCATCGCCCTGCCGATCACGGTGAGAACAAGGTCGTTGACGGTGGCCGCGCCGACACCGCGACGGATCTGTCGGATCTCCGCCCACGGCCAGTAGACGACGGCCACGCCGCGCTTGGGTCCGACGGGACCGTCGACCGGGGTGACGGTCCGCTCGGCTGTCGGTACGGTGTAGCGCGCCGTGGCGCGCACCTTGTCTCTCTCATCGAGCGCACCCCGATAGTTGCGAGCCGCCCGACGGAATTCGGTGAGAGCCCGAGAAACCTGCATGAGCGCGGCGCCGCGCGTGTGGCTGTCGGACGCCTGCGGCACGTCCGGTTCAGAACTCTCGACCGATGGCTCCGGCCCGAACAGACTGGCGAGGATCGCTTGGAGCGCGATCCCGTCCGCAGCGGCGTGGTGGATGCGGACGGCCACGGCGAAGCCCTGGTCCGCTATCGGGCCGAATCCGTCGGGGCACCGGCTCACATGGATCTCCCACAGTGGACGGGACAAATCCATAGCGGATTCGGCCAGTTCTCCGAGGAACTCGAGGAAGCCGTCCGAGGTCATCGGGTCGTGCATGAACAAATGGCGATCGAGACGGAAGTCGTCGTCGTGCACCCAGACGGGGTACTCGAGGTCGAGCATCGACCGTCGGAGCCTGCGACGAAAGAGTGGCCCGCGCGTGCGTGCGGCGAACCACTCGTGCACGGCGGACTCCAGCGGCAGGTCGTGATCAGCGGCGCTCACGAAGAAACCACAGCACACGGTGATCTGACGAGATCGCGGTCCGTCGGTGTAGACGAACATCGCGTCCTTGGGCTGTAGGCGTTCCATCGTGGGACCTCGGTTCAGTGGCGCAGCAGTGCGCGGACGGAGTTCGCCGGAGCCCACCGAAACCAGTCCAGGTCGGGGTTGGCGATGACAGGACGGCGGCGCAATGCCGCTATGCCAGGCGACCGGGCCATCGTCATGAGGACGTGGTCGGCGGTGTCGAGCAGCACGGTGCGGAGCCTGCTGACGGGACGTTGGTAGCAGCCGACGTAGTCGACGACGTTCTTGCTGAAGCTGAGCTTGAATTGACCCACCCCGTGGAGTGGGTGCTCGGGTGTGTCGAGATGAGCGCGAGAGGGCGACCCGTACAAGTCGTACTCGGTGCAGCCGTTCTCGCGCGCCCACCTCATGATCTCCCATTGGACGGCGTGCCCGGCGCCGGTGGTCCCGAGGCCGCTCGAGGAACTGTCGTCCGATGCACTGCGCACGGAGGCGCCGGTCAGGTAGAGGGCGCGATGACCGAATCTGAGTGCGAAAGCCGTGGCGACCACCTCTCCTCGCCGGCGGGCGAAGAACAACTGACCGGCGCCGGACTTCTGCAGGTGCTGGTACGTCGTCGTCGCAGTGTGGAGATCGGGTATCCCGAATCGTCCGTTCGCGGTGGATCGGAGGAGATCGAAATTGATTCGGCAGTTCGCATCGGTCGCCTCGACCCGCTCCACCACCACATCCTCACGGGTCGCACGCTTGATCCATCGCCGGGCCCGCGTGCTGAATCTGGCCAGGACATCCTCGTCCGTGCCACTCAGATCGACCAGGATGGTGTGCTCGATGGTCCAGGTCATCGTCCGACTCAGACCGTGTGCGATCAGGGTAGCCTCAGCCTGCTCGGAGGCGGGAATATACGGATCGACGCGAATCGTCATCACGCCGAGTTCAGCAGCCAGCGGGGTGAGTGAATCGACGACGAGAACGAGGTCCTCGACCGAGGTGACACCCGGACCGGGGATCTGCCAGTAGTCGCCGAGCGTCGGGACAGTCGCGACCACAGCCAACACAGCCAGGTCGCCGACCATCAGATATTCGACGTGATGCCCTGCGAGCTGCTGGGTGTGTGCGAACGCGCGAGACCGGAAGACCGAACCTCCATCGGGGTTGGCGCGGATCAGGTCGTCCCATCGCTCGATCTCGCCGGCTGTCGCCTGTCTGGCCTCGCCGAGGGCGAACGTCGCGTTCTTCACATCTGTATCCGACTTACACATCCCGCGCTTCTCGGTGCTGCTCCTCTTTCTGAAAACGCATGAGAATGCAGCCTATCGCCGCCCTGGGTACGCGGTCAGTCGCACGTTCGGCCCAATTCCGTCCGCGGAGACGGGGCGGGCGCCCGGAGTTCAGTGGATGGTGTTCACGCAGGCGTCGGTGAGAACGGCAGCGTGATGACGGAGCTTGCCGAGGTAGTCGTCCAAGTCGCGCAACGCGCTGAGGTCTGCCGTCACGTTGATCGTCAGCCGGTCGCCGAGCGAGGTGACCACATGCTGCAACGTCATCCGATCGCCGATGTTGAGCCACATCAACTGGTCGATCACCGGATCACCGAGGAAGGTGGCGTCGACGAGATCGCTGCGGACGTTGGAGATCAGCGTGGCGGCGGTGCTCGCGGCCGGGGAATCGACGCCTGCTTCGGCGACGCCGGATCGCTGAGCCCGTTTCCTGGACAGACCGAGGACAGTCGGTGCGAGCCGAGTCTGCAAGGCGCGGAAGGCGATCGCATCCTCACTGCGGACCCGCGCCTTGGCAGCCGCGGTCGAGGCGTGTACTCGCCGGAGCCGCTCGATCGGGTCGGATTCGTCGCCGTGCAGTTCCACGATCTCCTCGGAGAACGAGTTGGCGTCAGCGGTCAGATCGTCGGCCTGGAAGGGCGACGCGGCGTACAGCGGCACCGCCGGCTCGCCGCCGTCGAGCTCCGTCAAGGTCTCGAACAGCGCCCGGCCGATGATCGCGGTGACCGCATCGTTGACGGTGGCTCCCGGAACAACGTCGCGGACCGCGCGGACCTCGCGCAGACTCAACGGCACCGAACCGATGTGAATCGGTCCGCGCAGGGCGTGGTTGAAGCGCGTTCCCCGGGGGAGTTCGACCGACTTCAGGTTGGCCGCGTGCCGTGACAGACCCGGCAGCGCCGCGAGATGACGCACCAGTGCGGCCGGGATCGACAGCGCCGATCTCAGGTTCCCGGGCGGCCGGTGGCCGGGGACGGGTGGAGCGGGCACCGGCTCGTCGCGCAGCGCGCGGCGCATGACCGCGGCGATCTTGGTTCCGTCGCCGGCCGCGTGATGGGTGCGCAGCACCACCAACGTGACCGGTTCGGGGTAGTCGAGATCCATGCCGGTCACGCCGGTGATCACCGTCAGATCCCACGGCGGCCGCGACAGATCGACCGGCGTCGAGACCAGTTCCGCCACGATCCGCTCCGCGCCCGCCGGCTCGCCGCCGTCGACGACCCGGATGTGCGCGGCGACGTCGACAGACGGATCCGTGACCCAGTGCGGCAGGCCGGCGTGGCCCCATGAGTGCCGCAGCGTGCGGGTGAACATCGGCCAGCAGTCGAGTCGTTCCCTCATCCAGGCGGCGACTCGGGAGACGTCGAGTGACTCCCCGGTGGTGGCGACGACGTCGCAGTGGATGACGGACGTGACGGCGGGGGTCAGAGCGACGGTGTCGCGGACGCTCAGCGGGACAGCATCATGAATGTCGGTCATACAGACGACAGTAGTGTCGTCTGTTCAGACTATCTCGCGAAGTGCGGGACGTCAGTCGCGAGTCACCCACGGAATCGGGCGCGTCGGCGGATTTGAGCTCATCGGCGGGGTGGTGCATACTATTCAGGTTGCCTCGCGTAGGGGCGAACAAACTTCCAGGACCGCAAAGCGCGGATCCGGGCGTGTAACGCGGGACCCACAGTGTGGGCTCGGATGAATTCTCATCCGGGGAACCGGACCGACACGCCCGACCGCGGGTGCCGGAGGCGAAGCCGACGAGAGTCGGCAGCCGGACGAGAGTTCGGCACCGTACAACGACAGTAGAACAGCGTCGATCCGCCAAATGTCAAGGCGTGGTCATGTGGCATCAGTTGCCGCCCGTGAGTGATCTCGGGTGTGGAGTCACGCGGTGTTGTGCTGTCGAGAGATGAACAGACGGAAGAGGACACAGCGTGGCGGGACAGAAGATCCGCATCAGGCTCAAGGCCTACGACCACGAGGCGATCGACGCTTCTGCGCGCAAGATCGTGGAGACCGTGACCCGCACGGGTGCGCGCGTGGTCGGCCCGGTGCCGTTGCCCACCGAAAAGAACGTGTACTGCGTCATCCGTTCGCCGCATAAGTACAAGGACAGCCGCGAACACTTCGAGATGCGCACGCACAAGCGACTCATCGACATCCTCGACCCGACGCCGAAGACGGTCGACGCGCTGATGCGCATCGATCTCCCGGCGAGTGTCGACGTCAACATTCAGTGACGGGGGATTGAATCAAATGAGCAATCAGAATGCAACCAAGGGCATCCTGGGCACCAAGCTCGGCATGACCCAGGTTTTCGACGAGAACAACCGGGTCGTCCCGGTGACCGTCATCGCGACCGGCTCCAACGTCGTCACCCAGCTGCGCACCGCAGACCGTGACGGCTACACCGCCGTTCAGCTCGCGTACGGCGCCGTCGACCCCCGCAAGGTGAGCAAGCCGGTCGCCGGCCAGTTCGCCAAGGCCGGCGTCACCCCGCGCCGCCACCTCACCGAGATCCGTGTCAACGACATCTCGGAGTTCGAGGTCGGCCAGGAGCTGGGTGCCGACATCTTCGCCGAAGGCGTGAAGGTGGACGTAACCGGTACTTCCAAGGGCAAGGGCTTCGCCGGTGTCATGAAGCGTCACGGCTTCGCCGGTCTGGGTGCCAGCCACGGTGCGCACCGCGTGCACCGTTCGCCGGGCTCCATCGGTGGCTGCGCCACGCCGGGTCGTGTCTTCAAGGGCACCCGCATGGCAGGCCGCATGGGCTCCGACAAGGTGACCACGCAGAACCTGACCGTCCACAAGGTGGACGCCGAAGCCGGTCTGCTGTTGATCAAGGGCGCGATCCCCGGCCGCAAGGGCGGCATCGTGGTGGTCCGCGACGCAGTGAAGGGTGGCGCCAAGTGAGCACCGAAACCGCAACCAAGCTGACGCTCGACGTCCGCAACGCCGACGGCACCACCAATGGCACCGTCGACCTGCCGGCCGAGCTCTTCGACCAGACCGCGAACATCGCGCTCATGCACCAGGTGGTCGTGGCCCAGCAGGCCGCCGCCCGCCAGGGCACGCATTCGACCAAGACGCGTGGCGAGGTCTCCGGCGGCGGCGCCAAGCCGTACCGCCAGAAGGGCACCGGCCGCGCTCGTCAGGGCTCGATCCGCGCTCCGCAGTTCACCGGCGGCGGCACCGTTCACGGTCCGCAGCCGCGTGACTACACGCAGAAGGTCAACAAGAAGGTCAAGGCCGCTGCGCTGCGCGGCGCCCTGTCGGACCGTGCTCGCAACGAGCGCATCCACGTGGTGACCGAGCTCGTCGCCGGCCAGACCCCGTCGACCAAGGCTGCTCGCGAGTTCCTGGCGAAGCTGAGCGAGCGTCGCAAGTTCCTGGTGGTGCTGTCCCGTGAGGACGTCACCGCGTGGAAGAGCGTCGCCAACCTGGGCAACGTCCTGCCGATCGCGCCGGATCAGCTCAACACCTACGACGTCCTCGACTCGGATGAGGTCGTGTTCAGCGTTGAGACCCTGAACGCCTTCATCGAGCAGAACCAGAAGAAGGAGGCCTAGGAATGGCTACGCAGGCAGACCCGCGTGACATCATCCTGGCGCCGGTGATCTCGGAGAAGGCTTACGGGCTGATCGAAGACAACGTGTACACGTTCCTGGTGCACCCGGATTCGAACAAGACTCAGATCAAGATCGCCATCGAGCAGATCTTCGATGTGAAGGTCTCCAGCGTCAACACCGCCAATCGTCAGGGCAAGCGCAAGCGCACCCGTTACGGCTACGGCAAGCGCAAGAACACCAAGCGCGCCATCGTGACGCTGTCCGCTGACAGCAAGCCCATCGAGATCTTCGGGGGAGCGGTCTCCTGACCGCCCGCGAAGAAGAGTAGGGACTAAGACTCATGGCAATTCGTAAGTACAAGCCGACGACGCCGGGCCGTCGCGGATCGAGCGGTGCCGACTTCTCCGAGGTCACCCGTTCGCATCCGGAGAAGTCGCTGGTTCGTCCGCTGCACAGCACCGGCGGCCGCAACGCTCACGGCCGGATCACCACCCGCCACAAGGGTGGCGGCCACAAGCGCGCCTACCGTCTGATCGACTTCCGTCGTAACGACAAGGACGGCATCAACGCCAAGGTCGCGCACATCGAGTACGACCCCAACCGCACCGCGCGCATCGCGCTGCTGCACTACGTGGACGGTGAGAAGCGCTACATCCTGGCGCCGAAGAACCTGAAGCAGGGCGACGTCGTCGAATCCGGCCCCAACGCCGACATCAAGCCGGGCAACAACCTGCCGCTGCGCAACATCCCGACCGGTACCCAGATCCACAACGTGGAGCTGCGTCCGGGCGGCGGCGCCAAGATGGCTCGTTCGGCCGGCGCCTCGATCCAGCTGCTGGGCAAGGAGGGTCCGTACGCGACCCTGCGCATGCCCTCCGGTGAGATCCGCCGCGTCGACGTGCGCTGCCGCGCCACCGTCGGCGAGGTCGGCAACGCCGAGCAGAGCAACATCAACTGGGGCAAGGCCGGCCGTATGCGCTGGAAGGGCAAGCGCCCGACCGTCCGCGGTGTCGTCATGAACCCGGTCGACCACCCGCACGGCGGTGGTGAGGGCAAGACCTCGGGTGGTCGCCACCCGGTGAGCCCGTGGGGACAGCCTGAGGGCCGCACCCGCAAGAACAAGGCCAGCGACAAGATGATCGTCCGTCGCCGTCGTACCGGCAAGAACAAGCGATAACTAGGAGGAGGTAAAAAATGCCACGCAGCCTGAAGAAGGGCCCGTTCGTCGACGACCACCTCCTGAAGAAGGTGGATGCACAGAACGAGAAGGGCACCAAGCAGGTCATCAAGACCTGGTCGCGCCGCTCGACCATCATCCCCGACTTCATCGGTCACACCTTTGCGGTCCACGACGGTCGCAAGCACGTGCCCGTGTTCGTGTCCGACTCGATGGTGGGTCACAAGCTGGGCGAGTTCGCTCCCACCCGTACCTTCAAGGGTCACATCAAGGATGACCGGAAAGCGAAGCGCCGGTAACCATGACTACTGAGACTGAAAACGCAGTGCAGAGTGCACGGGCGACCGCGAAGTTCGTTCGCGTGACCCCGATGAAGGCACGCCGCGTCATCGACCTGGTTCGCGGAAAGAACGTGGACGAGGCTCTCGACATCCTGCGGTTCGCGCCGCAGGCGGCCAGTGAGCCGGTCTACAAGGTGCTCGCCAGCGCGGTCGCGAACGCTGAGAACAACGTGGGCCTGGACCGCCGGACGCTCGTCGTCTCGGAGGCCTTCGCCGATGAGGGCCCGACCCTGAAGCGGTTCCAGCCGCGTGCACAGGGCCGCGCCTTCCGCATCCGCAAGCGCACCAGCCACATCACCGTGGTCGTCGCCGCTGCGGAGAACGGCGGACGTGCTCGTTCGCGCCAGCAGAAGAAGAAGGGAGCCTAAACAGTGGGCCAGAAGATCAACCCGCACGGCTTCCGGCTGGGCATCACCACGGACTGGAACTCACGTTGGTACGCCGACAAGCAGTACGCGGAGTACGTCAAGGAAGACGTCGCGATCCGCAAGCTGCTGAGCACCGGCCTCGAGCGCGCCGGCATCTCCAAGGTGGAGATCGAGCGCACCCGTGACCGCGTCCGCGTCGACATCCACACCGCTCGTCCGGGCATCGTCATCGGCCGCCGCGGCGCCGAGGCCGATCGCATCCGCGGCGACCTGGAGAAGCTGACCGGCAAGCAGGTGCAGCTGAACATCCTCGAGGTCAAGAACCCCGAGGCCGACGCACAGCTCGTCGCGCAGGGCGTCGCCGAGCAGCTCAGCAACCGTGTGGCGTTCCGCCGCGCGATGCGCAAGGCCATCCAGTCGGCCATGCGTCAGCCGGGCGTCAAGGGTATCCGAGTCCAGTGCTCGGGTCGTCTGGGCGGTGCCGAGATGAGCCGCAAGGAGTTCTACCGCGAGGGACGCGTGCCGCTGCACACGCTGCGCGCCGACATCGACTACGGGCTCTACGAGGCACGTACCACCTTCGGCCGCATCGGCGTGAAGGTGTGGATCTACAAGGGCGATATCGTCGGCGGCCGTCGTGAGCTGGCCGCAGCCGCGCCCGCCGAGGATCGTCGCGGACCGCGTCGTCCGAGCCGTCCGCGCCGCGACGCGCGTGGTGGCCAGGGCGGTCGCAGCAGCGACGCTGCGCAGGCTCCGGCCGCCGACGCCACCGCGTCCGCTCCGGCGTCTGCAGAGAACCAGGAGGGCTGAGGCCATGTTGATCCCTCGCAGGGTCAAGCACCGCAAGCAGCACCACCCCAGCCTGAAGGGCCGGGCCAAGGGCGGAACCAAGGTCACCTTCGGTGACTACGGCATCCAGGCTCTGGAAGGTGCGTACATCACCAACCGTCAGATCGAGTCTGCTCGTATCGCGATCAACCGCCACATCAAGCGTGGCGGCAAGGTCTGGATCAACATCTTCCCGGACCGCCCGATCACGAAGAAGCCCGCCGAGACCCGCATGGGTTCCGGTAAGGGCTCGCCCGAGTGGTGGGTGGCCCCGGTGAAGCCGGGCCGCGTGCTGTTCGAGATGAGCTACCCCAATGAGGAGACCGCTCGCGAGGCACTGCGCCGCGCACAGCACAAGCTCCCCATGAAGACCCGAATCGTGACCCGAGAGGAGCAGTTCTGATGGCACTCGGAGTCGCTGCTTCTGAGCTCCGTGAGCTCAGCGATACCGACCTGGTCGCGCGCCTGAAGGAGTCGAAGGAAGAGCTTTTCAACCTTCGCTTCCAGATGGCCACCGGTCAGCTCGACAACAACCGTCGTCTGCGCACCGTGCGCCGCGAGATCGCGCGTGTCTACACCGTGATGCGTGAGCGCGAGCTGGGCCTCGCGTCCGGACCGGAGGGTGAAGACGCATGAGTGAGGACCAGAAGGTGAACACCGAAGATCGCGCCAGCCGCAAGGAGCGGATCGGCTACGTCGTCAGTGACAAGATGACCAAGACCATCACGGTCGAGCTGGAGGATCGTACACGCCACGCGCTGTACGGCAAGATCATCCGCACGACCAGCAAGGTCAAGGCGCACGACGAGGAGCAGATCGCCGGCGTCGGCGACCGCGTCCGGATCATGGAGACCCGACCGCTGTCGGCGACCAAGCGCTGGCGTCTGGTCGAGGTGCTCGAGAAGGCCAAGTAGGCCCGATCCGCGCTTCGCGTACGACGAACATACGACCGCCCGTCCCGGGATTCCGGGGCGGGCGGTCGTCGTCGGAGTGGATGATCGTTCGCGTCGATCTGGCGGCGCCGGCCGATACCGTGGTGCACTGTCGATATACTGCGCCGGGTACCGCTTAGCGGCACCGGGCATCGACAGCCGATTGCCGCAACCGACTAGTTAGGACACCATGCCGGACGCTGGCCACAGGCGTGACGACGAATCGAATGCTCTTCGAAGCGGCGCGGAGCCACTGACGTCTGGCTCGGATGAGCTGTCCGACGTGCCCGGATGGGGATCCGACGAAGACGATCCCGTCGCCGAACAGTTGCGGGCATGGCGCTCCGAACTCGGTACGGGGACGGCCGGACCCGCGCCGTCGGCTGAGCGGGCGACTCCGACCCCGGTCCCGCGCGACGAGCCGCAGGAGACGGTGCACGAGGCGCGTCACTCCACGCCGAAGGAGGAGTGGACGCAGAATCCGATGACGGCGCCGTGGCTGCTCAACGGACTCGGCTTCCGCAAGGAGGAGCCGGAACTGGTGGAGCAGCGGCCGCGCCGCGCGCCGCGGATGCCCGAGGGCCGCAGCGCCGCGTGGGACGTCATCTCCGCGCAACAGCCGGTGGTGAAGCCGGCCGAACCGGAGATCAGCCCGGAGGAGGCTGCGCTCTCCGCTGCCCGTACGGTCTCGTTTCCGGCGCTCGACATGGTGCCCATCGGGGAGAAGGCCGGTCCGGTCGAATACGCGATCGAGGTCGATGGCCTGCGCAAGGTCTTCAACGACATGGTCGCCGTCGACGATGTGAGCTTCAAAGTGCCCAAGGGCAAGATCGTGGCACTGCTCGGACCCAACGGCGCCGGGAAGACGACCACGGTGAGCATGCTGTGCACCCTGCTGCGACCCACCTCGGGTACGGCGACCGTCAACGGATACGACGTCCTCAAGGACGCGGCGCAGGTCCGGCGGTCGATCATGCTCACCGGGCAGTTCGCCGCGCTGGACGAGTCGCTGACCGGGCGTGAGAACCTCGTGCTGTTCGGCCGGCTGATGGGACTGCGGAAGCCCGCGGCTCGGGCCCGTGCCGACGAGCTGCTGGAGTTCTTCTCTCTCGTCGCGGCGGCCGACAAACGGGTGGGCCAGTACTCCGGTGGCATGCGGCGGCGCATCGACATCGCCTGCGGGCTCGTCACCGAACCGAAGGTGGTGTTCCTCGACGAACCGACCACGGGCCTGGATCCGCGCAGTCGGCAGGACGTGTGGGAACTGGTGGAACAGCTGCGCGATTCCGGCGTCACCATCTTGCTGACCACCCAGTATCTCGAGGAAGCCGACATGCTGTCGGACAACATCGTGGTCATCGACAAGGGCCGGGTGATCGCCGAAGGCACCTCGGACGAGCTCAAAGCAGCGACCGGTGCGGCCTACTGTGAGGTGACACCCGCGCACCCGGCGTACCTGCCGCGGCTGCGGGCCCGCCTGGCCGATCTGCTCGGCGCCAACGCCAAGGACGACGGAGAGACGATCTCCGTCCCGGCGCCCGACGGTCCGGACACGCTCGCCGAGGTGATCCGGCGGACCGAGGCGGCACGGATCCCGCTGGCCGACATCGCCTTGCGCCGGCCTTCGCTGGACGAGGTGTTCCTGGCGCTGACTGATCCGAACAAGGACCGGGGCGCCTGATGGCCCACGAGGCGACCGTCGCTCCGCGGTTGTTCGGTCCGGACGGCGCGACCGCGCAGATCAGTCCGGTCCAGCAGTGGTGGACGCTGACCGGACGCGGACTGCGCAAGGTGGTCCGCAACGGCGAGATCGTGCTCGCCTTCCTCTCGCCGGCGCTGCTGGCGCTGTGCTTCTATCTCCCGCTGCGCAAGATCATGAATGCGCAGATGGACATGAACTATGCGCAGTACCTGATGCCGATCATCTTTCTGCAGTCGCTGGAGTTCACTGCCTCGTCGGCGGCGATGCGCTCGTCCTTCGACGGCTCGGAGGGCGTCAACACCCGCTTCCGCGCGATGCCGATGCGACCCGCGGTGCCACTGCTGGCGCGCACGGCCACCAATGCCGTGCTTCTCACGGTCTCGCTCGTGTGCGCCACCGTCGCGACCCTCATCATGGGGTGGCGGCCCGGCGGGGGAGTCACCGGAACTCTCGCGCTCTACGGAATCGGGGCGTTGATCGGTCTGCTGCTGGCGACGGTGGCCGACGGCATCGGCCTGATCGCGGGCAGCCCGCAGGCCACCAGCCAGACGATGGGTCTGCCGACGCTGATCCTGGGCATGCTGTCGACGGGATTCGTTCCGGAGGAACGGTTCCCCGAGTGGATCCGGCCGTTCGCTCGAAACCAGCCGATCTCCCAGTTCGCGGGAGTGATGCGTTCGGCCGACGACGGCACGCTGACGTGGCACCAGTTGTTCCCGTCGGTGTGCTGGATGATCGGGCTCGCGGTGGTCGCGGCCATCCTCCTCGGGATCTACATGCGGAGGAACGCGCGATGACCGATCAGTCGAGCACGGCGCCGGGCGCCGGGGAGACACAGGAAGCGATGGAGTTCCCGCCGGTGCAGTCGCCCGCGGAGACATCGCTGCGCGCCTGGATCACGCAGTCGGCGATCCTGACCGGCAGGCAGGTGATGGTGCTGGCGCGAGACATTCCGACACTCACCCAGATCCTGCTGTTCCCCGCGCTGAGCATGATCATGTTCAAGGTGGTGCTGGGCGACGTGATCGGTCAGGCGACGGGACAGAACAGCGCGTACGGCACCGTGCCGCTGGTGGTCCTGGTGGCGGCGATGTTCGGTTCGGTGGCGTCGGCCACCCGGCTCAACGTGGAGCGGCGCAGCGGGTTGCTGAGCCGGTTGTACGTGATGCCGATCAACCGATCGGCGGATCTCGCATCGCGGGTGGCCGCCGATTCGGTGCGAGTCCTGATCACTTCGGCGATCCTGCTCGCGGCGGGCCATCTCATCGGATTCCGGTTCACGCAGGGTGTGGGACCGGCCGTGGGACTGTTCGTGGTCGCGATGGCCTACGGCGCCGCGTACGGGATGCTCGCGCTCGCCTTGGCGGTGAACGCCGCCCCCGGTGCGCCGCTGGTGCCCTATCTCGGACTGTTGTCGAGCCTGCTGATGTTCTTCAATTCCGGATTCTCGCCGGTGGAGGCGTACCCCGATTGGCTTCAGCCGGTGGTGCAGAACCAGCCGATGACGCCTGCGATCGAACTGATGCGTTCGCTCGCCGCGGGCGGGCCGCTGATGGACAACGCGATCAAGGTGGCGTGCTGGGTGATCGGCATCTTCGCGGTCACGATTTATCCCGCTTTGCGCGGGTATCGCAAGGCTGCGGTGGGACACTGAGCGGTGTCGTGAGACGCGAGGCGGCCGACTCCGGCCCGGGGGTGGAATCCAGGCGGTTTCCGTCTACGCCGTAGGCGGGCTTAGAATTGACCACTTTGGGTACGAATATTTACGAGGTGATGCGCTAGTGACGGGCGATGCTCATGAGACTGACGACACACGAACAACTGTTCGTGCGGGTCAGGATGATGCTGCGGCCGGCATGGGGGAGTCGGCGCCCGGGCAGCGGGGTGTGCCCGCCGGAGCGTTCCCACTCTCCGCAGCGCAGTTCGGGCTGTGGCTGTCGCAGCAGCTGCATCCCGAAGTGCCGATCAACATGGCGCAGTACGTGGAGCTGCGCGGTCAGCTCGATCTCGACCTGCTCGAAGAATGCCTGATCGCCACCGGCAAGGAGATCGGATCCGGCTACCTGCGGATCATCGACGTCGACGGCCGCCCGTACCAGCTCGTCGACCGCGACATCGAGCAGTCGCTGGTCCGCGTCGATCTCTCTGAACGCCCCGATCCGGAGGCCGCGGCGCACGAGTGGATGCGCGCCGAGTACACGGCGCCGATCGATCTCGAGACCGGTCCGCTCTTCTGCTGTGCGGTCATCACGATCGGCCCCGACCACCACTACTGGTATGCGCGAGTGCACCACGTGGCGCTCGACGGCGTGGGTGCCATCACGTTGATGACCCGCGTGGCGGAGCTGTACACGCAGGCGCTCGACGGCGCGCCGCTGCCGTCCGATCCGGCGGACCACCTGCGCGAGCTGTACGAGGTCGAGGACGCCTACCGGTCGTCGCGCCGATTCGAATCCGACCGCGAGTACTGGGCGCAGGTCGTCGACGACATGCCCGAACCCGAGTCGTTCGCTTCGCGTCACGCCGCGCCGCAGGCGCTGAGCACCGTCGCGAGCACTGCACTGCCGCGCGATCTGGCCGAGGCGATGACGACCGACGGAGCCTCCTTCGCACCGGTCACCATCGCCGCGTTCGCGGCGTACTTCGGCCGGCTGACCGGAACCGACGACGTCCTGCTGTCGCTTCCCGTCTCGGCGCGCACCACCGCGCTGATGCGCCGGGCGGGCGGCATGGTCTCGAATGTGGTGCCGCTCCGGATCGCCGTGCCCGCGGACGCCACTGTCGACGCCCTCGTCGAATCGGTGCAGGTCCAGCTGGTGGGCGCGCTCCGCCACCAGCGCTACCGCACGGAGGACATCCGTCGCGACGCCGGTTCGCTCGGCGCGGACCGCGCCTATTTCGGCCCGGTCGTCAACATCATGATGGGTCTGGGCGACCTGCGCCTGGGCGCCATCGAATCACGACTGCACGTCCTCTCGTCCGGTCCGGTCGACGACCTGATGCTCAACCTGTACGAGACGGGTACCGGCAGCACCCACATCGACTTCATCGCGAACCCGGCCCGATACACCGAGGCCGAGAACGAGCGTCACCACGCCCGCTTCGTGGACTTCCTCAAGCGTTTCGTGGCCGCCGGAGCCGACACCGCGATCGGCGACCTCGAGGTCCTCGGCGCCGGCGAGCGCGAATGGCTGCTCTCGCGCGAGGGCGGCACCGCCGCGGAGCCACGCGGTTTCGGCGACATCCTGGCCGCTTCGGCCGCGGTGTACCCCGACCGGGTGGCCGTCGAGTTCGGAGGCACCGTCTGGACCTACCGGGAACTCGACGAACGCTCGAACCGCCTGGCACGTGTCCTGATCCGGCGAGGGGTGGGACCGGAGAGCCTGGTGGCGCTGGCGGTCCCGCGCTCGCTCGAATCGGTGCTGGCGATCTGGTCGATCGCGAAGGCCGGAGGCGCCTACCTGCCGATCGATCCGGGCTATCCGTCCGACCGCATCGCCCACATGGTGACCGACTCCGGCGCGGAGCACGGTCTGACGACCATCGCGAACCGCGCCGCCCTCCCGGACGGCGTCGATTGGCTCGCGCTCGACTCGCTGGAGGCGACCACCCTCGCCGACGCGGAGTCGGCCGCGCCGATCACCGACGCCGAACGGCTCGCCCCGGTCCGGCCCGACAACCCCGCTTACGTCATCTACACGTCCGGTTCCACCGGACTGCCGAAGGGCGTCGTGGTGCCCAACCGCGGGTTGTCGACGCTCGCCGAGGACCTGCGAGTGGTGTACTCGGTCTCATCCGACGCCCGGGTTGCCCAGTTCGCCTCCCCGAGCTTCGATGCGGCATTCGGTGAGATGCTCGCCGCGTGGGCTCATGGCGGAGCTCTCATCGTCGTACCGCCGACCGTGACCGGCGGCGACGAACTCGCGGGACTGCTCGCGGCCGCACGCGTGACCACGCTGGTCTCGACCCCGCCCGCCGCGCAGACGCTCGACCCGACCGGCCTGGACTCGATGCGCCGGGTGGTGACCGGCGGCGACGTGCTGCCCGCCGAACTCGCGGCGCGGTGGGACGGCCGGTTGCGCAACGCCTACGGTCCCACCGAGACCACGGTGATCGTCACGATCACCGAGCCACTGGCCGCCGGGACGCCGATCACGATCGGCGCGCCGATGAGCGGGGTTCGAGCGCTGGTGCTCGACCACCGCCTGCGGCCGGCGCCGGTCGGTGTCGCGGGCGATCTGTACATCGCCAATCCCGGTACTGCGCGCGGCTACCACGCCCGCCCGTCGCTGACCTCCTCGCGCTTCGTCGCCGATCCGTACGGCCCACCCGGCAGCCGCATGTACGCCACCGGCGACGTGGTCCGGTGGACCGACGACGGCGAGCTCGACTACATCGGGCGCTCGGACTTCCAGGTCAAGATTCGCGGCTTCCGCATCGAACTCGGCGAGATCGACGCCGTGATGGAGAACTGCCCGGGCGTCGACTTCGCCACTACGCAGGTCCGTACCGGTTCAGCCGGTCAGCCACAGCTGGTCACCTACGTGCTGGCCGAGGACGGCGTGGATCTGGACCCGTCGGGTCTGCGGATCGCCGCCGGACAGGTGCTGCCCGAATACATGGTGCCCGCCGCGGTGGTCGTGCTCGACGAGGTGCCGCTCACGGTGAACGGCAAGCTCGATCGCGCCGCCCTGCCCGATCCCGACTTCAGCGCGAGCACGGCGGAGTACCGCGAGCCGTTGACCGAGCTGGAGAAGCGGATCGCCGAGGTCTTCGCCGACGTCCTCGGTCTCGACCGTGTCAGCGCCGACGCGAGCTTCTTCGAGCTCGGCGGCGACAGCATCATCTCCCTGCAGTTGGTGTCGCGGGCCAAGAACCTCGGCATCGTCTTCACCGCGCGCGAGGTCTTCGAACAGCAGACGGTGGCCGGTCTGGCCCAGGTGGCGCGGACCGCCGACTCGGCAGAGGCGGAGCTGACCGAACTTCCGGGCGAGGGCGTCGGGCCGATGCCGCTGACCCCGGTGATGCACCAGATGCTCGAACTCGGACGCTACGAGGCGTTCGCACAGGCGCTGACCCTCGTCCTCCCGGCGGGCGCGAGCGATGAGGGCGTCGCCGCCACCATCGCCGCCGTCGTGGATCATCACGACATGCTGCGCGCGGTGCTGCGCGCGGACGGCCCCGAACCCGTCATCGTCACGCGACCGGCGGGCAGCGTGGACGCGACATCGCTGATCTCGAACGTTCCCGCCCGGGGACGCGCCGGATCGGCCGAGCTCGCGGAGCAGATCGGCCGAGTCGCGGCCGAGTCGGCGCGCCGCCTGAGTCCGGACACCGGTGTCATGGCGCAGTTCGTCCGACTCACGGGATCGGGCGAGACCGACGGAGACCGACTGGTCGCCGTCGTGCACCACCTCGCCGTCGACGGTGTGTCGTGGCGCACGCTGGTCCCCGACTTCGCACTCGCGTGGGTGAGCGTCTCCGCCGGCGCGACCCCGTCCCTTCCGCCTGTCGGAACCTCGATGCGCCGATGGGCGCACGGACTCGCCGAGGCCGCCCGCCGCGCCGACCGTGAGGCCGAGCTCGAGCACTGGCGGCGGATCGTCGCGGACGGCGACCAGCCGGTGGGCCGGCGCCCGCTCGATCCGCGGGTCGATGTGGCCGCCACTGAACGGCGGCTCGAGGTCCGGCTCAGCCCGGAGACCACGAGAGCCGTGCTCGCGGTGATTCCGCGGCAGTACCGTGCGGGCGTCAACGACGGTCTGCTCGCGGCGCTGGCGCTGGCGGTCGCCGCATGGCGCGGCGCGGACGGGCGACGCAGCATGCTCGTCGATCTCGAGGGCCACGGCCGTGAGGAGTCGGCGGTGCCCGGTGCCGATCTGGCACGGACCGTCGGCTGGTTCACCAGCGTGTACCCGGCTCGGCTCGACGTCGGCGACGTGGATCTGGACGCCGCGTTCGAGGGCGGGCCGAGTACGGCGGCGCTGCTCAAGACGATCAAGGAACAGCTGCGGCGGATTCCGGGTGAGGGCGTCGGCTACGGCCTGCTGCGGCACCTGAATCCCGATTCGCGCGCCGAGATGATGCAATGGCACCGCCCCGAGATCGCGTTCAACTATCTGGGCCGGCTGTCGTCAGGTGAGATTCCCGCCGAACTGCGCGCCGTGGGCTGGCTGCCCGACGGCGAGATGCTCGGCGCGGGTGCCCAGCGTCACGAGGACATGCCGCTCTCGGCCGCGCTGACGATCGATGCGATCGCCGCCGAAGACGGAGACGGCGTCGCACTCACTGCGACCTTCAGCTACGCCTCGGAGCTGCTCAGCGAGACCGAGGTGGTCGAACTCGCCGATCTGTGGGCGCGCGCCCTCGACGCGATGGCATCGCTGTCGCAGTCGCAGACCACGGGCGGCTTCACGCCCGCGGACCTTCCCCTGGTGAACCTCTCGCAGGAACAGATCGATGCGTGGGAGCGCGACTTCGAGTCGCTGTCCGACATCTGGTCGCTCTCACCGCTGCAGGAGGGTCTGCTGTTCCACGCCGGCCTCGCCGAGCACTTCGTGGACGTCTACACCGCGCAGATCGTGCTCGACCTGAGCGGCGAGGTCGACGCCGAACGCATGCGCGCGGCGGGCCAGGCGCTCGTCGACCGGCATCCCAGCCTGCGTGCCGCCTTCGTCTACGACGACACCGGCGTCCCCGCTCAGATCATCGTCGACGACGCGCGGCTGCCCTTCGAGTCGACGGATCTGTCAGACCTCGACGAGCAGGAGGCGCAGCGGACGGCGCGCGATCTGGTCACGTCGGATCGGGAGACTCGCTTCCGTCTCGACCGGCCGCCGCTGATCCGGATGCGGCTGATCCGCTTCTCGGACGGCGCGTACCGTCTGGCGCTGACCAATCACCACCTCCTGCTGGACGGCTGGTCGCTGCCTCTGGTGCTGACCGACCTTCTGGCGCTGTACGGCGCCAACGGCAACGGCTCGGGCATGGCCGCCGCGCCGAGTTACCGCGCCTATCTCGACTGGCTGTCGGGCCAGGACCCGCAGGCCTCGCTGGACGCGTGGTCGCGGGCCCTCGCCGGCCTCGACGAGCCGACCGTCCTCGCCCCGCAGTCGAGCGAGCTCGCGATGCCGACGCCCGAGGAACTTCTTCTGGACCTCGACGAGGATGTCGAGGCGGCGCTCGCCGCCGCCGCCCGGACGCTCGGTGTCACGGTGAACACCGTGGTGCAGGCCGCGTGGGGTGTGCTCCTGGCCCGCCTGACCAGTCGCTCGGACGTCGTGTTCGGCGCCACGGTCTCCGGCCGGCCGCCGCAGCTGCCGGGCGTGGAATCCACCGTCGGTCTCTTCATCAACACCGTTCCGGTCCGGGTTCGGCTCGACCGCACCGAATCGATCCGCGATCTCCTGCGCCGGGTGCAGGTCGAGCAGGCCGACCTGCTCGACCACCACTACACCGGACTCACCGATATCCAGCGGGCGGCGGGTCTCGGCCCCCTCTTCGACACGTTGACCGTGTTCGAGTCCTACCCGATCGACCGCTCGGTGCTCGCCGACGTCGACGCGGTCGCGGGCATGAGAGTGGTGGACGTCGAAGTCAACGATGCCACCCACTACCCGTTGACACTGGTGGCGCTGCAGGACCCGCGACTGCGGTTCAAACTGAAGTTCCTGCCGACGGCGTTCAGCGCCGAGGCCGCCGACCGACTGCTGACGAGGCTGGTCCGGGTGCTGGCGACCGTCGCCGCGGACCTCGACCGACCGGTCGCGTCCATCGACGTCCTCGACGAGGGGGAACGCGCGGCCCTGGCACCGATGACCCGGATGCCGGCGTCCGTCTCGGACACCGGGTTCGACCTCTTCGACACGGTCCGCAACGAACACGCCGACCGCCCCGCGGTGCGGTTCGACGGCGAAGAACTGACCTACCGGGAACTGTCCGGCCGCGCGGCGCGACTGGCACGGGCACTGCTCGACCGCGGCGTCGGCCCGGAGAGCTTCGTCGCCCTCGCGCTGCCCCGTTCGCTCGACTCGGTGGTCGCGATGTGGGCGGTGCTCGAGTCCGGAGCGGCCTTCGTGCCGGTGGACCCGAGCTATCCGGCCGACCGCATCGAGCACATGCTGACCGACTCCGGTGCGAGTGTCGGCATCACCGTCGCCGCACACGCCGCCGATCTTCCCGATGAGAGCACCGACTGGCTCGTGCTCGACGACTCCGTGCTGCGGGTGGAACTGGTGGGCCGATCGGCCGAACCGGTCACCCCCGCCGAGCGCGGCGGGGCATGCCGCCCGGACCAGGCCGCGTACATGATCTACACCTCGGGCACCACGGGTCTGCCCAAGGGCGTCATCGTGCCGAGGCACGGTCTGGAGAGCTTCGCGCTCGAACAGCGCGAGCGCTACCGCGTCACGCCCGATTCGCGGGTGCTGCACGTCGCCTCACCGAGCTTCGACGCCTCCGTCCTGGAGTTCGTGATGGCCTTCGGTACCGGCGCGCTCCTGGTCGTCTCACCGCCGACCGTCTTCGGCGGCACCGAACTGAGCGACCTGATCACACGCGAATCACTGAGCCACGTCTTCCTCACACCGTCGGCGCTGGCCACCATGGACCCCGAGCGGTTGGGCGAGCGTCCCGAGATCCTGGTGCTCGGAGGCGAAGCCGTCTCCGACGACCTCGTCGCCCGCTGGGCTCCCGGCCGCCAGGTGTTCAACGCCTACGGTCCCACCGAGACCACCGTCGTGGCCGCCGGCACCGACGCGCTGGTCGCGGGACGCCCGGTGACCATCGGCGGACCGATCCGCGGCACCGGCCTGCTGGTGCTCGACGAGGATCTGCGTCCGGTGCCGGTGGGAGCGGTCGGCGAACTGTACGTGACCGGCGCCGGTCTGGCTCGCGGTTACCACGCGCAGGCGGCACTGACCGCCGCTCGTTTCGTGGCGAACCCGGTCGGTGCTCCCGGCGACCGGATGTACCGCACCGGCGATCTGGTGCGGCCGAACGCCGACCTCGAACTGGAGTACATCGGCCGTTCGGACTTCCAGGTCAAGGTGCGCGGCCTGCGCATCGAGCTCGGGGAGATCGACGCGGTCCTCGCCACTCATCCGGACGTCGACTTCGTCGCGACCCTCGGGGTGGACGACGAACGCGGACAGACACAGCTGGTGGCGTACGTGCGGCCGGTGGGCGGCCGCGACGTGGACACCGCCGAGCTGATCGACCATGCGGCCCGTTCCCTCACCGGATACATGGTGCCGTCGGCGATCGTGGTCCTCGACGAGGTGCCGCTGACTCCGGTGGGCAAACTGGACCGGCGTGCGCTCCCGAAGCCGGAGTTCGAGTTCGCGGTGTCCGAGTACGTGGCTCCGGTGACGCCGCCCGAGGAGATCGTGGCGGCGGCCTTCGCCGACGTGCTCGGCCTCGACCGCGTCGGCGCCACCGATGAGTTCTTCGACCTCGGCGGCAACTCGCTGATCGCCACGCGGGTCATCGCCCGGGTGAACGCCGAACTCGGCACCGACATCGGCGTCCGCGATCTGTTCGAGGCACCGACGGTGGCCGCACTCGCCCTACGCGCCGAACGGTCGGCCGCCGGGGCGGGCAGGCTCGCGCTCACGGCGATGGAGCGGCCCGCGCACATTCCGCTGTCGCTCGCGCAGCAGCGCATGTGGTTCCTCAACCGCTACGACCCGGCCTCGGGGAACTACAACGTTCCGCTCGCCATCCGTCTGACCGGAGAACTCGACGTCGACGCGCTGCGTGCCGCGGTGCGCGACGTGATCGAGCGCCACGAGTCGTTGCGGACGGTGTTCCCGGATTCCGACTCCGGCGCCTACCAACAGGTGCTCGACGCCTCGCAGGTCGCCTTCCGGCTCGATCCGATCGCGGTCTCGGAGGACGAACTCGCCTCGCGCGCACTGGAACTCGGTGCGACTGGCTTCGACGTGACCGCTCAGGTCCCGATCCGCACGGCGTTGTTCCGGATCAGCGACGACGTTCACGTCCTCGCTCTGGTGATGCACCACATCATCGCCGACGGTTTCTCGATGGCGCCGCTGGCGCGCGATCTGGTCATGGCGTACACCGCCCGGACCCGGTCGAGTTCACCCGGCTGGGCCCCGCTGGAGGTCCAGTACGCGGACTTCGCGATCTGGCAGCGCGCGATGCTCGGCGACGAGTCCGATCCGCACTCGGTCGCGGCCGCCCAGATCGGATTCTGGCGCGAGGAACTCGCCGGTGTCCCCGAACTCCTGGAACTTCCGGCCGACCGACCGCGGCCCGAGGTGGCCTCGGGATCGGGCGGGCGCACCCGCGTCCGGATCGACGGGGCCCTGCGCGCCCGAGTCGAAGACGCCGCACGGCGTCACGGCGCCACTCCGTTCATGACCCTGCACGCCGCGCTGGCCGTCCTGCTCGCACGCGTGTCGGGGGAGAGCGACATCAGCGTCGGCACCCCGGTCGCGGGCCGCGGTGAGCGGCTGCTCGACGACGTCGTCGGCATGTTCGTCAACACCCTCGTCCTGCGGACACGAGTCGACGGCGCCGATTCGTTCAGCGACCTGCTAGCGAAGGTCAAGCACACCGATCTGGAGGCCTTCGAGCACGCCGACGTGCCGTTCGAACGGCTCGTGGAGATCCTCAACCCGGCCCGATCCACCGCGCACGCCCCGCTGTACCAGGTGCAGTTCGCCCTGGAGAACTTCGAGACCCCGACAGTGGACCTTCCGGGCTTGACCGTGGAGGCCGAGGGCATCGAGACCACCGTCTCCAAGTTCGACCTCGAGGTCACCGTGACCGAGCGCGCCGCCGGCTACGACGTGACGTTCGTCTACGCGACCGATCTCTTCGACGAGGACACCGCCGCCGGGTACGCGGAGCGATTCGTCCGCGCCCTCGACGCGCTGATCGCGGCACCGGACCGGCCGGTCGGCGACGTGGACCTGTTGCGGCCTCGCGAGCACGAGTTGCTCGAATCGTGGACCGCTGGACCGCAGGCACCTGCGCGCGCGACGCTCGTCGAGCGGTTCGAGGAGCAGGCCGCCCGGACTCCGGACGCCGTCGCCCTGGTGACGGGCGATGAGGTCCTGACCTACGCGGAGTTCGCGGCACAGGTGCACCGCCTCGCGCGGGAACTCCTCGCGTCGGGCGTGCGACCGGGCGACCAGGTCGGTCTGGCGATGCGCCGGTCCCGTCACCTGGTGGTCGGCATGTACGCGATCCTGGCGGCGGGCGGCGCCTACGTCCCGCTCGACCCGGCCCACCCAGCCGAGCGCAACGCGCATGTGATCGACACCGCCGATCCGCGGCTGATTCTGACCACGTCCGCCGACTCGGCCGCGCTGCCCGTCGATCGCGAGCTGCTGCAGATCGACGGACTCGACCTGGGCGCACACCCGGACGGGCCGCTCACCGACGCCGAGCGCGGCGGTGTGCTGCGTCCCGAGTCGGCGGCGTACACGCTGTTCACCTCGGGTTCCACCGGGCTGCCGAAGGGCGTCACCGTGCCACATGCGGCGGCTGCCAATCAGCTCGACTCGATGCAGCGCGAATACCGTCTCACCGCAACCGATGTGGTGCTGCAGAAGACACCGATGACGTTCGACGCGTCCGTGTGGGAGTTCTTCTGGCCGCTTCAGGCGGGCGCACGACTGGTGCTGGCGGGGCCCGACGGTCATCGGGACCCGGCTCAGCAGGCGCAGTTGGCGGCCGAGCACTCGGTGACCGTGGTGCAGTTCGTGCCGTCGATGCTGCCGCTGGTGGTCGAGACCTTCGCCGAGCGCGCAGTGACCTCGTTGCGGCTGCTGTTCTCCGGCGGCGAGGTGCTGCCGGCATCGGTCGCAGAAGACGTCATGGAACGCCTGCGCACCGAGGTGCACAACCTGTACGGCCCCACCGAGTCGGCGATGCAGGTGACGCGCCGCGCGGCCGGTGCCGGAGCCGGTTCGGTGCCCATCGGTTCGCCCGTCGAGGGCGTGCGCGTGCACGTGCTCGACACCCGGCTGCGTCCGGTCCCGGTCGGCACGCCCGGCGAACTGTACCTCGCGGGCGCGCAGCTGGCTCGGGGCTACGCGGGCCGTCCCGACCTGACGGCCGAGCGATTCGTCGCCGCACCGTACGACGCGGCGGGCGAGCGGATGTACCGCACCGGCGACCTGGTCCGGTGGACCGCGGACGGCGAACTCGAGTTCCTCGGCCGCACCGACGACCAGGTGAAGCTGCGCGGCCTGCGCATCGAGCCGGGCGAGATCGAGGCGGCGCTGGCCGCCCATCCCGGAGTCGATCAGGCGGTGGTGACCCTGCACCACGGGGAGCACACCGGCGATGCGCTCGTCGCATACGTCTCGGCCGCTCCCGGTACCGAGCGGGTGACTCAGGAAGATCTGAAGTCTCATGTGTGCGCTCGGGTGCCCGGCTACATGGTGCCGTCGCTGTTCATCGTGCTCGACGAACTGCCCGTCGGTGCCAGCGGCAAGATCGACCGCCGTGCGCTCCCGGCACCGGAGCTGGTGCTCAGCGCCGGGGTGTACGTCCCTCCGCGCAACCCGGTCGAGGAGATCATCGCGACGATCTTCGCGGAGACGATCGGCGTCGAGCGCGTGGGTGCGACCGACGACTTCTTCGCCGTGGGCGGCAACTCGCTCGTCGCCACCCGGGTGATCGCGCGACTCAACGACGCGTTGGGCACCGACGTCGGAGTCCGCGAGATCTTCGAGGCCCCGACCGTCGCCGAACTCGCCGTGGTGGCCGAGCAGCGGACGGGTGCGGTACGGCCCAAGCTGGTGGCGCGCGAGCGCACCGAACCGGCACCGTTGTCGCTGGCTCAGCAGCGCATGTGGTTCCTGAACCGATTCGATCGGGATTCCGCGGCCTACAACATGCCCTTCGCCATCCGGTTGACCGGTGCGCTGGACGTGTCCGCGATGCGCGCGGCGATGCTCGACGTCTGCGAGCGTCACGAGGCCCTGCGCACCGTGTACCCCGATTCCGCCGACGGACCCCGACAGGTGGTGCTGCCGGTGCGAGATGTGGCGGCGACCGCCGACCTCGTCGAGGTGGCGGTCGCGGAGGCCGACCTCGAAGCGGAAGTCGTCGCGCTGGCGACGGCACCCTTCGACGTCACCGCCGCACCGCCGGTCCGCGTGCATCTGTTGGCCGTGGGCCCCGACGAACACGTCTTGGTCTTCGTCCTGCACCACATCGCCTTCGACGGGTGGTCGTCGGCTCCGCTGGCCCGCGATCTGATGATCGCGTACGTCGCACGGACCGCCGGACAGCCGCCGGAGTGGTCGCCGCTGCCCGTGCAGTACAGCGACTTCGCCGTCTGGCAGCGGGAACTGCTCGGCGACGAGAACGATCCGGCATCGCTGGCCGCGCAGCAGCTGGCCTACTGGCGCGCCGAACTCGCCGATCTTCCCGACGTGCTGGAGCTGCCGACCGATCGGCCGCGGCCGGCACAGCAGTCGTTCCGAGGCGGAGACGTCGCCTTCACCTTGAGCCCCGAACTGCATGCGGCGCTGCTCGAGGTGGCTCGCTCCACCGACACGACGCTCTTCATGGTGGTCCATGCGGCACTGTCGGCGCTGCTCGGACGACTCTCGGGCAGTGACGACATCGCGATCGGCACGCCGATCGCCGGCCGCGGTGAAGCCGCGCTCGACGATGTGGTCGGCATGTTCGTCGGCACCCTGGTGCTGCGCACGGAGATCGACGAGAACGCGGCCTTCACCGATCTGCTGGCGCAGGTGCGCGAGCGAGACCTGGGTGCCTTCACCAACACCGAGATCCCGTTCGAGCGTCTCGTGGACGCGCTCAACCCGACCCGGTCCGCGGCGTACCACCCGCTGTTCCAGGTCTCACTGTGGTTCCAGAACATCGCGCGCGCCGAGCTGGAGCTTCCCGGGCTCACCGTCTCCCCCGCCGAGTTCGAGACCGGTCTGTCGCGGTTCGACCTGCAACTAACCGTGACCGACCGGACCGACGCCGAAGGCGCGCCGGGGGAGATCGACGTGGTGCTCACCTACGCCGAGGATCTGTTCGACAGGTCGACGGCGGAGCGTTTCGGCGACCGATTCACGTCGGTGCTGACACAGGTGGCGGCCGATCCCGCGGTGGTGGTCGGCGACATCCCGATCATCGGCGACCAGGAGCGGACCCGGGTCCTGGAGACCTGGAACGCCACCGATCACCGGATCGAATCCATCGATGCGGACAGCGACACGCTCGTGTCCCTCTTCGACGCGCAGGTGGCGCGATCGCCCGAAGCCACCGCCCTCGTATACGAGGGCGAGCAGATCACGTACGCGGAGTTCGACGCGCGAGCCAACCGTCTGGCACGGCATCTCATCTCGATGGGTGTCGGTCCGGAGTCGTTGGTCGGCCTGTCGATCCGCCGTTCGATCGATCTGCTCGTCGGCATGTACGGCATCCTCAAGGCCGGCGGCGCCTACGTGCCGCTCGATCCGGACCACCCCGCGGAGCGCAACGGATACGTTCTGGAGAGCGCCTGCCCGGTGACGGTCGTGACCACGACCGCCGACTCCGGAGCGGTCCCCGCGGACGTGCCGACGCTCGAGATCGACGTCCTCGACCTGTCCGGCGTCGCGGGCACCCCGGTGACCGACGCGGACCGCCGTTCGCCGCTGCGCCCGCAGAATCCGGCGAACCTGATCTACACCTCCGGCTCCACCGGCCGTCCCAAGGGCATCGCGGTGCCGCATGCCGGTCTGGTCAATCAGCTGTGCTGGATGCAGGGTGAATACCAGCTGACCGCCGACGACGCGGTGATGCTCAAGACCCCGATGACCTTCGACGTCTCCGTGTGGGAGTTCTTCTGGACCCTGCAGACCGGTGCCCGCCTCGTCATCGCCCGTCCGGACGGCCACCGGGACCCCGAGTACCTGTCGACGCTGATGCGCGAGCAGAACGTCACCGTGGTCCAGTACGTCCCGTCGATGCTGGCGATGTTCGTGTCGAGCTCGTCCGCGCGGATCCCCGACACCGTCCGCGCCGTGATCGCGATCGGCGAGGCGCTGCCGATCGAGACCGCCGAGGCCTTCCGCGAACTCTCCGCCGCGCCGCTGGACAACCTGTACGGACCCGCGGAGGCGTCGCTGGCCGTCACCTACTGGCGTCACACCGAAGCCGACCAGGGCGTGGTCCCGATCGGCGTCCCGATGTGGAACACCCGCCTGTACGTGCTCGACTCGCGCCTGCAGCCGGTGCCTCCGGGCGTCGCGGGAGAGCTGTACCTGTCGGGCGTCCAGCTGGCGCGCGGCTATCACGGTCGTCCCGACCTGTCGGCGGACCGGTTCGTCGCCGATCCGTTCGGCGCCCCGGGCGAGCGGATGTACCGCACCGGCGACCTGGTCCGGCACCGCGCCACCCCGGACGCCGACGACGCGGGGGTCCTCGAGTACATCGGCCGCACCGACTTCCAGGTCAAGGTGCGCGGAAACCGCATCGAGCTCGGCGAGATCGAGGCGGCCCTGCTGTCCGCGCCCGGCGTCACGCAGGCGGTGGTGCTGGTGCGCCACGACCCGCACACCGGCGACCAGCTGGTCGGCTACGTGGTGGCGCCCGCGGACGTGACCGGCGAGTCGGTCGCGGCGCATGCGGCGGGATCGCTGCCCTCGTACATGGTCCCGGCGGCCGTGGTGGTGATGGACGAGTTCCCCCGGAACAGCAGCGACAAGCTGGACCGGAAGGCGCTGCCCGAGCCGTCCTTCGACCTGCTCGCCGCCGAGTACGTGTCTCCGCGCGACCCGGTCGAGGAGATCATCGCGGGCGTTTTCGCCGGCGTCCTCGGTCTGCCGCGGATCAGCGTCGAGGAGAGCTTCTTCGACGCCGGCGGCAACTCTCTGATCGCGACCCGAGTGATCTCGCAGGTCAGCGACGCACTCGGCGTCGACCTCGGGGTACGCGACCTGTTCGACGCGCCGACGGTCGCCCAACTGGCCGCCCGCGTGGAGCAGAGCGGGGGCGCTTCGCGGCCCGCACTGACCCGGGCCGACCGCGGCGACACCGCACCGCTGTCGCTGGCACAGCAGCGGATGTGGTTCCTCAACCGGTTCGATCCGGCCTCGCCGGCCTACAACCTCCCCCTGCCGGTCCGGATGACCGGTCCGCTCGATGAGCCCGCTCTGCAGGCCGCAGTCCGCGACCTCCTCGACCGGCACGAGTCGCTGCGGACCCGGTTCCCCGACTCCGACAGCGGTCCGTACCAGCAGATCCTGCCGGTCGGCGACGCGGTGCCCGACCTGCGCCCGATCGAGGTCACCCGGGACGGCGTGCAGCAGGCGGTCGCGAAGGCCGTCATGACCGGATTCGACGTCACCGCCGAGGTGCCGCTGCGGGTTCGGCTGCTCCGGGTCACCGACGGTGACCCGCGCGGCGAGCACGTGCTCGTCCTGGTGCTTCACCACATCTCCGGCGACGGTCTGTCGATGGCGCCGCTGGTGCAGGACGTGATGGTGGCCTACGGCGCGCGGGCGGCCGGCGAGCAGCCGGCCTGGGCGCCGCTGGAAGTGCAGTACGCCGATTACGCGATCTGGCAGCGCGACGTGCTCGGCGATCCCGCGGACTCCTCGTCAGTGGCCGCCGCCCAGATCGATTACTGGCGCGAGACCCTCGCCGGGCTGCCCGACCGCCTCGAACTGCCCACCGATCACGAACGCCCGCAGGTGCAGTCGATGCGCGGCGCCATCCATCGCACCCCGATCGGCGCCGAGCTCTACTCCGCGATCGGCGCGTACGCCCGCGCCCGGGGCGTCACGCCGTTCATGGTCCTGCACGCCGCCTATGCGACCGTCTTGGCCGGGTTGACGGGTACCGCGGACATCGCTGTCGGCACCCCCGTCGGCGGTCGTGGCACGCGTGCGCTCGACGACCTGATCGGCATGTTCGTCAACACGCTCGTGCTGCGCACCCGGGTGCGTCCGGACGAGAGCTTCGATGCGCTCGTGGCTCAGGTCCGCGCCGCGGACCTCGCGGCCTTCGAGCACGCCGAGGTCCCGTTCGAGCAGCTGGTCGAGGTTCTCGACGTCACGCGCTCCACCGCGCATTCGCCGCTGTTCCAGGTGGCGCTCGCACTGCAGTCCGAGGCCCCGACGAGCTTCGAGATGGCGGGGCTGGACGTCGAGGCCGTCGACGTCTCGACCGACACGGCCAACATCGATCTCCAGCTCACGGTGCGCGAGAACACCGAGGTCGGCGCCGAAGCCGTCTTCACCTACGCCGCCGATCTCTTCGACGAGCCGACCGTCGAGTCGTTCGGCGACCGCCTGGTCCGCATCCTGCGGGCAGCGGTCGAGGCTCCCGAGACCGCCGTCGGCGATCTTCCTCTCCTCGGCGACGCCGAGCGCGCCGACCTCGTGGACCGGCGCGGCGGGGACGCGGCGGAGCCGCGGACCCTCGCCGATCTGTTCGGCGCCACCGCCGGGCGGCACGCCGACCGCGTCGCTGTCGAGTTCGACGGGCAGAGCCTGACCTACGCCGAGCTCGCCGAGCGCTCCAACCGGCTGGCGCGACGGCTGATCGACCACGGTGCCGGCCCCGACACGGTGGTCGCCCTCGCCATGACCCGATCGATCGACGCGATGGTCTCGATCTGGGCCGTGGCGGCCGCCGGAGCGGCCTACCTGCCGATCGATCCGAAGCTGCCCGCCGACCGCATCACGCACATGGTCTCCGACTCCGGCTCGGTGATCGGTCTGACGCATTCGGCCACCGCCGACACCCTGCCGTCGCAGGCGCGGCCGGTCGACGGCTGGACCCTTCTCGACGACGCAGCGCTGGCGGAGGATCTGGCGGGCCGCTCGGGCGCACCGCTCACCGATGCGGACCGGCGTGCGCCGCTGACCGTCGACGACCTCGCCTACGTGATCTACACGTCCGGCACCACCGGTCTGCCCAAGGGCGTCGCGGTGCCGCACCGCGGGCTGTCGACGCTGGCCGACGACGTCGTCGGGTACTACGAGACCTATCCGGGCGCGCGGATGCTGCAGTTCGCGGCGATCAGCTTCGACGCCGCCGTCGGCGAGATCCTCGCGACCTTCTGCGCGGGTGCGACGATGGTCATCGCCCCGACCGACCTCTACGGCGGTGCCGAACTGGCGGGCTTCATCCGCGATCAGCGGATCACGTCCTTCGTCGGCGCGCCGAACGCGGTGCAGACGGTCGACGCGAGCGAACTCGACCTGGTGACCCGCGTGGTGGTGGGCGGCGACGTGTGTCCGCCGGAACTGGTCGCCCGCTGGGGCGGGAGGCTGCGCAACGCGTACGGGCCCACCGAGACCACCGTGATCGTCACGATGACCGATCCGCTCGCCGCGGGCGAGCCGATCACGATCGGCTCGGCGATGAGCGGCGTGCACACCCTGGTTCTCGACGACCGGCTGCGGCCGGTCCCGGTCGGGACGCCGGGCGAGCTGTACATCACCAACGCCGGCCTCGCGCGCGGCTACCTCGGCCGGCGCGGTCTCACCGCCGAGCGGTTCGTCGCGAACCCGTACGCGGTGGGGAAGCGGATGTACCGCACCGGCGACGTGGTGCGCTGGACCGCAGACGGCGAACTCGCCTACATCGGCCGATCCGACTTCCAGCTGCAGATCCGCGGCTTCCGCGTCGAACTCGGCGAGATCGACGCCGCGCTCACCTCGCACCCCGACGTGGCCTTCGCCGTCACGTTGGGTGTCCCCGGACCGGCCGGCGACACCGTGCTGGTCGGCTACGTCCAGCCGGTGGCCGGAGCTGTCGTCGACACCGATGCGCTGGCGGCGCACGCCGCGCACCGGCTGCCGCCGTACATGGTCCCCGCGGTCATCATGGTGATCGACGAGGTGCCGTTGACCCCGATCGGCAAGGTCGACCGCAAGGCGCTGCCCGCACCGGAGTTCACCCGCGCGGCGGTTCACGTCGCGCCGGTGGGCGAGGTGGAGGTCGGCGTGGCCGAGGTGGTCGGCCGGGTGCTCGGTGCCGAGCGCGTCGGCGCCACCGACGACTTCTTCGACCTCGGCGGCAACTCGCTGATCGCGACGCGCGTCGTCGCGCAGATCAACGCCGAGTTCGGCTCCGACCTGGGAGTGCGGGATCTTTTCGAGGCACGGACCGTCGCCGAACTCGCCACCCGCGTGTCTCGAGGCTCGGCCGACGGCCGCCCGGCGCTGACGCCGCGTGAGCGGGCGGCGCGGGCACCGCTGTCTCTGGCGCAACAGCGAATGTGGTTCCTCAACCGGCTCGACCCCTCGTCGGCGGCGTACAACATCCCGCTGGCGGTCCGGCTCACCGGTGAGCTCGACGCCGATGCCTTCGGCGCCGCGCTGGGCGACGTGGTCGCGCGGCACGAGACGTTGCGCACCGTCTACCCCGATGCGGGGGACGGCGGGCACCAGCAGATCCTCGACGCGGAATCGGCGGGACTGGACCTGATCCGTGACCGGGTCGGCCCGGACGAGGTGGCGGGCCGCGTCGCGGCGCTGGCCACCGAAGGCTTCGACGTGACCGCCGAGGTCCCCATCCGCGCCGCTCTGCTGCGGGTGGCGGAACCGGGCGAGGACGTGACCGATCACGTCTTCGTGCTGGTCCTGCACCACATCGCGTCCGACGCGTCGTCGCTGGCACCGCTGGTCCGCGACGTCATCACCGCCTACACCGCCCGCGCAGCGGGTCACGCCCCGGACTGGGCGCCGTTGCCGGTGCAGTACGCCGACTACGCGATCTGGCAGCGTGAGCTCCTCGGAGACCTGGACGACCCGCACTCGCGCGGTGCACGCCAGCTGGCCTACTGGACCAAGGCGCTCGCCGGGCTCCCCGATCAGCTCGACCTGCCCACCGACCGGTCGCGCCCGGCGCGTCCGTCGATGCGCGGTGGCCGTGTGGAGTTCACCATCGACGGTGAAGTGCATCGCGCGGTCACCGAGATCGGTCGCGCGCACGGCGCGTCGACGTTCATGGTGATGCATGCGGCGCTCTCGGTGCTGCTGGCCCGACTGTCGGCCACCACCGACATCGCGATAGGCACCGCGGTCGCCGGCCGCGGGGAACCCGAACTCGACGGGCTCGTCGGCATGTTCGTCAACACCCTGGTCCTGCGCACCGTGGTGGAGCCCGAAGTCGACTTCGCCGGTGTCCTCGCTCAGACGCGCGCCACCGACCTGGCCGCGTTCGGGCACACCGAACTGCCCTTCGAGCGTCTGGTCGAGGCGATCAGCCCCACCCGCTCGCAGTCGCACCATCCGCTGTTCCAGGTGGCGCTCGACTTCCAGAATGCGGGCGAGGTCGCGGTGGAGCTGCCGGGCCTGGCCATCGCGCCGGAGCAGATCAGCGCCGACGTCGCGAAGTTCGACCTGCAGCTGACGGTCGCCGAGACCGTCGACGAATCGGGTACTCCGGCCGGGATGCGGGCCTCGTTCGACTACGCCACCGACCTCTTCGACGCGTCGACCGTCCAGGTCTTCGCGGAGCGGCTCGTGCGCATCCTGTCGACCGTGGTCGTGGACCCGACGGTGCCGATCGGCGACGTCCCGATCCTGTCGCCGACCGAGAGCGACGAGTTTAGCGCGGTCGCCGGCCCGGCGTCCGTGGCGCCCCGCACCTTCCCGCAGATCCTGGCCGACGCCGTCGCCGACGATCCGAACCGGATCGCGGTGGAGGAGGGCTCCGCGGCGCTCACCTATCGTCAGCTCGACGAGCGGTCGAACCAGCTGGCCCGGCTGCTGGCCGAGCGCGGCATCGGCACCGGCGATTACGTCGCGGTCGCCATGCCGCGATCGATCCGCACCGCGACTGCCGTCTGGGCGATCGTCAAGACCGGCGCGGCGTTCCTGCCGATCGATCCGAGCTATCCGGCCGACCGCATCGCGCACATGCTGACCGATTCGGGTGTACGGATCGGTCTCACGACGTCGACCGAGCGTCCCGAGCTCTCCGGTGAGGTCGACTGGATCGTCTTCGACGAGATCGATGCGCTGCTGGCGGCCGAGTCGGTCGCCGAGGTGACCCCGGTGCGCCGCATGCGCGTGGACTCGCCGGCCTACGTCATCTACACCTCCGGGTCCACCGGTCTGCCCAAGGGCGTCGTGGTGACCCATCGGGGACTGGCGAACCTGGTCGCGGAGCAGCGCGCGCACATGCAGCTGGTCCCCGGCTCGCGGTCGCTGCAGTTCGCGTCACCGAGTTTCGACGCCTCGGTGTTCGAGATGATGATGGCCTTCGGCAGCGCGTCGACGATGGTCGTCGCGCCCGCGGGGCTGCTGGGCGGCGTGGAACTGTCGGACTTCCTGCGCGCGAACCGGGTGACCCACGCCTGCATCACGCCGGCCGCGCTGGCCGCGGCCGATCCGCAGGGACTGGACGACCTGCGCGTGCTGGCCGTGGCGGGCGACGCCTGCCCGCCCGAACTCGTGGCCCGCTGGGCACCCGAGCGCACCATGCTGAACCTGTACGGACCCACCGAGACCACCGTCTGGTGCACGGTGTCCGAGCCCCTGCGTGCGGGTGCGCCGATCACGATCGGCGCACCGACGCGCGGCTTCCGGCTGACCGTGCTCGACGGCCGCCTCCGGCCGGCTCCGGTGGGAGTGGCCGGTGAGCTCTACCTCGCCGGACCGGCCTTGGCCGCCGGCTACCACGATCGCGCCGGGCTGACCGCCGAGCGATTCGTCGCGAACCCGTTCAGCGAGGGCGAGCGGATGTACCGCACCGGCGACGTGGTCCGGTGGACGCGCGACGGGCGGCTCGAGTACGTCGGCCGCTCGGACTTCCAGGTCAAGGTCCGCGGCTTCCGCATCGAACTCGGCGAGATCAGCGGCGCGCTCTCGTGCCACGACAGCGTCGGATTCGTCACCACGGAGGGCGTCACCGCACCCGACGGCGGCACCGCGCTGGTGTCGTACGTGCTGCCCGCTCCCGGACACGTGGTCGACGAGGTCGCGCTGAAATCGTTCGCGGCGGAGTTCCTGCCCGCGTACATGGTTCCCGCTCAGGTCGTCGCACTCGACGAGGTCCCGCTCACGCCTGCGGGCAAGCTGGACCGCCGGGCACTGCCCGCGCCGTCGTTCACCATCGAGGAGGGCGACTACCAGGCGCCCCGCAGCCTCACCGAGGAGATCGTCGCAGGCGTCTTCGCCGAGGTCCTCGGCCTCGAGCGCGTCAGCGTCAGCAGCGGGTTCTTCGACCTCGGCGGCAACTCGCTGTCGGCGACGAAGGTCACCGCGCGCGTCGGCGCGGCGCTCGGCGTGCGCGTCGGGGTCCGCGACCTGTTCGACGCCCCGACGGTGGCCGAGTTCGCCGCCCATCTGGAGACGGCGACCGCCGACGAGCGGCCTCCGCTCACGGCCCGCCCGCGTCCGGATCGGATTCCGCTGTCGCTGGCCCAGCGCCGGATGTGGTTCCTCAATCAGTTCGACACGGAGTCGGCCGCGTACAACGTGCCCCTGGCCGTGCGGTTGAGCGGCGAACTCGACGTCGCCGCCCTCGAACAGGCAGTGGAGGACGTGCTCGCGCGTCACGAGGTGCTCCGCACCGTGTACCCGGACTCCGCCGACGGTCCCTACCAGGAGATTCTCCCGGCCTCTCGCGTGGACATCACGCCGATCCCGGTGACCGAGGCCGAGGTCGTCGCGCGCGCGGTCGACCTGATCTCCGAGGGCTTCGACGTGACCGCGCGGCCGCCGGTGCGGATCGCGCTGCTGGAGCAGAGCCCCCGCGAGCACGTGCTCGTGGTCACCATGCACCACATCACGGCCGACGGTGCGTCGGTCGCGCCCCTCGCCCGCGACATCATGGTCGCGTACACCGCGCGTGCCGCCGGTGCGGCGCCGCAGTGGTCGCCGTTGCCGGTCCAGTACGCCGACTACGCGCTCTGGCAGGGCGAGACGCTCGGCGACGTGGACGATCCGGAGTCACTGCTGGGGCGCCAGCGCGATTACTGGACCGATCGCCTCGCCGGTCTGCCCGAGGTGCTGGACCTGCCGATGGACCGGCCGCGTCCGGCGGTCCAGTCGACGGCCGGTGCGGGCAGCCCGTTCACGATCGACGCCCGCCTGCACAGGCGGCTCCTCGAGGTCGCGGAGGCGCACGACGCGACCCTGTTCATGGTGCTGCACGCGGCCTTCGCCGCGCTGCTGTCCCGGTTGGGCCGCGAATCCGACATCGCGATCGGCACGCCCGTGGCCGGGCGCGGCGAGCAGTCACTCGACGAGTTGGTCGGCGTGTTCGTCAACACCCTGGTGCTGCGTACCCGCGTCGACGGCGGTGCGAGCTTCGCCGACCTGCTGGCGCAGGTCCGGCAGAACGATCTCGCCGCGTTCACCCACGCCGACATGCCCTTCGAGCAACTCGTCGACGTGCTGGCGCCGTCGCGGTCGACGGCGGTCTCGCCGCTGTTCCAGGTGATGTTCACCATGCAGAACAACGCCCCGGCGAGCTTCGACCTGCCGGGTCTGTCGGTGAGCGGACTCACCTCCGACTTCGATGTCGCCAAGTTCGATCTGCAGCTGACCGTGACCGACCGGCGGGACGCCGACGGGTCGCCCGCCGATCTGCCCGCGACGTTCAGCTACGCCACGGCGCTGTTCGACCGGACGACCGTCGAACGCTTCGCCGAGGCCTACCTCGCGGTCCTGCACGGGATCTGCGACGACGCCGACCGCATCGTCGGCGACGTGCCCGTCACCTCCGCGCAGGACCGAGCCGACCTGGCCGCGGTCAACACGACCGCTGCTCCGGTGGAACCGGGCACGCTCGCGGGAGTGTTCGCCGCGCAGGCCGCGCGCACTCCGGACGCCACGGCGCTGGTGTTCGGCTCCGGCGCCTCCCGGCAGAGCCTCACCTACGCGGAGTTCGACGCCCGGACCAACGCGCTCGCACGGATGCTGATCGACGCGGGCGTGGGACCGGACGTCCCGGTGGCACTCGGCCTTCCGCGGTCGCTGGAACTGCTCACCGCGATGTACGCGATCGTCAAGGCCGGCGGCGCCTACGTCCCGGTCGATCCCGACCATCCCGCCGAGCGCACCCTGTACGTGCTCGACTCCGCCTCGCCCGCCGTGCTGCTGACGGCGTCGGACACCGACCTTCCCGCGCCCGACGGGTTGCCGGTGTGGACCGTCGACACGGTGGACCTCGACGGATGGTCGACAGCGCCGATCACCGATGCCGAGCGGTCGGCGCCGCTGCGCGGGACGAACACCGCGTACGTCATCTACACCTCCGGTTCCACCGGCCGCCCCAAGGGCGTCGCGGTGCCGCATTCGGCGATCGTGAATCGCCTCGCCTGGATGCAGCACGAGTACGCGCTCACCCCGGACGACGTTGTGGCGCAGAAGACCCCCGCGACCTTCGACGTGTCGGTGTGGGAGTTCTTCTGGCCGCTGCAGGTGGGCGCGTCGCTCGTCATCGCGCAGCCGGACGGGCACCGCGACCCGCTGTACCTCGCCGAGCTGTTCGAGGCGGAGTCGGTCACCACCGCGCACTTCGTCCCGTCGATGCTGTCGGCGTTCACCGGGGCGGTGGCTCCGGGATCGGTCGGCTCGCTGCGCCAGGTGTTCTGCTCGGGCGAGGCACTGACGCCGCGGGCCGCGCAGGCCTTCGCGGCGTTGAGCGATGCGCGTCTGCACAACCTCTACGGCCCCACCGAGGCGGCCGTCGACGTCACCTACCACGAGGTCACCCCGGCCGACACGGCCGCCGTGCCGATCGGCGCCCCGGTGTGGAACACCGGAGTCCACGTCCTCGACGACCGTCTGCATCCGGTGCCGGTCGGCGTGGCAGGCGAACTGTATCTCGCCGGCGTGCAGCTGGCGCGCGGTTACGTGGGACGCGCGGACCTCACCGCCGACCGCTTCGTGGCGAACCCGGCGGCCGACGGGGAGCGGATGTACCGCACCGGCGACCTGGTCCGATGGGTCCGGACCGACGGCGGGCTGGAACTGGACTACATCGGCCGCACCGACTTCCAGGTCAAGCTTCGCGGTCTGCGCATCGAGCTCGGCGAGATCGAGGCGGCGCTGCTCGATCAGCCGACGGTCGCGCAAGCCGTCGTGGTGGTGCGCGAAGACGTTCCGGGCGCACAGCAGCTCGTCGGCTACGTCGTCGGCGACGTCGCGTCCGGTGAACTCGATGTCGACGCTCTCACCGAGGCGATCTCGGCTCGCCTGCCGGAGTACATGGTGCCCACGGTGCTGATGCCGCTCGACGAGTTCCCGTTGAACGCCTCGGGCAAGCTCGACCGCAAGGCGCTGCCCGCGCCCGACCGGACCGAGTCGGTCACGCAGTACCGCGCACCGGCCGACCGTGTCGAGACCGTGCTCTGCGATCTGGTCGCCGAACTGCTCGGTCTCGACCGCGTGGGTGTGGACGACTCCTTCTTCGCGCTGGGCGGCGACTCGATCATGGCCATTCAGCTGGTCTCGCGCGCCAAGCGCGAGGGCATCGTCCTGCGTCCGGCCCAGGTCTTCGAGCACCGCACCGTCGCCGCGCTGGCGCGGGTGGCCGCCGCCGAGGCCGCAGCCGGCCTGGACGAGCTGCCGGGAGGCGGGGTCGGCGAGGCACCGCTGACGCCGATCATGCACTGGATGATCGAAGACCTCCGTGCGTACGACGAGTTCTCCCAGGCCGTGCTCCTGACGCTCCCCGAGTCCGTCGAGGAGTCGGATCTGGCGGCCGCGATCGCCATGCTGCTCGACCACCACGACGTCCTGCGCGCCCGCCTCGTCACGAGTACCGGAACCGCTGCCGACGCCACCGGTCTGTCCATCGGCCCGGTGGGCTCGGTTCCGGCGGCCGGACTGCTGACCCGCGTCGACGTCGACGCCGCTCCCGGAACCGAGGCCTTCGCCGCGGCCGCGGAGGAACAGATGCGCCGCGCCGGTGCCCGGCTCGATCCGCGGTCCGGCGTGACGACCCAGTTCGTCTGGCTGCACCGCACCGACGGCGGGCGCGACCGTCTGCTGGTCCTGGCCCACCACCTCGTGGTGGACGGTGTCTCGTGGCGGTCGCTGGTTCCCGACCTCGCGCTGGCCTGGTACCGCGTCACCGAGGGGGCCACGGCGGAACTGTCGCCGGTGGCGACGTCGTTCCGCCGCTGGGCCCACGCCCTCGCCGAGGCCGCACCGTCGCGGGCCGGGGAACTCGAGTTCTGGCGTTCCACTCTGACCGGCGACGATCCCGCGCTGGGTGCGCGGTACGCCGACCCCGAGATCGACACCGTCGAGACCGTCGATGACCTGCGGATCGAGTTGCCGCCGCAGATCGCCGAGGCCGTCCTCGGCCGGGTACCGGGAACGGTCCACGGCTCGGCGACCGACTCCCTGATGACCGCGCTGGCACTGGCCGTCGCGGCGTGGCGAGCGGCGCGGGGAGTCCACGCCCCGAGCGCACTCGTCACGCTGGAGGGGCACGGCCGCGAAGAGCAGGCCGTCCCCGGCGCCGACCTGTCCGGCACGGTCGGCTGGTTCACCAGCTCGTACCCGGTGCGCGTCGACCTCTCGGGACTCGACGTCGACGACGCGCTGGCCGGTGGTCCGGCGGCCGGCGCCGCGCTCAAGCGGGTCAAGGAGCAGTTGCGCGCGGTGCCCGACAACGGCATCGGCTACGGCATGCTGCGCTATCTGACCGAGGAGGGGCGCTCGGCGCTCGCCGGACTGCGCACGCCGCAGATCGGCTTCAACTACCTCGGCCGCGTCTCCGCGGGCACCGGGACAGTCGACGACGCCCCGTGGCAGCTCGACGGCGACTCCGGAAGCCTGGGCGGCACGCGTGATGCCGCGATGGCCCTCCCGGCCGCGCTCGACATCAACGCCTCGGCGGTCGACTCCGCCGACGGCACGCGCCTGGGCGCCACTTTCTCCTACGCCACCGGTGTCTTCACCGCCGAACAGGTCCGCGAGATCGCAGATCTGTGGGTGGAGGCGCTCACGGCTCTGACCCGGTACGCGGACGCGCCCGGTGCCGGCGGTCTCACCCCGTCGGATCTGCCGCTGGTGCGGCTCGACCAGCGAGCCGTCGAGGCCGTCGAGGAGCGTCACGGCGACGTGGCCGACATCTGGTCGCTCTCGCCGCTGCAGGAGGGACTGCTCTTCCACGCGCAGTTCGCGGGTGACGAACTCGACGCCTACATGGTGCAGACCGTCCTCACGCTGGAGGGCGTGGTCGATCCCGCCCGCCTCCGCGCGGCGGGCGAGGCACTGCTGCGCAGGCATGCGAACCTCCGGGTCGCTTTCGACTCGATCGACGGACTGCCCGTCCAGGTGGTGCCCGCGGCCGTGAGGCTGCCGTGGGCCGAGGTGGACCTCCGGGCCGCCGCGGACCCGCAAGCGGCCTTCGACGATCTGCTGGCCGCCGACCGCCGGCGCGGCTTCGACATGGCGACGCCGCCGCTGCTGCGGTTCACCCTCGCCCGACTGGGCGAGTCCGACTACCGGATGCTCTCGACCAACCACCACGTCCTGTTGGACGGCTGGTCCACACCGCTGCTGCTCAAGGACCTGCTGTTCCTGTACGCGGCCTCCGGTGACGGCTCGGCGCTGCCCGTCGTCGGCGAGTACCGCGAGTTCCTCGTGTGGCTCTCGCACCGCGACCACCGGTCGTCGCTGACCGCCTGGGCCGCCGCGTTCGACGGACTCGACGAGCCGACACTCGTCGCCGGCGAGGCGACGGCGGCATCGGCCGACTCCGCCGACACCGAACGGCTGCTGCCCGCCGGGTTGACGTCCACCCTCGGCGCACTGGCGCGGGCTCACGGCATCACCCTCAACACCCTCGTCCAGGCGGCGTGGGGTCTGGTGCTGTCGGCGCAGACCGGTCGCAACGACGTCACCTTCGGTACCACCGTCTCCGGCAGGCCCGCGGACCTTCCGGGCGTGGAATCGATGATCGGCCTGTTCATCAACACCCTGCCCGTGCGTGTCACGGTGCGTCCGGGGGAGTCGGCGCAGGAGTTCCTGCGGCGCCTGCAGGCCGAACAGGCGGCACTGCTCGACCACCACTACCTGGGTCTCTCGGAGATCCAGCGCGCGGTGGGCGCGGGCGCGGGATTCGACACGCTGAGCGTCTTCGAGTCGTACCCGGTCGATTCCGAGGCCCTCGCGCAGGCCGCCGACATCGACGGCATGCGGGTCACCGGACTGCGCGGCATGGACTCCACCCACTACCCGCTGACGCTGGTGGCGAGTTCAGCCGACCGTCTCCACCTGCAGCTCAAGTACCTGACCGATCTGTACGACGCCGCCGCGGCGGAGACCGTGCTCGACCGCGTGGAGAGGGTGCTCACCGCATTCGCCGAAACGCCGGAGGCACCGATCGCGTCGATCGGCGTGCTGAGCGACGCCGAGCGTTCCGACGTGCTGGGACTGGGCTTCGTGCCCGGTGTCGCGCCCACGGCCGACACGCTGGCCGATGCGTTCGCCGCGCAGGCGGCGGCCCACGCCGACCGGACCGCCGTGGTCGCGGGCGGCGAGCGGCTGACCTATGCGGAACTGGCCGGACGGGTCGACCGTCTGGCCCGGGTGCTCATCGCCGAGGGCGTCGGGCCCGAGTCGCTGGTCGCGGTCGCCATGCCGCGGACGGCCGACCTGGCCGTGGCGTTGCTCGCGGTGGTCACCGCGGGCGGCGCATACGTGCCCGTCGACGTCACGTACCCGCAGGACCGGCTGTCGTACATGCTCGCCGACGCCCGTCCGACGGTGGTCGTGTCCACCGCCGCCGACGCGGAGTCCCTGCCCGCGCACGAACTGCCCGTCCTGCTGCTCGATTCGCCGGACCTCGCCGAGCGGATGGCGGCGCAGCCGGAGGGCCCGGTGACCGACGCCGACCGACTGGCACCGCTGCGCCCGCAGCATCCCGCGTACGTCATCTACACGTCGGGGTCCACCGGGCGACCCAAGGGCGTGGTGATTCCCCACGTCGACGTGCTGACGCTGATGGCCGACACCCAGCTCGACTTCGGCTTCGACGAGACCGACGTGTGGACCATGTTCCACAGCTACGCCTTCGACTTCTCCGTGTGGGAGCTGTGGGGCCCGCTGCTGCACGGCGGCGCCCTGGTGATCGTCGACTACCTGACCTCGCGTTCGCCGGACGAGTTCCTCGAACTGCTGCGTCGCGAGCGCGTCACGGTCCTCAACCAGACGCCGTCGGCCTTCTATCAGCTGGCCGAAGCCGACCGCGTCGCGGGCGCGGGGGAGGAGTCCGTTCCCGATCTGGCGCTGCGCTACGTCGTCTTCGGCGGCGAGGCGCTCGACCTCGCGCAGTTGGAGCGCTGGTACGAGCGGCACGACGACCAGGAGGTCGCGCTGGTCAACATGTACGGCATCACCGAGACCACGGTGCACGTCAGCTATCTGCCGCTCGACCGCGAGTTCGCCCGCGCGTCCAAGGCCAGCGTCATCGGGCGCGGACTGCCGGGCATGGGCGTCTACGTCCTCGACTCCCGGCTGCAGCCCGCACCGGTGGGCGTCGTCGGCGAGATGTACGTCCACGGCGGCCAGCTGGCGCGCGGCTATCTCGGCCGTCCCGACCTGTCGGCCGAGCGATTCGTGGCGGATCCGTTCGGTGCGCCCGGCGAACGCATGTACCGCTCCGGCGACCTGGCCCGCTGGAACGCCGACGGACAGCTGGAGTATCTGGGCCGCAGCGACTTCCAGGTGCAGTTGCGCGGATTCCGGATCGAACTCGGTGAGATCGAGTCCGCGCTGATGCGGTATCGCGGTGTGGCCGCCTCCGCGGTGGTCGTGCACACCGACGAGCACACCGGCGACCGCCTCGTCGGCTACGTGGTGCCCGAGGCCGGCGCCCACGTGGAGCCCGGCGCGGTGCTGGACCACGTCAGCGGATTCCTGGCCGCGTACATGGTCCCGTCGACGATCGTCGTGCTCGACGCGTTCCCGCTGACGGCCAACGGCAAGCTCGACCGCCGAGCGCTGCCCGCCCCCGACACGGCAGGTGCCGCGACGGAGTTCGTCGCCCCGCGCGATGCGGTCGAGCAGGCGATCGTCGACGTCTTCGCCGAGGTGCTCGGAGTCGACCGCGTCGGCGTTCACGACGGCTTCTTCGATCTGGGCGGCAACTCGCTGGTCGCGACCCGGGTGGTGGCGCGCGTCAACGCGGCGCTCGACGCCGAGTTCGGCGTGCGGGACCTGTTCGACGCGCCGTCGGCCGCCGAGTTGGCCCAGTGCTACGAGCGGACCGGCCGGACCGCCGAGCGCCCGGCGCTGGTCGCCGGGCCGCGACCGGACCGGGTGCCGCTCTCGCTGGCTCAGCAGCGGATGTGGTTCCTCGCGCAGTTCGACCCGTCGTCGCCCGCATACAACATTCCGATGGCGATTCGCCTCACCGGCGATCTCGACGTGGATGCCCTCGCCGCCGCGATCACCGACGTGCTGGAGCGGCACGAGTCGCTGCGCACCCGCTTCCCGGACTCGGCCGACGGGCCCTACCAGGATGTGCTGCCGACCGCGGCGGTCCCGGTGGACCTGACACCGGTCGCCGTCGACGCGGCGGATCTGCTTCCCGCGGTCGCGGACGTCCTCGGCTCAGGCTTCGATGTGACGGCCGCTCCGCCGGTGCGGGTGCGGCTGCTCCAGGTGGCCGACACCGACGTCGCCGAGCACGTGCTGGTGATGGTGGTCCATCACATCAGCGCCGACGGCATGTCGATGGCACCGCTGGCGCGGGACGTGATGGTGGCCTACACGGCGCGCGCCGCGGGCGAGGCGCCCGGCTGGTCGCCGCTGGAGGTGCAGTACGCCGACTACGCCGTCTGGCAGCGGGCGGTCCTCGGCGACGAGAACGATCCGGAGTCGGTGGCCGCGCGGCAGATCGGCTTCTGGCGGAGCGAACTCGCCGGCCTGCCCGACGCACTCGACCTGCCCACCGACCGTCCGCGTCCGGTGGAGCAGTCGATGGCCGGAGCCCGGCACGTGTTCGAGATCGGCGAGGACGTGCGCCGAGCGGTGGCCGACCTGGCGGCCGCGCATCGTGCGACGCCGTTCATGGTCGTGCACGCGGCGCTGGCGGTGCTGCTCTCGCGGCTGGCTCGGGAGACCGACATCGCCGTCGGCACTCCGATCGGCGGCCGCGGCGAGGCCGCGCTCGACGATCTCGTCGGCATGTTCGTCAACACCGTCGTGCTGCGTTCGCAGATCGACGGCGACGAGACCTTCGCCGGATTGCTCGATCGCGTGCGCCAGTCCGACCTCGCGGCGTTCGGGCACGTCGACGTGCCCTTCGAGCAGCTCGTCGAGGCGCTCAATCCGGTGCGCTCGACGTCGCATCACCCGTTGTTCCAGGTCTCGCTGTCACTGCAGAATCAGCAGCGGGCCGAGCTCGAACTGCCCGGGCTCACGGTCGGTGCGCTCGACCCGGGCGTCGAGGTGACTCAGTTCGACCTCGACCTGACACTCGGCGACGCCGTCACCGAGGACGGCGAGCCGAATGGGATGTACGCCTACTTCGTCTACGCCACCGAACTGTTCGACGCCTCGACCGTCGCGACGATCGCCGAGAGGTTCGTCCGGCTGCTGACGTCGCTGACCGCCGATCCCGAACAGCGGGTGGGCGACGCGGCCTGGCTGTCGGAGGCAGAGCGCGCCGCGGTGCTCGCCGACGGCGCGGGCCCGGCCGTCGAGGTCGCCGAGCGGACTCTGCTGGCGCGCTACGAACGTCAGGTGGCCGCCACCCCGGATGCGGTCGCGGTCGTCTACGAGGGCCGCGAGATCAGCTACCGGGACTTCGACGCGCAGGCCAACCGCTGGGCGCGCCGGCTCATCGGCGCCGGCGTGGGACCGGACACGGTGGTCGCGATCGCCGTGTCGCGGTCGGTGGAGATGCTGACCGCGATGTACGCGGTCGCCAAGGCCGGCGGCGCCTACGTCGCGATCGACCCGGAACAGCCGCGCGAGCGTTCGGCCTACGTGCTCGACTCGGCCGAGCCGGCCGTCGTGATCTCCACCGAGGCCGACCGCGGGGCACTGCCCGACGGCGTCGAGCCGATCCTCCTCGAGGACGAAGCGGTCGCGGGTCTGTCGCCGGAACCGGTGACCGACGCCGACCGGATCGTTCCGCTGCGCGGCGACCACCTCGCGTACCTGATCTACACCTCCGGCTCCACCGGCCTCCCCAAGGGCGTGGCACTCACCCAGCAGGCGATCGCGAACTACCTCGCGTGGATCGTCGACCGGTACTCGCTGGACGAGTCGTCCCGAGTGGTGCAGAAGGCTCCCGCGACCTTCGACGTCTCGGTCTGGGAGACGTTCGCGGTCACCCAGGTGGGCGGTCGCGTCGTCGTGGCCGCTCCGGGCGGACACCGCGACCCGGACTATCTGGCCCGACTCATCGCCGAGCAGCGGGTCACCGTCGCGGAGTTCGTTCCGTCGCTGCTCAGCGCGTTCCTCACCGCGGGCCACGCATCCGCACTCGACTCGCTCGAGTACGTCGTGGCGGGCGGCGAGGAACTGTCGGCCGGACTCCTGAAGGAGTTCACCGCGGCCACCGGCACCGTCATCGACAACACCTACGGTCCGACGGAGACCACCGTCGGCATCCTGTTCGAGCCGGCGGTCCAAGCGCTCGGCGAGGTCGCGACGGTGCCGATCGGGCGTCCGTCGTGGAACGCCGGCGCTCTGGTGCTCGACGACCGTCTGCACCCGGTTCCCGTGGGCTCGGCGGGCGAGCTGTACCTGACCGGCGTCCAGTTGGCCCGCGGGTACCTCGGCCGCCCCGATCTGACGGCCGAACGGTTCGTGGCCGATCCGTTCGCGGCCGACGGCACCCGGATGTACCGCACCGGCGATCTGGTGCGATGGAACCACGCCGGACGGCTGGAGTTCCTGGGGCGCACCGACTTCCAGGTGAAGCTGCGCGGCCTGCGCATCGAGCTGGGCGAGATCGAGGCGGCGCTGGCGAGCCACCCCGAGGTGGACCAGACGGCCGTGATCCTCCATCACGATGACCACGTCGGCGATCAGCTGGTCGCGTACGTGGTCGCAGCCGGCGTCGAGGCTCTCGACGCGGGCGAACTGAAGACGTACCTCGGGACGCGACTGCCCGCGTACATGGTGCCCGCCGCATTCGTCGCGCTCGACGAGATGCCGCTGGGCGCCAGCGGCAAACTCGATCGACGCGCTCTCCCGGCGCCGCACCTCGAGGCGGACGCGGGCGAGTACGTGGCTCCGCGGTCGCCGGTCGAGGAGGTCGTCGCGGGAGTGGTGGCCGAGGTGCTCGGCCTCGATCGGGTCGGCGTCACCGACGACTTCTTCGCGCTCGGCGGCAACTCGCTGGTCGCCACCCGGGTGATCGCTCGGGTCAACGAGGCTCTCGGCTCCGACCTCGGCGTGCGCGCCCTGTTCGACGCACCGACCGTCGGCGGGCTCGCCGAGACGGCCGAGCGGACCGGCACCGGCCGGACCCGCCCCGCACTGGCGCCGCAGCCGCGCCCGGAGCGGATCCCGCTCTCGCTCGCGCAGCAGCGCATGTGGTTCCTGAACCGGTACGACCCGGAGTCGGCGGCGTACAACGTCCCGCTGGCCGTGCGATTGTCGGGCGAACTCGACACCTCGGCGATGGCTCAGGCCGTCCGGGACGTGGTGATCCGGCACGAGTCGATCCGCACGGTCTTCCCGGCCGGAGACGACGGCCCCTACCAGTCGATCCGGCCCGCCGACGAGGTCCTCGGCGACCTCGCACCGGTCGACGTGGCCGCCGGCGAGATCGCCGGTGTCGTCCGAGACTTCGCGCTGGCGCCCTTCGACGTGACGGCTCAGGCCCCGCTGCGCGTGGCCCTGTACCGGATCGCCCCCGACGAGCACGTGCTGGCGTTCGTGGTCCACCACATCGTCGGCGACGGCTCGTCGACGGCGCCGCTGGCACGTGACGTCATGGTGGCGTACCTGGCGCGCTCGGCGGGCTCGGAGCCCGGCTGGGCGCCGCTGCAGGTCCAGTACGCCGACTTCGCGATCTGGCAGCGGTCGCTGCTGGGGGCGGAGGACGACCCGGCGTCGCTGGCGGCACAGCAGGTGCAGTACTGGCAGAGCACGCTCGCGGGCCTTCCCGAGGTTCTCGACCTGCCGACCGACCGGCCGCGTCCGGCGGACCGGTCGCAGCAGGGCGCGAGCGTCGGCTTCGAACTCGACGCGCGGGTCCACGACGGCCTGCGGAACATCGCGTCCGAGGGCGGCGCCACCATGTTCATGGTGGTCCACGCGGCGCTGGCGACACTGCTCGCGCGACTGTCGAGCAGCTCCGACATCGCGATCGGCACGCCGATCGCGGGCCGCGGTGAGCGCGCCCTCGACGATCTGATCGGCATGTTCGTCAACACCCTGGTGCTGCGCACCCAGGTGGAACCGGACGCCGGCTTCGCCGATCTGCTGTCGCAGACCCGGGGTGCCGACCTCGGTGCCTTCGCCAACGCCGACCTGCCGTTCGAGAGGCTGGTCGACATCCTCGATCCGGTGCGCTCCAGCGCGCATTCGCCGCTGTTCCAGGTGGTGCTGTCCACCGAGGACATCGGCGAGGAGCGGTTCGAGCTCCCGGGGCTCACGGTCACCGGGCTGGCCGACGACACCCACGTGGAGAAGTTCGACCTCGAACTGTCGTACCGTGAGCGCTTCGACGACGACGGTCGTCCGGCCGGGCTCGCGCTGACCTTCGGCTACGCCACCGACATCTTCGACGAGAGCTCCGTCCGGGCGTTCAGCGACCGCCTCACGCGCATCCTGGCCGCGGTGGCTGCGGACGCCCGGGTGCGGATCGGCGACATCGAACTCCTCGAGGACGCCGAGATCGAGGCGCTCGCACCGGTCCGCGGCGCCGCACCGGCCGGACCGGCGACCCTCGCCGAGATGCTCACGTCCACGGCCTCGGCGAACTCCGCGTCCACCGCACTGGTGCTCGGCGACGAGGCCATCGGCTACGCCGAACTCGACGAACGCTCCAACCGGCTGGCGCGGGTGCTGATCGCCCGCGGCGCGGGCCCGGAGACCGTGGTCGCGCTCGGCATGGCGCGCTCGATCGACTCCGTCGTGGCCATGTGGGCCATCGCCAAGTCCGGCGCGGCCTTCCTGCCGGTGGACCCGGGATACCCGGCCGACCGCATCGCACACATGCTGACCGATTCCGGTGCGGTCCTGGGCGTGACGACATCGGCCTGGCGCGACGCCTTCGGCTCCGTCGGCCGATGGCTCACACTCGACGACGCGGACACCGCGAGCGCGGTGGACGCGGCCTCGGCCGCGGCGATCACCGATGCCGAGCGCACAGCCGCGCTGCACGTCGCGCAGACCGCCTACCTCATCTACACCTCCGGCTCCACCGGTCTGCCCAAGGGCGTCGCGGTGACCCACGAGGGCCTGATGAACTTCGCGACCGAACTGCGGGAGCGCTGCGGAACCAGGCCGGGTTCGCGGGTCCTGCACTTCGCATCGCCGAGCTTCGACGCGTCGGTGCTGGAGTACCTGCTGGCCTTCGGGGCCGGTGCCACCTTCGTGATCGCACCGACCTCGGTGTACGGCGGCGACGACCTGGCCGAGCTGCTGCGGCGTCACGATGTGACGCACGCCTTCATCACTCCGGCCGCGCTCGCCTCCGTCCACGAGACGGGCATGGACCAGCTGGAGATGATTGGCGTCGGCGGCGACGTCTGCCCGCCCGAACTGGTCGCCCGCTGGGCGCCCGGGCGCCGCATGTTCAACATGTACGGTCCCACCGAGGCGACTATCTCGGTCACGATCGACGGGCCGCTGCAGCCCGCCGAACCCGTCACCATCGGGTCGCCGAACCGCGGTGTGGAAGCACTCGTGCTCGACGCCCGGCTGCGGCCGGTGGCCGTCGGCGTGCCCGGTGAGCTGTACGTGGCGGGGCCGGCTCTGGCGCGCGGCTACCACGATCGACTCGGTCTGAGCGCCGAGCGATTCGTCGCGAACCCGTACGGCGGGAACGGGGCGCGCATGTACCGCACCGGCGACCTCGTTCGCTGGGTCGAGGCTGAGCGCGGACTGTCCCTGGAGTACCTCGGCCGCTCCGACCAGCAGGTCAAGGTCCGCGGCTTCCGTATCGAACTCGGCGAGATCAACGCCGTGCTGGCCGCCCACACGGCGGTGGAGTTCGTGCACACCAGCGGTCACGTCACCGACGGCGGCGACACCCTGCTCGTGTCGTACGTGCTGCCCTCGAACGGCGAGGAGCTCGCAGTGCGTGAACTTCTGGCGTTCGCCGGCGAGCGGCTGCCGGGCTACATGGTGCCCGCCGCGATCGTGATTCTGGACGAGATTCCGCTGACCCCCGCGGGCAAGCTCGACGTCCGGGCGCTGCCCGCCCCCGAGATCACCGAGACGGCCGGAACCTATGTGCCGCCGCGCACCCCGACCGAGGAGATCCTCGCGGGCGTCTTCGCCGAGGTGCTCGGCGTGTCCCGCGCCGGATCGACCGACGGGTTCTTCGATCTCGGCGGCAACTCGCTGTCGGCCACGCGCGTCACGGCGCGCGTCAACGCGGTGCTCGGCGCCGACCTCGCGGTTCGCGACGTGTTCGACGCACCGACGGTGGCCGGTCTGGCCGCGCTGATCGACGCCCGGCGCGGCTCGGGAGCGGACCGCCCCGCGCTGGTCCCGGTCCATCGCCCGCACCGGATCCCGTTGTCGCCGGCGCAGCGACGGATGTGGTTCCTGAACCAGTTCGATCCCGAGTCGGCCGCGTACAACATCCCGCTCGCGGTGCGTCTGACGGGCGAACTCGACGTGGACGCGCTGCGTGCGGCGATCGCCGACGTGGTCGCGCGGCATGAGACGCTGCGCACGGTGTACCCGGCCGTCGGCCGCGAACCGCATCAGGTGATCCTGCCCGCCGACACCGTTCCCGATCTGCCGGTGATCGAGGTGTCCGCCGACCGGATCGTCGACGAGGTGACCGCGTTCGCGGCCCGCGGCTTCGACGTCACAGCGGCGCCGCCCCTGCGGATGGAACTGCTGGAGGCGGCACCCGACGAGCGCGTGCTAGTGGTCGTGATCCATCACATCTCCGGCGACGGCTCGTCGACCGCACCGTTGGTGCGCGACGTGATGGTCGCGTACGCCTCCCGTGCCGCGGGCATGGCGCCGCAGTGGACGCCGCTTCCGGTGCAGTACGCGGACTTCGCCGTCTGGCAGCGGGAACTCCTCGGCGATGAGCGCGACCCGCAGTCGCGTGCGGCACGTCAGCTGGCCTTCTGGACCGAGGCACTCGCCGATCTGCCCGCGCAGATCGAGCTGCCCGCCGATCGGCCGCGCCCGCGCGTGCAGTCGCTCGACGGCGGCGCGGTGGCGGTCACCGTCGACGCGGACACCCACCGCGGCCTGATCGAGGTGGCGCGGGATCGCGGGGCGAGCGTCTTCATGGTCGTCCACGCCGCGCTGTCGGCGCTGCTCGCGGGGCTGTCGGGGTCGTCGGACATCGCCGTCGGCACCCCCACCGCGGGCCGTGGAGACGCCGCGCTCGACGATCTCGTCGGCATGTTCGTCGGCACCCTGGTGCTGCGTGCCCAGGTGGAGCCCGGCATCACGTACGCCGAGTTGATCGACCAGGTTCGCGAGTTCGACCTGGCGGCGTTCGGCAACGCCGACATCCCGTTCGAACGTCTGGTGGAGGTTCTCGATCCCGAACGGTCGACCGCGCACTCGCCGCTGTTCCAGGTGATGCTCTCGTTCCAGAACCTCGAGCGCGAAGACCTGGAACTGCCGGGCCTGACGGTCTCGGCGGTCGGCTCGGGACCGGAACCGGCGAGGTTCGATCTGTCGATCGGCGTCGAGGAGGGATACGCCGACGACGGCAGCCCGGCGGAGATCGCGGTCTCGTTCGGCTACGCGACGGCGTTGTTCGACGAGTCCACCGTGCGCGGTTTCGGCGACGCCTTCGTCCGGGTGCTGCGGGCACTGGTCGCCGATCCGGACGCGGCGGTCGGCGATGCGCCGCTCGCCGGCGAGGACGACCGTTCGGCACTCGCCGCGGTCAACGCCACCGGGCACGATCTCGTCCCCGCGACGCTCGCGGACCTGTTCGACGCGCAGGTCGCGCGGACGCCGGACGCCGAGGCACTGGTCTTCGAGGGCCGACGACTGTCGTACGCGGACTTCGACGCTCAGGCCAATGCCCTGGCGCGGAAGCTGATCGACGCCGGTGTGGGACCGGACGTGCACGTCGCCCTGGCGGCGCGCCGCTCGCTCGACCTGCTGGTCGGCATGTACGCGGTGATCAAGGCGGGCGGTGCGTACGTGCCGGTCGACCCGGACCACCCCGCCGAGCGAACCCAGTACGTCCTCGAATCGGCGGCACCGCAGGTGGTGCTCGCCGACACAGGCGTGGACCTCGAGGTGCCCGACGGTGTCCCGGTGTGGACGCTGGGTGCGATCGACGTCGACGACTACCCCGACGGTCCGGTGACCGATTCCGAACGGCTCGCACCGTTGCGCGGAACGAACATCGCGTACGTGATCTACACCTCCGGGTCCACGGGGCGCCCGAAGGGCGTCGCGGTCCCGCACTCCGGTGTGGTCAACCGGCTCGCGTGGATGCAGTCGGCCTACCCGCTGACCTCGGACGATGCGGTGGTGCAGAAGACGCCGTCGACCTTCGACGTGTCGGTGTGGGAGTTCTTCTGGCCCTTGCAGGTCGGTGCGTCCCTGGTGATCGCCCGCCCGGACGGCCATCGCGACCCGCAGTACCTCGCCGATCTCATCGAGGCCGAGTCGGTGACGACTGCGCACTTCGTGCCGTCGATGCTCTCCGCGTTCACCTCGCTCGTGGAGCCCGGTCGGGTTCCGTCGCTGCGGCAGGTGTTCTGCTCGGGTGAGGCGCTGACCCCGCAAGCCGCACAGGCCTTCGCCGCGCTGAGTCCGGCGCGACTGCACAACCTGTACGGTCCCACCGAGGCGTCGGTGGATGTGACGTTCCACGAGTACACCGCCTCCGACACGGTGACCGTGCCGATCGGCCGGCCGGTGTGGAACACCCGGCTGCACGTGCTCGACGCACGCCTGAACCCGGTGCCGATCGGGGTGGCCGGTGAGCTGTATCTGGCGGGCGTGCAGTTGGCCCGCGGTTACGTCGGACGCCCGGATCTGTCGGCGGACCGCTTCGTGGCGGACCCGCATGCGCCGGGCGAGCGGATGTACCGCACCGGTGACCTCGTCAAATGGGTGCGGACCGCGGACGGTGAGGGCATCGAGCTGGTCTACATCGGGCGCACCGACTTCCAGGTGAAGCTGCGCGGACTGCGGATCGAGCTCGGCGAGATCGAGTCGGTCCTGCTGGAGCAGCCGGGTGTGGCACAGGCCGTGGTGCTGGTGCGCGAAGACATCCCCGGCGCTGCGCAATTGGTCGGCTACGTGACGGCCGCTGCGGGGGAGAGCCTCGACGTCGACGCGCTCACCGCGGCACTGTCGGTGCGGTTGCCGGAGTACATGGTTCCCGCGGTGCTCATGGTGCTGCCGGCGTTTCCGCTGAACGCCTCGGGCAAACTCGACCGGAAGGCGCTGCCTGCACCCGACACGCAGTCGCGGTCGCAGACCTACCGTGCGCCCTCCACCCACACCGAGGCGGTCCTGGCGCAGCTGATCGCCGAACTCCTCGGCGCCGAGCGAGTCGGTGTGGACGATTCGTTCTTCACCCTCGGCGGCGACTCGATCATGGCGATCCAGCTCGTGTCGCGGGCCAAGAGCGCGGGGATCCTGCTCACGCCGAGGATGGTCTTCGAGCACCGCACGGTGGCCGCGCTGGCGGTGGCCGCCGAGGCGGCGGAGCTGGTGACCCTCGACGAGTTGCCGGGAGGCGGGGTCGGCGACGTTCCGATGCCGCCGATCGGCCGGTGGATGATCGAGCACGGGCGCAGCTACTCGCGGTTCTCGCAGGCCGAAGTGTTGGCGCTGCCGCGCACCGCCGCGTTCGAGGATCTGACCGCGGCGCTCGGCGCGGTCGTCGACCATCACGACATGCTGCGTGCCCGTCTGGTGGACGCCGACGGCGTCACCTCGCTGCACGTGGCGGAGGCCGGGTCGGTCGATCCGTCCGGCATCCTGACGCAGGTGCGGTACTCGGGAGAGTTCACCGCCGCGGCGTCCGCCGCACTCGAGGCGGCCGGCACCCGGCTCGATCCATGGGCCGGCCGGATGGTCCAGGCCGTGTGGCTGGTCGGCGACGACGCCGACGGGCTCGGCCACCTGCTCGTGGTGGTCCACCACCTCGCGGTCGACGGGGTGTCGTGGCCCATCCTGGCCGCCGACCTCACGGTGGCCTGGGGGCGCATCGCGAGCGGAGAACCGGTGCAGTTGCCCGAGGTGGGAACCTCCTTCCGGCGCTGGATGCACGGACTCGCCGACCTCGCCTCGACCGACGATGCGGCCGATCGCGCCCACTTCTGGGAGTCGGTGCTCGAGGGCCCCGACCCGGATCTGGGCTCGCGCCCGCTCGACCCGGCGCTCGACCTCGTCGAGACCGTGGAGGAGTTCCGCGTGGTGGTTCCCGACGACGTCACCGACGCCGTTCTGAACCGGGTGCCCGAGGCCTTCCACGGATCGGTGGACGATTCACTGCTGACGGCGCTGGCCCTGGCGCTGGTCGCCTGGCGAGCCGAACGCGGTGTCGACGAGTCGACGGCACTGGTGACGCTGGAGGGCCACGGCCGCGAGGAGCAATTGCTCCCCGGCGCGGACCTGTCGCGGACCGTGGGCTGGTTCACCTCGCAGTATCCGGTCCGGCTCGACGTCTCCGGCATCGACCTGGACGACGCCTTCGCCGCGGGACCCGAGCTGGGACGGGCGGTGAAGGCGGTCAAGGAGCAGTTGGCCGCCGTACCCGATCGAGGCGTCGACTACGGTCTGCTGCGCAGGATGAACCCGGAGACGGCGGCACGTCTGTCCACGCTGCGCACACCGCAGATCGGGTTCAACTACCTCGGACGGCGCGCCGGCGAGACACCGCAGGCAGCCGAGCAGCGGGGCGAGGCCGTGAATCTCGGCGGCACGCGCAACCCCGACATGGTGGTGCCTGCGCTGCTCGACGTGAACGCGGTCGCGGTCGGTTCGTCGCTGACGGCCGACTGGGCGTACGCCGGTGGCGTCCTGACCCGCGACGAGGTGGCGCGCCTGGCCGATCTGTGGGTGGCGGCGCTGACGGCTCTCGCGCGGCACACCGACCGGGCCGACGCGGGTGGGCACACCCCGTCGGACTTCGACCTGGTGTCGGTGAGCCAGCGTCAGATCGACGCCTGGGAGAGCGCCTACGGCGGCGTCGACGACGTGTGGTCGCTGTCGCCGCTGCAGGAGGGTCTCGTCTACCAGTCGCAGATCGCGACCGACGACGAGGACTTCTACCAGGTCCAGATGGTGCTGAAGCTCGGTGGCCGGGTGGACGCCGACCGGCTCCGCGCTGCGGGGCAGGCGATCCTGGACCGCTACCCGAACCTGCGCGTGGCCTTCAGCTACGACGCGGGTGTCGCGGCACAGGTGGTGCTCGACGGAGTGGAACTGCCCTTCCGATCGGTGTCGATGACGCAGGTGCCCGAAGCCGAACGGGATGAGGCGCTGCGGCGTCTGCTCGACGACGACCGGCGGAGCGGATTCGATCTGTCCCGGCCGCCGATGCTGCGCTTCACCCTCGTCGAGATGGCCGACGGCGATCACCGGCTGGCGGTCCTGGTCCATCACGCACTGGTCGACGGCTGGTCGACGCCGCTGTTCCTGCGGGAGCTGTTCGTGCTCTACGCGACGCACGGCGACGCGACCCACCTGCCGCCCGCGCGGTCGTACCGGGACTTCCTGGTGTGGCTCTCGAAGCAGGACCGCGCACAGTCGCTGTCGGTGTGGCGGGACGTCCTCGACGGCGTCGACGAGCCGACCCTGGTGGTCGGCGACGCGGTCGACCACGGATCGTCGTCCCGTGAGCTCGCGGTGACGCTGGACGCCGAACTGTCGCAGCGACTCAACGCCCTGGGCCGCGACCGCGGGTTCACGATGAACACCGTGGTGCAGGCGGGATGGGCACTCGTGGTGTCGGCGCTGACCGGACGCGACGACGTCGTCTTCGGCGCCACCGTCTCGGGACGGCCACCGCAGCTCGACGGCGTCGAGGAGATGATCGGCCTGTTCATCAACACCCTGCCGGTGCGGGTTCGCATCCGCGGCGGGGAGCGGCTCGAGGATCTGCTCGCACGCATCCAGACCGAACAGACCGATCTGCTCGACCATCACTACGTCGGCATGCCGGAGATTCAGGCGGTCGCCGGGCCGGGCGCCGGGTTCGACACCCTCGCGGTGTTCGAGTCGTACCCCGACGTCGAGGCGGGCGAGGGCGGCGACATCGACGGAATGACGGTGGAGGGTCTGACGGGCACCGACACGGTCCACTACCCGCTGGCGCTGGCCGCGGAGTACACGGACTCGCTGGTGCTGCGGCTCAAGTACCTCGACGGCGCCTTCTCGCCGGAGCGGGCACAGGGCGTGATGGACGTCCTGGTGGGGGCGATCACCGCGTTCGCCGAGCAGCAGACGGCGCGAGTGGTGGAGCTGGACCTGATGGACCCGGCGCAGCGCGCCGCCCTGGTGCCGGCGACCGGACGCGCGGCCTACCCGTACGCGTCGATGGCGGACATGTTCGCCGCCGCCGCGGCGGTCGACCCGGACGCGCTCGCCGTCGTCGCGCGGGAGCGCTCGGTCACGTACCGCGAACTCGACGAGTACTCCAACCGGCTGGCCCGCGAGCTGATGGCACGCGGCGTCGGTACCGAGGACGTCGTGGCGATCGCGATCGGCCGCTCGGTGGAGTCGGTGGCCGCGGTGTGGGCCGTCGTCAAATCGGGCGCGGCGTACCTGCCGGTGGACCCGAACTATCCGACCGACCGCATCGAGCACATGCTCACCGACTCCGGATCGGTCCTCGGGCTCACCGTGACCGCGCATCGGGGCGGCCCGAGCGGCGGACTGGAGTGGATCGTCCTCGACGATCCCGCGCACCACGCGCAGATCCAGGGCCGGCCGGCCGGTCCGGTCACCGACGAGGTGCGACTGCGGCCGATCCGGCCGGAGACCGCCGCGTACATGATCTACACGTCCGGGTCGACGGGTATGCCGAAGGGCGTCGTGGTGGTCCATCGGGACGTGGCCGGATCGGCGCAGGACGCGCGGGTGCGGATGGCGATCGCTCCGGGCGACCGGATGCTGCACGTCATCTCGCCGAGCTTCGACGGTTCGGTGGGCGAGTACCTGATCGCGTTCGGCGCGGCCGCGACAATGGTCGTCGCCCCGCCGGAGGTGTTCGGCGGAGCCGAACTCGCCGACCTCCTGCGCGCCGAGCGGGTGACCCACCTGCTGATGACTCCGGGTGCGCTGGCCTCGGTGAACCCGGCCGGACTCGACGATCTCCGCGTCGTCGCGGTGGGCGGCGAGGCGTGCCCGCCGGAGCTGGTGGAGCGCTGGGCGCCGGGACGCCTGTTCGTCAACGTGTACGGCCCCACCGAAGCGCTGGTCTGGTCCAACTGGATCGCCGTGGAGGCCGGGCAGCGAGTCACGATCGGTGCGCCGCGTGCCGGTTTCGGGGCAGTGGTGCTCGACGCGAACCTGCGGCCGGTGGCCGCGGGCGTGGTCGGCGAGCTGTACCTGATGGGGCCGGGTCTGGCGCGCGGCTATCACCGGCGCCCGAGTCTGACCGCCGAGCGGTTCGTGCCGAATCCGTTCGGAGAGCCGGGTGACCGCATGTACCGCACCGGCGACGTGGTCCGTTGGATTCCGGGCGGCGAGCTGAGCGGAGACGAGTGGGTGCTCGACTACGTCGGGCGGTCCGACTTCCAGGTCAAGATCCGAGGGTTCCGCATCGAGCTCGGCGAGATCGAGTCCGCGCTGAGCGCGCACCCGAGCGTCGACTTCGCACACGTCATCGGCGTTCCCGGACCGGGCGGACAGACCGTGCTGGCCGCCTACGTCCTGCCCGTGGAGGGGGCGGCGGTGGATCCCGACGCCCTGTCCGAGTTCGTCGCCCGCACGCTGCCCGCGTACATGGTTCCGGCGGCGGTGGTCGCGATCGATCACGTGCCGCTGACCGGTGCGGGCAAGATCGACCGGAAGGCTCTGCCGGTGCCGGAGTTCGCCGAACGTGCGCCGTACGTCCCGCCGTCCACGGACGAGGAGCAGATGCTGGTGGACGCGTTCGAGCGGGTGCTGGGCACCACCGACGTCGGAATCGACGACGGCTTCTTCGATCTGGGCGGTCATTCGTTGCTCGCGACCAGGCTCGTCGGCCTGATCAGCGACGAACTCGGCCTGCGGGTGCCGATGCAGTGGATGTTCGCCGATGCGACACCGCGCCGGATCGCCGAACGGCTCTCGGAGCTCGGTGCCGAGGACACCGGTGACGATCTGCAGGTGCTGCTCCCGCTCCGGACCGAGGGCCGGGCCGCCCCGCTGTTCTGCGTCCATCCGTTCATCGGCCTGTCGTGGTCGTACGGCGGGCTGACCGGATACCTCCCCGACCGTCCGGTGTACGGCATCCAGTCGCCGGTGCTGTCCGGCGGTGAGATGCCGCAGACCGTGGAAGAGGTGGCGGCGCTGTACCTGGCGAAGATCCGCGAGGTGCAGCCGGAGGGTCCGTACCACCTGCTCGGCTGGTCGCTCGGCGGTGTCATCGCGCACGCGATGGCCGTCGCACTGCGGGCCGACGGTCAGCAGGTGGCGACCCTGGCGATGCTCGACAGCCACCTGTCGCTGTCGGAGGTCGGTGAGGCAGCCGCCGCGGACAACATGGGCGAGGTGCTCGCCGGACTCGGCTTCGATTCGTCGATGCTCGCCGGACTCGAGGGTGTCAGCACCGAGCGGTTGTTCGAACTGCTTCCGCAGATGCCGGGCCTGCCGCCCTCATTGGTCGGCAAGGACCTGCGGGCGATGCTGCCGGACACCGATCTGGTGGCGCGGCAGATCGAGTCGTACCGCCCGCAGCTCTTCGACGGCCGGGTGGACTACTTCGCGGCGCGTCAGGGCCGGCTGCGGCGGGACGATCCGAGCGAGGACTGGACCGATGCGGCCGAGGCGATCGTGGTCTTCGACGTGGACGCGAGCCACAACGACATGACCACACAGCACGCGCTGGCACAGATCGGGCCCATCCTGGCACGGCTGCTGGAGGGACGCCCGTGAGACGAGTCCGCCGGGGATCGTGACCCGATCCCCGGCGGCGCCGCTCGGATTCAGACGCGGGCGGTGTCGCTCGGGTCGTCGCTTCGGAAGATCCGGCGGAACGACATCGTCCCGGTCTTCGCGTCGTACGCGCGGGTCGGCAGCCAGGTGAACAGGTGCAGGACCCGGTTGTTCAGCACCTGCAGGCGGCTCTTGCGGGCTTCGCCGTGCAGCCCGTGGATGCGGTAGGTCTCCGGCAACTGCCGCATGTACCGGCCGTAGGAGCGCGGGCTGCTGCGGAAACGGCGTGCCGAGCTGTCGGCGGCCATGCCGACGATGAAGGCGATCCGGTAGCCGGCCTCCCGGCAGCACAGCGACAGATCCAAGTCCTCGTACACGTCCGGGCGGTCGGAGACGGCGTCCCGGATCGTGGGCCACACCGCGGTGCGCAGAACGCTGTTGCCGCCGGTGGCCATGTGCAGACCGACGATTCCGCGCGGGTCGTCGGACTTGGCCCGCACCCGCGCGATGAGCCGCTGATTCGACTTCTCGAAGGTCTTCTTGAACGGAGAGTCGAACGGGGTGAGGGGGCCGGTGGCGAGCACCACGTCGTCGGGCATGTCGGCGAAGAACTCCCGGATGGAGCGGGCCCAGCCGGGGTGCGGAACCGTGTCGGCGTCCAGGCGCGCCGTCAGTTCACTCGTCGAGGCCTCGAATCCGGCGTTGCGCGCGAATATCAGTCCGGGGCGGGTCTCGCTGACCAGACGGATCCGCGGCTCCCGCGCGCTGCACTCGCTGACGATCTCGGCGGTGCGATCGGTCGAACCGTTGTCGACCACGATGATCTCGTTGAGGTCCTCGATCTGTTCGCAGAGACGGGTCAGCGTCTGCGCGATCGAATCCTCCTCGTTGAGCGCCGGAACCATGACGGAGAGAGTTGGGTGAGTCACAAAGCCGAACCCTACCGCCCAATGCGGACAGTTCGGAGTTTGTCGGCGGACAGATCTGGGTGTGTCGGCGTTTCAGATGAATCTGCGATCAGATCCGTCGAATCGGACACGCTACCCGCCCCAAGTCGTGTGTGATCTATATCGCAGACTCAACACTCGCGATGTGGATCGGAAGCTGTAACAGAATGATCGGGGTCGGCCGATAGTCCGTTCAGCTGACAGATTGAAGGCGCCGCTCTTCAACGCCCGTGCCGTGGTACGCGTTGAGCCAGCGGATGGCCGAAGAGACGATGCGAAGGTCCTCATGGGGCCCGACGGTGCGGAGGCGATAGGGGAGAAGGTTCATGAGCGCGGCGAACAGCGCGGCGTTCGCCGAGTGGTCGGAGTAACCGCCGGCCTCGAGGCGGCAAGCGATCTCGTCCGCGAGTTCGGCATAGGTGACCGGCTTGCCCGCGAGGCGGACGGCGACGAGCCGCGGCATCGTGATGCTGCGGTCTTCGATGCGTTCGAGCAGATCGCTACTCATGGTGATCACCTGTACTTCTCTAGCTGCCGCTGTGGTCGTGCGTTTGAATGAGTATGTCCTGCTGACAACGGTCCGCGATAGGGGTTAGTTCCCAGAACTGCTCGCGATCGGTCCGAACGTATGTGCAGGCGGTCCGGTTTGCCGCTGTTTTTGCAGGTGAGCGCGGTGCTGCGGGGCCTCTGTGGCCAAAGTTGCAATTGTTTAACAAAGCACATCGCAGCGCGCGCCCGGCATGTTTTTGCGGAATCGGCCGCCGGGCTGCGATTATCGTCAGGTGTGACCGGTTGACTGGCCGGAGGATGAGGCCCGCCGGGCTCTGCTGTGTGGGCCGCCGCACCGGACTGCGGCGGCCGGAAGGAATGAGTGATGACCAACCCGTTCGACGATGAAGACGGCCGGTTCTACGTTCTGGTGAACGCGGAGAACCAGCATTCGCTGTGGCCGACGTTCGCGGACATCCCGGCCGGCTGGACCAAGGTGTTCGGCGAGGACAGTCGAGAAGCGTGCCTGGAGTACGTGGAGAAGAACTGGACCGACTTGCGCCCGCAGAGTCTGATCGACGCGATGGAAGCAGACCAGAAGAACGCCTGACCGGCCCGTTCGGGCGACGTTTCACGCTTGGGGAAACCGCGGTCTCGCCGGGTCGGGAGAGGGAGCGATGCCGGCTAGTCGATCGGTGCCGTCGGTGTCGGCGCGGATGCAGGCGACCGGCACCACCGTATTCGGCTTCACCTATCTCGGTATCTTCTTCCTCGCGCCCAGCGATCTCGACCGCTACTTCGCGCTCACCGGCCACTGGTGGCGGTGGCTGGGCATCGCCGTCGTCCTGGCTTCCGCGCTCGCCGTCGTCGCCGTCGGGGTCACCCGCCGGATCGATCGGCTCGAACCGGTGGCCGTCGGCTGTGCCCTCGCCTTCCTCGCGCTGATCGCCGCCTGGTTCGCCGGGTGGGACGGGCACGTGGGCCAGGTTCCGGCGAACGGGTTCGATCACGGCATCGTCTTCATCCCCCAGATCGCGAGCTGCCTGCTGGTGTTGTGCGGCAGGCTCGGCTTCGCGGTCGCGAACCTCGTGGTCGCCGGCGGGCTCAGCCTTCTCGTCGCCTCGATCGCCTCGGGAGGCGTGGCCTGGGTGGACCTCGCCGCGGGACTGTGGGTTCTGGCCCTCGCCGGAATCTATCTGGGCATCTGCTGGGCGGTGATGAGCGCAGCGCACCGGTTCGACGAACAGCGGCAGGAGGCGGCCGCGCGAGCCGTGGCACTGCTGCGGAGCAACGTCCGCGACGCCGAACGGCGCCGGATCGACGCGATGGTGCACGACCGCCTCATCGCGCTTCTGACGGCTCTGCGACCCGGGCCGCTGTCCGTGGGCTTTCGGCAGAGCATCTCGGGTGTGCTCGACGAACTCGCGAACTGGTCGACCGAGGTGGAGCCGGGCGCGGAGCGGATCCGGGCGACCGAGTTCCTGCAGCGACTGCGTCTGTCCGTCGACGATCTCGGTTCCGGGGTCGAGGTGGAAGCCGTGGTCTCCGCTCCGCCGGGCACCGAGTTCCCGGCCGCGGCGGCCGACACCGTGATCGAAGCGGTCGGGGAAGCGGTACGCAACTTCCATCGGCACGCCGGCCCCGAGGCGTCCGGCGCCGTGCTCTGCGGCGTGGGGCCCGACCGGATCAGCGCGGTGGTCGTGGACGACGGAGTCGGATTCGACCCGGAGGCGATTCCTGCGCACCGCATCGGGGTGGCCCTCGGGATTCTGGAACGGATGCGCCAGCTCGACGGCGGCACCAGCCGGGTGGTCAGTGCTCCGGGCGCCGGAACCCGAGTGGAACTCGGCTGGGCCGATCCGGGCGCTGACCGGTGAGCGCCGCTGTGGAGCCCAGAAGAACGATCACCGAACCTGCGGTGCGTCGTGCACCGATGGTGGTGGTGTTGGCCGGATACCTCGTTGCGCTGGGCATTCTGATGGCGGTCCGCGGTGCGGTGGAACCGCGGGGCTTCGCGTACTGGGTCGGCGCCGGCTGCGGGCTGGCGCTCTACACCGCGGCTTTCGCGGTGACGCTCTCTCCGCCCCCGGGGCGATTCGGCCGTAGCCCGGCACTGGTGGCCATCGGTCTGACGCTGGTGGCGCAGGCGGTGGTGTGGGTGGCCGTCGCGGCCGACGGTGTCACCGACGCCCACGCATACCTGCCGATGTTCGTCACGGCCTTCGTGCTGGAGACACTGCTGGTGTTCCGCAGCCGGGCCGTGATCGCCTGGGTGGGTGCACTGAGCGGCATCGCCCTCGGTCTGGTGCTCGGCGCGGTCACCGGCGCGACCCACTGGTGGAGCACCGTCCAGACCACGACGGCGGTGCTCCTCGCCGCAGCCACGGCGGCCACGGCGATGCTGTCGCCGCTGTTCCGGGAACTCGACGCGCTGGCCGCCAGACACGAGCGCGCCTCCGACGAGGAGGGCGCGGGGAAGGCTGCGCTGCTGGCACGTGAGGAGCGGATCGCGCGGATCGACGGGAGGGTGCGTCCGCTGCTGGAGAACGTGCTCGACGCCGATCAGGTCACCGGAGCCGACGTCCGGACCGCACGGCTGATCGAGGCCCTCCTGCGCGATGGCATCCGAGCGCCGTCATTCGACACCTCCGAGGTCCGCAGGGCGGTGTGGCGCGCGAGAGACCGCGGCGTGTCGGTGACCCTGCTCGACGACGGCGGCCTGAGCGAGGTGACCGTCGACGAAGCCGCAGTGATCCTGGCGCAGGTCTCGACGGTCCTGTGCGCCGAACTCGACGCATTATCCGAAGGCGAGGTGGTGGCCCGCGTGGCGCCGCCCGGCCGCTGCCCGGTGGCATCGGTGACGGTGGCGCACGGCGGCACTCGGCGGCGGGTCGAGTTCAGCGGCGGACGCACCCGGGTGGTGGAGTCGTGAACGAACTCCGGATGCGGCGCGGCGCCGCGGTCTGCATGGCGATCACATCGCTGCTCGTGCCGACCCTGATGCTCGCGTACTACGACCAGGTGGTGGTCCTGGTGGAGGTGTGGTGGCTCCCGGTCAGCATCTCGCTCGTCGGCGGATCGGCGACGGCCCTGCTCCTGGACGCGTCGTTCGGGAACGGGCGCCGCGTAGGTCCGCTCTCCCTGCTCCTCGGCGTCGCCAATGCGGCCGCCGTGGTGCTGTGGCTCGTCGCGTGGAAAGGCGGTGCGGCGCCGTCGACGTACGGGTCGCCGCCGATCTGGCCCGCCAACACCGTGGTCCTGCCCGCCGTGGTGATGGCGACGGTGTACCGGCCCCGGGTGACGGTGACGTACACGGCATTCGTGCTGATCCTGCTCGCGACCGCGCAGCAGTACGTGAAGCAGGGGCAACTCGGCACCATCGGCTATGCGAACTCGTTGCTGACCGCCACACTGGTCGGTGTGTTCCTCACGGTGGAGTACTCGATGATGCGTGCGCTGCGCGAGACCGATGCGCGCCGGGACCGAATCCTGGCGGCGAGTGCGAATGCCGCGAGTCGAGCCGCCCGGACGGCTGAGCGAGAGCGGCTCGACGCGGTGGTGCGCGACGGAGTGGTCGCGATGCTCAGACTGGTGTCGGAGAACCCGGCCGACGCCGAGACGAGGAGGGAGGCGGCCACGGCGCTCGCCGACCTCGACGGCCGTTCGGCCCCCTACCGGCCGCCCCTGCACGTCTCGGCTCGCGAGTCGGTCCTCCGGCTGCGAGAGGCGGTGAACGCGATCGGCGACGACACGATGATCGACCTCCGGGTCGACGATCCGGAGATCGAGTACCCGCACGTGCTCGTCGAGTCACTCGTCGACGCGGCCGCCGAAGCGGTCGCCAACGCGGTCACCCATGCCGGGCCGGGATCCTCGCGCGCACTCGTCGGTGTCTTCGACGCACACCTCATCCGTCTCCGGATCGTCGACGACGGCGTCGGCTTCGATCCGGACCGCGTGCCGCCCGACCGTGCGGGCATCGAACTCGGAATCCTCCGCCGCATGCGCGAACAGCCCAGCGGCGGCGCCTGGATCGATTCCTCGGCGTCCGACGGAACGATGGTGTCGCTGGAATGGCGCAGGCCGTGACCGCGACGGTCCGCCGCGCCCCGCGCCCGTCCGGCGACGCGCGGCCCGGCCGGGGACCGGAGACCATGGCGGAGATGCTCGGTCTCGGCCGCCCCGGACTGCGGGTGGCCGTGGGAGCGGTGATGGTCGCGTACGTGGTGGTGGAACTGTTCCTGCCACGGCTCGACCTCAGCTTCGCACAGCTCACTGCGATGGTCGTCGGATCGATCGGTCTGGCCGCATCGTTGTGTCTGGCGACCTGCGGTGTGGACGACCCGCTGTCGCGGCCGGCGGCGATCGTCGTGGTCTGTCTCGGCGCGGCCTCGGGCGCGGTGGTGTGGTGGTCGATTCCGGTGGGACCGGCCAACTGGGTGCGCCCCAGCGCGCCGATGATCGCGTACGCGGTCGCGATGTGTCTGCTGATCGTGCGCGGCCGGGCGAGGTGGGCGTGGTTGGGGTTCGTGCTGGTGATCGGACTGTCGTGCGTGGCGGTGGCGGCGTGGGGCTGGCGTCCGGGCACGGCGGTCCCGGTGGCGCTGCGCATGCTCGCGGCGATGGTGCCGGCCTCGCTGATGATGCTCTACGTCCGGCCGCTGCTGGCGTTCGCCCGCGTGCTCGACCGCCGCGAGGTCGCGGCCGTCCAAGCGAGCGCTGCGCACGAGGCGACGCTGATTCAGCGGCGCGCGCAGCTCGACGCCCTCAACGAGGAGGTCCGGCCCTTTCTGGAACGACTCTCCGTCGGTGACGGGTTCTCGCCCGGCGAGGTGATGCGGGCGCGACTGGTGGAGGCCGAGCTGAGGGATGAGGTCCGCGGCCGCGGCTGGATGTCGCAGCCCGTGCGGGACGCCGCGGCGGCGGCGCGGGAGCGCGGTGTCGATGTCCGGCTGTTCGACGACCGGCGGGTCGACGCGCGGGGCGGGGTCGCCGACGGCCCCCTCCACGCCGAACTCGTCGCGGTGCTCACCCGGGCGCGGCGGGGCGGGGTGACCGCCCGTCTGCTTCCTGCCGGCCGGGACGTGGTGGCGTCCATCGGCGAATCCGACGGCACCCGCACGCGGCGGCGCGTGTGCGCGGTCTCGACCGCCGGTGAACTGGCCTGGAGAGACGACACCGGCGGCGCATCCTCGGACTGAGGAGCGCCGCCGGTGCGGAGACTGAGTCGAGATCCCCGGTCAGTGCTTGGGCATCATCGAGGTCAGCGTGGTGACCGAGGCGCCGGCCAGCTTCCACTGTCCGTCCTGCTTCACCATCGCGAGCTGGATGTCGACCGGTGCCGGAGCGTGCGGCGACTTGACGGCGGTCACGGCCACCGCCTTGTTCTCACCGTCGGCCTTGACCGACTTCACGGTGTAGGCGTCGGGGGTGTAGCCGGCCGGACCGGAGGCCTTGGCGAAGGCGTTGAGCGCCTCGGCCGACCCGGGAGTCGAGGTGTCGACGACCTTGGAGAGGTCGTCGATCGAGGTGTTGCCGTCGACCGCGGTCCGGATGATCTCCTGTGCCTTGGCGTTGTCGAGGCCTTCGACACCGGCCATGGCGCTCGATTCGACGCTCGCCGACTGCGAAGCGGAGGCGGTGCTCGCGGTGTCGTCGTCGGAGTTCGAGCATGCCGCCAGCAGTGCGGTGGTGGCGGCGACGGCCGCGAGCGCGGCGGCGGGGCGACGGAGGTTTCGGATGGCGGTCATGGCTCTCCTAGTGGTCAGACGGGATTATTTAGGCAAGCCTAACATCAGATGTCGCCGTCAGGGTGCCGGGGTGAGCACGGTCGCATCGTCGAAGGTCATCGACAGGTCGGCCACCGACGACGCCATCAGCGCGCGCCGGGACAGATCCAGGCGCCGCAGTTCGTCCGCGATCGGGTGGTCGCCCAGCGTCAGGCGCGCGCCACCCAGTCGGGTCCTGGTTCCCGAGGTGGAGGTCAGACGCCACGGGGTCCGGCGCGCGACGCCGTCGAGTTGCGAATACGCCTGCAGAACGGTGTCGCGCGCGCTGTCGGGAACCGGGACGCCACGGCTCACGGTGAGGTCGGCGATGAGCCTGCCGTCCTGGCTGACGCGTCCGTGCTTCACCGCCGAGTCGTGGTCGACCTCGAAATCGGCGAGGATCTTCGGGAAGCCCCAGATCCCGCGGCCGGCCGCCAGAGTGAACTCGCCGTCCACCGGCAGATCGTGGATCAACGCATGGGCGTCGGCCGACGCCAGGGATCGCATCGCGGACAGCGCCGAGGCCTGCCGCCCGGGCGGCTGCATGAGGAAGCAGACGCCGAACTCGTTGTACGGCCCGAGGTCGCCGTCCCGGTAGTCGACGAAGACGAGCATGCACAGTGCTCGTCCGCGGCGCACCTGCAACGGTGCCAGGTCCAGGTCGCCGCGGCGGCGGACGGCGGCGCGCACGGCTTCGGTGTCGGCGGTGAACCCGGCGACGAAGCAGCGTGCCGACCGGATCCGTACGGGCATCTCGACGTCGACGCCCAGAACGTCGTGAACTCGCATGTCAGTCATCTGTCTCACGCTACGTCGTGAGTCTGGCGTTGCGGGTGAGTTCCCTGGTGAAGGAGATGGCGCATGTCACGGACTTTGGTCCCCCGAACGAAGGAACACCGAGATCTTGTCGGAGGCGTTCGATAGTTTGAAGACGTCCGAGATGTTCGTATCGGACAGGGGATGGGGAGATGACGAAGCACATGGACGACGACGGCGGTCCGCGGACGCCCGAGTCCGGGGTCGTTCGCGTCGGGATGGTCGACGACCACCAGTCGCCGGTATGGGGGATCGAAAGGATTCTGGAGCGTCAGGACGACCTCGAACTCGTCGGCTCCGCACCCACCGTGGCCGAGCTCCTGGACAAGGCGACGGATCTCGACGTCGTGATCCTCGACCTGCGTCTCAATGACGGAACCACCCCGCGGGAGAACGTCAGCACGCTCGCCGATCACGGCATCGTGACGGTCGTCTACACCTCCGGTGAGCATCCGGACCTGCTGCGCTCGGCTGCCCGCGCGGGGACGCTCGCGGTGGTTCTCAAGTCCGCCTCCGAGGAGGAGATCCTCGCCGCGATCCGCGCCGCGGCCGGCGGCGAGGAAGTGCTGACCACCGAGTGGGCGGCCGCCATCGACGGTGACCCGAACCTCGATGCCGTCGACCTGAGTCCGCAGCTGCAACGAGTGCTGACGCTGTACGCGTCCGGCGGGACGTCGGTCAGCGTCGGACAGGAGTTGGGTGTCACCCCGGACACGGTCAACGAGTACCTGAAGCGGATCCGGCAGAAGTACGCCGATGCGGGCCGTCCCACGCGCACCAAACTCGACCTGTTCAAACGTGCGGTCGAAGACGGCTGGCTCCCGATGCCGCTCCGGGACTCCTGAGGGGCCTTCTCCGCTGCTCACATGCCGTGCGTCACAGCGCGCGGAACGCCCGAAGATGTCCCTATTTCTGGGTCTACCGGGGCGGCGACGCCGTTCGTAACGTTGATTGTGAGCCTGGGCGATTCCTGTTCAGGTGCCAACCACAGCCGGTCGGGGATTTGACAGGAGGATCGCCTGTGAGCGTTGCCGAACTCGAGGTCGGAATCAACGATGGGCGGGTGCCCCGCATGACGGCGCCGGTGGTCGATGCAGCAGTACTGCCGCATCTGGTCGTCGCACCTCCGTCGCGACCCGCACTGTCGACACGTGAGGTCGAAGTGCTCCTCGCGTGGATGGCGGCGGAGTCGAAAGAGGACGCCGCGAACAAACTCTTCATCTCTCAGTCGACCGTGAGCACGCATATTTCGCGGATTCGTGCCAAGTACGCGGCCGTCGGCCGCCCGGCACCGACGAAAGCGCACCTTCTCGCTCGCGCATTGCAGGACGGGTATACGACACTAGAGGAGTGGTGACCCGGACTTTCATCAGAAGTCGCCGCCCGCTGTCCGGATCTCCGGACGGCGGGCGGCGACATTCGATGGGAACGGTTCTCGGCGGCGACCCTCAGCGTGACCGCGTCCGAACCTCCCTGGCCAGGTTCGTCGGAATCGGCTATCTCATCTACGCGGTGATCGCGCTGCCGCAGATGGCGTCTGAAGCCGATGGGCGGCTGCCGCAGTGGTACCCGGTGGCCGCCGCCCTGCTCGCCTTCGGCCCGGGCTTCGCACTGTTGGCGGCCTCGCTGGTGAGAGCCTGGCATCGCGGCATCGCGGCCCTTGCACTCTCGTGCGCGATCGGCCTGTTCGCCGCGGCGGTGCTGTGGCTGGCGCTGTGCCGCGCCGAGACACAGAGCCCGGCGTTCTGGATCCTCGACTTCGCCGGCCTGGTGGGCATGGCAGCGGTCCTGGTGCGGCCGGTCCGCGAGGCGATCGCGCTGCTGGCCGTCGCCAAGCTTCTGGGTGCGATGGTCGCGGTCTGGTACGTCACCGGCGCCGATGTGTGGTCGGCGGTGGAGGAGGCACTCTTCGGGATCGTGTTCACGTCGGTGTGTGTTCTGTTGGCCCATCGGGTGCTGCGGCTCGGCGCGGAACTCGACGAGTCCCGATCGAAAGCCGAATCGGCAGTCGCTCAGGGAGTGGCAGAGGTGGAGGCGGCGCGGGTCGACGCCCTCATTCACGACTATGTGCTCTCGACCTTCGTGGCGGTGGCGGCCGACCGGGACGACCCACGAGTGGCCGACCAGGCCGCCGGTGCACTCGAGGCGCTGGACCGGCTGGCCGATGAGGCGGGAACGCCCGACGACGTGGGCGCCAGGGAGGCGGTGGCCCGGCTGCGGGCGGTGATCGCGCGGATCGACGGCGATCTGCCGGTGACGGTCGAGATCGACGACCACGCGATCGCCTGTCCCGACACGGTGATCTCGGCGTTGGCCGAGGCAGCCGCCGAGGCCGTGCGTAACAGCGTCGTCCACGCCGGCGCCGCGGCTGCGACGGCGGTGTTCATCGGAATCGGGCCCGACCTGATCCAGATCGTGGTGACCGACGACGGGGTGGGCTTCGATCCCGAATCGGTGTCGGCGGACCGCCTCGGGCTGGCGCTGAGCATCCGCCATCGCGTCGGCGCGCTCCGCGGTGGAGAGGCCGTCGTCGTCAGCAGGCCGGGACAGGGCTGCACTGTCCGTCTGCGCTGGTCACCGGCGGCGGTGAGCGTCGGATGACCGCGCCGGATCGGGTTGCGGCAGACCGCGCCGCCCAGCAGGGGAGTGCCGACGTCGCGACCGTGCTCGGTCTGCGGAGCCGGGGCGCGGCGCTGGTGGTGGCCTGTGCTTGGACGGCGTTCGCCGCACTCGGTCTGGCCAGCGGCGACGTGCGGGCGCCGGCCGCGTATGTCGGCGGGTTCGTGATCCTGGGCGTCGGCTGGGTCGCCGGACTGCGCTCGCCGTCCGACCCGATGCGGCCGTGGCACGCGGTCGCCGTGGCGGCGTCCGGCGTGGCCGCGTCCGGGCTGTCAGTCTGGGCGGCCGAGGTGAGCGACCGTGCGGCAGTCTTGTCACTCGGCGGCGCCGTGGCATTGACGTCGCTGGTCCTCGCGGTGCGCGGGCAGATCGCGATCGCGTGGGCGGGCGGACTCCTGGGCGTGCTCGCCACGGCCGTGGCAGCCCAGGCTCGCGACATCAACTTCGTGACGGCGGCGCAGATCGCGGTGCCCGGGAACATCGGGATACTGGCAGCGGCCACCTTCTTCGCGATGATCATCCGGCCACGCGTCCGGCAGATCAGTGCCATGCGCAGGCTGCGAGAACGGGGCCTGCGAGAACGGGGCCTGGGGGAACGGGGCGGGGCGGACGGGGAGCCCCTGGCGGTCCGCGGCGACCGCATCCGACAGTTGCAGGACCGGGTGCGGCCGCTGCTCGAGCGCATCGCCTCGGGTGAACCGCTGACCGACCGGGAAGTGGCGATGTGTCTGCTCGTGGAGGCCGGCTTGCGCGACCGCATCCGGGCTCCGGGGCTCGATGTCCCCGAACTGGCCGAGGCAGCGTGGCAGGCGCGAGCACGCGGCGTCCGCGTGCTGCTGCTGGACGACCGGAAGGCGGCGCCGGTCCTCGACAGCACCGTGCTGCACGACGTCCGGCAGGCCGCCGTCGGGGTGCTGACGGGGGCGCGCGCCGGCGCGCAGGTCACGGTGCGGCTCCTGCCCGAGCGGCGAGACCGGTACGCCACGATCGCCGTCGCCGAGGACGGTTCCGCCCGCAGGATCGACTTTCCACCGGAGCCCGCCGAAGGCGGACGGCCGGCGCGGTGAGTACTCGCAGGCGAGGTTTCCCCAGGTCCCGGCGCTGAACTGATTTGGCTGCAGCAGGGGGATCGGCCTACACTAGAGCGGTTGCCTGCGGCGTGTGCGCCGCGAGTCGAGCCGCGAACCCACTGCGGCGTCCTCCGGAATCCGGGGAACGCCCAGGCAGGCGCGGGTTTCGATGGTGACAGACCGTGTGCGTCGGGTCGGAAATCCGGCGGACATAAGTATCCAGGTCAAGGAGACTACGCAGTGATTCAGCAGGAATCGCGGCTGCGCGTGGCCGACAACACCGGTGCGAAGGAGATCCTCTGCATCCGTGTTCTCGGTGGATCGTCGCGGCGCTACGCCGGCGTGGGTGACGTCATCGTCGCCACCGTCAAGGACGCCATCCCCGGCGGAAACATCAAGAAGGGTGAGGTCGTCAAGGCCGTCATCGTGCGCACCGTCAAGGAGCGCCGTCGCCCGGACGGCTCGTACATCAAGTTCGATGAGAACGCGGCCGTCATCCTCAAGAACGAGAGCGACCCGCGCGGTACCCGCATCTTCGGCCCGGTCGGCCGCGAGCTGCGTGACAAGCGCTTCATGAAGATCGTTTCGCTCGCACCGGAGGTGATCTAACCCATGAAGATCCATAAGGGTGACACCGTCATCGTCATCGCGGGCAAGGACAAGGGCGCCAAGGGCAAGGTCATCGAGGCCTACCCGAAGCGCGAGCGCGTGCTCGTCGAGGGCGTCAACCGCATCAAGAAGCACACCAGCGCCTCGGCGAACGAGCGCGGTGCGGAATCCGGCGGCATCGTGACGCAGGAGGCTCCGATCCACGTCTCGAACGTGATGATCGTCGACGCCGACGGCAACCCGACCCGCGTCGGTTACCGCCGCGACGAGGAGACCGGCAAGAACGTCCGCATCTCCCGCAAGACCGGGAAGGACATCTGATATGACCACTTCTGAGAAGGTCCAGCCTCGCCTGAAGCTCAAGTACCGCGAGGAGATCAAGGGCAAGCTGAACGAAGAGTTCAACTACGCCAACGTCATGCAGATCCCCGGCGTCGTCAAGGTCGTCGTGAACATGGGTGTCGGCGACGCCGCCCGTGACGCCAAGCTGATCAACGGTGCCGTCGCCGACCTGGCGCTCATCACCGGTCAGGCTCCGGAGATCCGTCGCGCCCGCAAGTCCATCGCGCAGTTCAAGCTGCGTGAGGGCATGCCGATCGGTGCGCGCGTCACCCTCCGCGGCGACCGCATGTGGGAGTTCCTCGATCGCCTCGTGTCGATCGCCCTCCCGCGTATCCGCGACTTCCGCGGTCTGAGCGACCGCCAGTTCGACGGCAACGGCAACTACACCTTCGGCCTCAACGAGCAGTCGATGTTCCACGAGATCAACATCGACTCGATCGACCGGCCGCGTGGCATGGACATCACGGTCGTCACCTCGGCCACCACGGACGACGAAGGCCGTGCGCTGCTTCGCGCTCTGGGCTTCCCGTTCAAGAGCAACGACGCAGCCGCGAACTGAGATAGGGACAACTGAGATGGCAAAGAAGGCTCTGGTCAACAAGGCCAACAAGAAGCCCAAGTTCGCAGTCCGGGGTTACACCCGCTGCAACAAGTGCGGTCGCCCGCACTCGGTGTACCGCAAGTTCGGCCTGTGCCGCGTCTGCTTCCGCGACATGGCGCACGCCGGCGAGCTGCCGGGTGTGCAGAAGTCCAGCTGGTGACTTCCCGCCGATAGGCATGTGACGAGGACCCGTCTCCTTCAAGGAGGCGGGTCCTCGTGCGTTCTGCGGCGCGTCCGAGGGGGAATGTCCGCTGCCGTGCCCGCGCGAGTGGCAGGATTCGACGCATGTGCTTCAGCGCGACTGCGAGTTTCGTGGGCGCCGGTGTGATCACCGCGGTGGGCGCCACCACCCTGTGCCTGGTCCGGGATGTGCGGCAGCTGCCCTTCGCGGCGCTGCCGTTGCTCTTCGGGGTGCATCAGGCGCTGGAGGGATGGACCTGGCTGGCGCTCGGCGACCGCAGCGAGGCGCTGCTCTCCGGCGCAGGCGTGCACATGTGGGTGATGTTCGCGTGGGCCGTGCTGCCTGCCTACATCCCGTGGGCCGTGTGGCTGATGGAATCGGAGCCACACCGGCGCCGGTTGCAGACGGTTCCGCTGGGAGTCGGCGCGGTGCTCGCGGTGTACATGCTGTATCTCGCGATCCAGCCCGGTATCAGCGTCGCGGTGGTCGACGGCAACCTCGACTACCGGCTCGGCGTCCCGTTCAGTGCTGCCTGGCTGGCCGTTCCCTATGTGTTCGCCACCTGCGTCGCGCCGATGTCGAGCTCGCACCGCTACGTCGTCGCGATGGGAGCGGGCAATCTCGTCGCGATGAGCGTCGCCGCGGTGATGAACGCCGCGGGATACGCCTCGATCTGGTGCACCTTCGCCGCATTCCTCAGCTTGATCGTGTTCGCACACTTCGCGGTGGAACAGCGGAACCGCAGGCTCGCCGCGTAGCGTCCAGACACCGATGGCCCCACCGTGTTCGGCGAGGCCATCGGGTTCGGGACGGGATGCGGCGCATCCGTGGTTCACAGGGTCCGGCGGATGTCGGATGAGTCCGATCTCGCAGCCGGTCCGGTCAGGTGCACTGACAGCGTACGGCGCGTCGGCTCCGACCGCAGGCTAATGCGATTCGGACGTGGTGCGCTTGCGCCCGGCGAGCAGGTACACGGTCGGCAGGAGCCCCGCGGAGTTCACTCCGCCGAGCACCACGGTCCAGACCAGTTTCGGGCCGTTGACCTGGCTCTTGTCGCGTGATCGCAGATCGCGGATCGCCCAGACGCGCAGGCCCGCGTCGACCGCGGCCATCGAGATGATCCCCGCACGTGCGGCGGGTGAGAGTTCGGCCCACTTCTTCCTCATGTCTCCAGTCTGCCAGGCTCCGCGGACCCGCGGAGCCGGCGACGGGGATTCCGCTGCTCACCAGGCGCGGTGCCTGCGCTAGATTCACCTCGGGCTGATCGGGCCTCGGACGCCTCACGCGTCTGCCGCATGCAGGTCGAAGACGGACTCGGAGGTGGTCGATGTCGGTGTGGCTGTCCTCGAACCTCGACAACGCCGCGTCCCTGGTCCACCACGGCGGCGAACTGGCGGGGATCGTGGCCTTCGCGGCATCCGGTGCGCTGCTGTCCGTGCGGCGCGACCTCGACGTCGTGGGCATCGTGCTGCTGGCCGCGGCGACCGCGCTCGGCGGAGGCATCATCCGCGACGTGATCATCGGGAAGACGCCTCCGACGGCCTTCACCGACCTGCGTCTGGTGGCAGTGGCCGTCGCGACCGCGCTCGTGATCTTCGTGTGGCACCCGCCGGCCCGGCTGACCCGATGGCCGCTGGAGGTGGCCGATGCGGTGGGTCTCGGCCTGTTCGCGGTCACCGGCACCGTGACCGCCTACGAGCACGGGCTCAGCGCGCCCAGCGCGGCGATGCTCGGTCTGACGACGGCGATCGGCGGCGGCATCATCCGGGACGTGCTCTCCGGATCGGTGCCCGCGGTGCTGCGGTCCAACGAGCATCTCTACGCGATTCCGTCGCTGGTCGGCGCGGCGGTGACGGCGCTGCTGCTGCACGTCGGCGTCTATCGGCCGTGGGTGGGGTTGCTGTGCGCGGCGCTGGTGACCGTGGTCCGTCTGGCGTCGCTGCGCTACGGCTGGCACGGTCCGCGCCCCTGGTACACCAAGACGGCGCGGCGGGACGATCGATGAGCACCGGAATGAAACGGCCGTGCGGTTCACGCCGCGGCACCGGACGTGGCACGCTCGAAGGTGTGGATTCCAAGCAGAAGCGCGCGACGGTGATCACCGTCTCCGACCGGTCGTTCGCCGGCGAACGCGAGGACGTCTCCGGTCCGCTGGCGGCCGATCTCCTCCGGGAGGCGGGCTGGAGCGCCGAGGTGATCGTCGTCCCCGACGATCGCGACGCGATCTCGAGTGTGATCGTCGAAGTGGTGGAGGCCGGTTCGGGTCTGGTCGTCACGACCGGCGGCACCGGCGTCTCGCCCCGCGATGTGACGCCCGAGGCCACGGCACCGCTGCTGACGCGTGAACTGCCCGGCGTGGCAGAGGAGATCCGGCGGGTCGGCATCGCGGCGCTGCCGCACGCGATGCTCTCCAGGGGCGTCGCGGGCATGCGGCGCGGTTCCCTCGTGGTGAATCTGGCGGGGTCGACCGGCGCGGTGCGCGACGGTGTCCCCGTGATCGTGCAGATCGCCGAGCACGCCGTCGCTCAGGCCGCCGGAGGCGATCACCGATGATCGTCCTCGCCCGGATCAGTGACGTCGACCTCGACGTCGCGGCCCATGTGAACGCCGTAGCGGCACCGGATGCGGGCGCCACCGCGCTGTTCGTGGGGACGGTGCGCGACAACGATCCCGACGCGCGCGGGCAGGTCGTGGAACTGGAGTACAGCGCTCACCCCGACAGCGAGCGCATCCTGCGCGAGATCGCGGAGCGCGTCGACCGACCCGGAGTGCGGATCGCGGTCAGCCACCGGGTCGGCCGGCTGCCGGTCGGCGGCGTCGCGATCGTCGCCGCGGTCTCGTCGGTGCATCGCGGTGACGCCTTCGACCTCGATCGCGATCTGGTGGAGACGGTGAAGGCCGAGCTGCCGATGTGGAAGAAGCAGATCGAGAGCGACGGCTCGCACACGTGGGTCGGCTTGGGCCGGGTCGCGACATGACCGGCCGCGAGCTCGTCGATCGATTCGGCCGCGTGCACCGAGATCTCCGGATCTCCCTGACCGACCGGTGCAACCTCCGGTGCACCTACTGCATGCCCGCCGAGGGCGTGCCGTGGATCCCGCGTCCCGAACTGCTGACCACCGACGAGATCATCCGTCTGGCGTCGGTCTTCGCGTCGCTGGGGATCGTCGAGGTACGGCTGACCGGGGGCGAGCCGCTGCTGCGACCCGACCTGGCCGAGGTGGTGCACCGGCTCTCGGCGATCGAGGGCGCGGACGGACCGCTGCGCGTCTCCATCACCACCAACGGGATCGGACTGGACACGCGGGCTCGGGAGCTGGCCGATGCGGGTCTGGAGAGATTCAACATCAGCCTCGACACGCTGCGAGCGGACCGGTTCGCGACGCTGACCCGCCGGGACCGGCTCGACGACGTGCTCCGCGGGATCGCCGCCGCACAGGCCACCGGCCTCACGCCGCTCAAGATCAACACCGTCGCGATGCACGGCGTCAACGACGACGAGCTGACCGACCTCGTCCGTTTCGCGCGCGAGCACGGCGCTCAATTGCGATTCATCGAGCAGATGCCGCTCGATGCCGGGCACACCTGGTCGAGGGCGCAGATGGTCACCGGTGACGACATCCTCGCGGCCCTGTCGGCGGAGTTCGCCCTCAGCGCGTGCGACGACCGCGGCTCGAATCCGGCACAGCTGTACACGGTCGACGGCGGGCCCACCACCGTCGGGGTCATCGCCTCGGTGACCGCGCCGTTCTGCGGTTCATGCGACCGGGTGCGACTCACCGCCGACGGACAGCTCCGGAACTGCCTGTTCGCACGCGGTGAATCGGATCTGCGCGCGCTGCTGCGTTCCGGGGCACCGGACGAACGGATCGAGTCGGCCATCCGCGAGTCGGTGACCGCGAAGCTCGCCGGACACGGCATCGACGATCCCGGCTTCCTGCAACCCGACCGTCCGATGTCCGCGATCGGCGGGTGAGCCGGAGCCGGTGCCGTCAGCCGCCGGCGAAGGGCGGCAGGATGTCCACGGTGGCGTCGGCCGCCGCGACCGTCTCGTCGGTGGCGCGGACCCCGTCCACCAGGATCGAACAGCAGCTCAGCACTCGCTCGAACTCGGGGCCCAGTTCTCCGGACAGCCGAGCCTTCAAGTCGCCGACCGCCGCGGAACCGTCAGCGGTCTGCTCCGAACGGCCCGCGGCCTCCGCGGCTCCCGCGAAGTAACGGATGATCATTCGGACGATCTCTTCTCCACCAGTTCGTGCACCCGTGCGGCCGCATCCTCTGCCGACATGCCGTTGGCGACGGCGAGGCCGATCAGATAGGTCGTGATGGGGCCGGCCGGGCGCAGGATCGAGTGAGCGACATCGCGGGTCACATCCAGCAGCAGCGCGGTGGGCACCTCGGCCTCATTCAGACCCAGGGCCGGGGCGAGTTCCTGCGCCCAGCGGTCCAGGCCGGGGGGATAGGCGGTCACGATTCGTCCTCCGTATCGACGGTTCGGGTGGTCAACCGATAATCGCGCACGTCGTCCCAGGTGTCGAGGTCGATCGCGGCGCCGGCTCGGTCGACCACCGTGCGCAGCGACAGCCCCGCGGTCAGCGCCCGCATCGACGCGTCGCGCGCACTGGTCAGCGCGGCGATCGCCCGGCGCAGCGACTCCGTCCGGTATCGTCCCGCCAGCCACTGGATCCGGCCGTCGGCGTCTTCCAGGACCACCGCGTCGTCCACGGCGGCGAGAGCGACGTCCCGGAGTTGCGCGACCACCGCCTCGGCGCGGGGCAGGTCGCAGGCGAGCAGCCACACCTCGGCGCTGTCGCCGACGGCCCCGAGCGCCGCGGCCAGTCCGGCCACCGGACCGCCGAACGGGGGATCCTCCCGGATCACCCGCACACCCGGCCGGCTCACGCTCTGCGGTCCGACCGCGATCACCGGGTCGGCGCCGGCGAGTGCGTCGTACACGGCGTCGATCAGCGTGCGCCCGCCGATGTCGATGCTCGCCTTGTCGGCACCGCCCATGCGGGCGGCACGACCTCCGGCGAGCACGATGGCCGCGGTCATCGCACCCAGTCGCCGCTCTTGCCGCCGGTCTTGCGCACCAGCCGGACGTTCTCGATCTCGACCGATTTGTCGAGGCCCTTCACCATGTCGACGAGCGCCAGCGCGGCGACGCTGACGGCGGTGAGCGCCTCCATCTCCACCCCCGTGCGATCGGCGGTGCGGACCGTCGCAGAGACGGTGACGCCGTCGTCGACGATCGCGAGGTCGACGGCCGCGCCGTGCACGCCGATCACATGGGCCAGCGGCAGCAGTTCCGGAGTGCGTTTGGCGGCCGCGATGCCCGCGATGCGCGCCACCGCCAGCACATCGCCCTTAGGGACCGCGCCGTCGCGGAGGGCGGTGACGATCTGCGGCGAGCACCGGACGAAGCCCTGCGCGGTCGCACTGCGGACCGTCGGATTCTTCTCGGTCACGTCGACCATGCGTGCCTGGCCCGCATCGTCCAGGTGAGTGAAGGGGCCGCCGCTCACGACAGCACCATCACGGTGACGGGATCTCCCTCGAATATCTCCACCACGTCCGCGGGCACGATCGCCAGCGCGGAGGCGTCGGCGAGCGAGGACACCAGGTGTGAGCCACTGCCGCCGCGGGAGGCCGGCCGGACGGTCTGTGCGTCGGCCACCGCGGGAAGGATCTGGACCCGGTCGGCGCGGCTGCGCCAGCCCGTCGCGGCGCGCCGGACCACGCGCGGGCGATCGAGGTCGGTGTGCCCGGCCATCTTCCGCAGGGCCGGCCGCACGAACATCTCGAACGACACCGCGACGCTGACCGGGTTGCCGGGCAGGCAGAACACCGGGATCCCGGTGCGTTCAGCGCTCGGGCCGCGCACCCCGAGCAGCCCGAAGCCCTGCGGTTTGCCGGGCTGCATCGCCACGGTGGTGAACTCGATGCCGCCCACCCCGTTCAGGACCGCTTTGACCACGTCGAACGCGCCGACGCTGGCGCCGCCGGTGAGGACGACCGCGTCCACGTCCGGATCGGCGAGAGTCCGCCGGAGGGCTTCCTCGTCGTCCGCGACGGTCGCAGTCCAGCCCACTTCGGCGCCCGCCTCCGTCACCGCGGCCGACAGCAGCACGGAGTTGGATTCCGGGATCTGCCCGCGGCGGGGCGTCTGCGAGGGTTCGACGAGTTCGGTTCCGGTCGAGATCACCGCGACCCGGGGCCGGCGGTAGGCTAGGACCCGGTCGTGTCCGGCCGACGCGATCGCCGACACCTGCCACGGGCCGAGAACCGTGCCCGCCGAAACGGCGACGGCGCCCGCCGGTGCGTCCTCGCCGGATCGCCGGATGTGGGCGTGCGGTTTCGGTTCCACCGTGACGGTCACGCTGTCCGGGGGCGTCGCCAGGATCTCGGTGCCGAGGTCCGTGTGCTCCAGTGGGACGATCGCGTCGGCGTCGGTGGGAACCGGCGCACCGGTCATGATCCGGACGGCTTCTCCGGCGCCGATCGGCGGGTCGTCCGGACTGCCCGCGGGAACGTCGGCTACCACCTTCAGCGTCGCGCCCACCGCTGCGTCGACGCGCCGGACGGCGTAACCGTCCATCGCGGAGTTGTCGAACAGCGGGACCGGCCACCGGTTGGTGACGTCCTCGGCGAGGACGAGCCCGGCCGCACTGTGAATGGAGAGGATGGTCGCGGGCAGGCGCGACACGGTTGTCTGAATCCGGGAGCGGTGCTCGTCGACGGTGATCACTCGGGACTCCGGTCCGCACGCAAAGGCATGGCCTCAGCCTATCGGCTCGGGATCGGTCGGGTGCGCAGCCCGGGAGCGCAGGCGCCGGTCGCGGTCGGCGGAAGGCCCGGGCGGTCGCGAGTCCTCAGATGCGCAGCGCAAGGCGAGCGAGCTGCCGCAGATGCGTATAGATTCAGTCGCTATGACCGTGTTTCGGATTCGGGAAGCCGCGGACCTCCTCGGCGTCAGCGACGACACCCTCCGCAGATGGATCGAACAGGGCCGGATCGCATCGGGGACCGACGACTCGGGCCGCGCCACTGTCGACGGCGCGGACCTCGCAGGCTTTCTCGCCTCCGCGGAATCGGGGCGCCACGATCCGGTGACGCGCGGCACCAGCGCCCGGAACCGCTTCGTCGGGATCGTCACACATGTTCAGTCCGACCCGGTGATGAGCCAGGTGGAGATGCGCAGCGGCCCGCACCGGGTGGTGTCGCTGATGTCGACCGAGGCGGTGAGGGAACTCGGATTGGAAGTGGGCTCCCTTGCGACCGCGACGGTCAAAGCGACGGCGGTGGTCGTGGAGACCCCGTCGGGAAGGAGTGCCGTCTGATGAAGAAGTTCGTGGCCGCAGTGCTCGGACTGATGCTGCTGGTAGCCGGATGCAGCAGTCAGGAGCAGGCGTCGGCCGGTGCCTCGGCGCCGATCAGGATCTTCGCCGCGGCCTCGCTGCAGGGATCGTTCGACGAACTGGCCAAGTCCTTCACCGCGGCGCACCCGGAGTACTCGGTGGCGCCGATCGTGTACGACGGCTCGCAGGCCCTCGCGACCCAGATCGTGGAGGGCGCCGACGTCGACGTCATCGCCTTCGCGGACCAGTCGAGTCTCACGCCGGTCACCGACGCCGGCGTCACCGACGCGGGCACCGTCTTCGCGACCAATACGATGCAGATCGCCGTCGCGCCGGGCAACCCGAAGCACGTCACGAGCCTGGCCGACCTGACGAAGCCCGGAGTCACCACCGTGCTCTGCGCTCCGGAGGTGCCCTGTGGCAAGGCCTCACGCAAGCTGCTCGCCGCCGCGCACGTCGACGTCTCGCCGGTCAGTGAGGAGACCAACGTGACCTCGGTGGTCAACCGCGTCGAGGCGGGCGAGGCCGACGCCGGTCTGGTCTACAAGACCGATGTGGCCGCCTCGAACGGCAAGCTGATCGGCATCACTCCCGCCGACGTTCAGGTCGCGGTCAACCGTTACCCGATCGCGGTGTCGAAGAAGGCTCCGTCGCCGGCGGCCGCCGCTGCCTTCACCGCCTACGTCCTCTCGCCCGCGGGACAGAAGATCCTGGCGAAGTACGGTTTCGGCGCGCCGTGACCGGTTCCCGGACCGAGGCCGCCGCGTCGCCACCGAGGCCTCGGTGATGCTGCCGAAGGCGCTGTACGTGCCCGCGCTGGTCGCGCTGGCTCTGTTGGTCGCGCCCATCGTCGGGTTGATCTCGCGGGTGCGGTGGGAGACGCTCGGCGCCGACCTCTTCTCGTCGGCATCGCTGACGGCTCTGTGGCTGTCGCTGGTCACCGCGGCCTGTGCGACCGCCGCGTGCGCTGTGATCGGCACCCCGCTGGCCGTGGTGATCGCCCGCGCGCCGCAGCGCTGGGCGTCGGTGCTGCGCGCGACCGTCCTGATCCCCCTGGTGCTGCCACCGATGGTCGGCGGACTGGCGCTGCTGTCGTTGCTGGGCCGGTCGGGGCTGGTCGGCAAGCCGGTGTTCGAGGCGACGGGCTACAGCCTGCCGTACACCACCGCCGCGGTGGTGGTGGCGCAGACGTTCGTCGCCATGCCGTTCTACGTCATCGCGGTCGAGGGCGCGCTGCGAACGGCCGGGGACGGCTATGAGCAGATCGCCTCGACGCTCGGAGCAGGTCGGTGGCGGGTCCTGTCGCGGGTCACTCTTCCGCTCGTACTCCCGGGTCTGGCCGCCGGCGCCGCGCTGGCGTTCGCACGCGCACTCGGCGAGTTCGGGGCCACGGCCCTGTTCGCGGGAAACTCGCCGGGTATCACCCGGACGATGCCGCTGGCGATCTACACCGCCTTCAACGGGGTGGGCGTCACGCAGGACTCGGCGGTCGCGCTCTCGTTGCTGCTGCTGGTGAGTACCGCAGTGATCGTTCTCGGGCTGCGATCGTGGCGAACGGACGCGGTCCGATGACCGGCCAGCCGCTCGCCGCGCGGATCGAGATCCGCCGAGCGCAGTTCACCGTCTCGGCGGCCTTCGAGGTACCGGCCGGGGAATGTCTGGCGGTATTGGGCCCGAACGGTGCGGGCAAGTCGACACTGCTCGGTGCGCTCGCGGGTCTCATCCGGCCCACGGCGGGTGAGATCCGGCTCGGCGGCAGAATCCTCGACGGCCGGGTCCACGTTCCGCCGGAGCAGCGCAGAGTGACACTGCTGGAGCAGAAGCCCCGACTGTTCCCACACCTGTCGGTGGTCGACAATCTGGCCTTCGGGCCGAGAGCGCAGGGCCGTTCCCGGCGACAGTCGCGTGCGGTCGCCGAGACGTGGCTCTCCCGGATCGGTCTCTCCGATGCGGCAGGCTGGAAACCGCATCGGCTCTCGGGCGGTCAGCAGCAGCGAGTCGCGATCGCCCGCGCGCTCGCCGCCGAACCCGAGGTGCTGCTGCTCGACGAGCCCTTCGCGGCGCTGGATGCGGCCAGCGCTCCGCAGATCCGGAGGATGCTCTCCGACGAGTTGGCGAGGACGCGGACCACGAGCGTCCTGGTGACACACGAGTTGGCGGACGCATGGCAGTGGGCGAGCCGGTGCCTGGTGATCGAGTCGGGCCGAGTGGTCGAAGAGGCGACTCCGGCGCAGCTGGCCGCGGCGCCGACGCATCCGTTCAGCGCCGCGCTCGCGGGATACGCGGTGGTGCACGGGGTCTGGAGCGAGGGTGCACTGGTGGCCGGAGACGATGTGCTGCCCGCAGTCGCGGCCCATGACCTCGAGGAGGGCGAGTCCGTCTTCGGAATCGTCGTCCCCCACGAGGTCACGGTGTCCCGTACCGCGGGTGCGGTCCGCAGCCGGGTGCGCTCGGTGTCGGTGCATGCCGGGCGGGTGCTCGTCGAGAGCGACGGCGGATTGGTGGCACAGACCCCGGTGGGGGTGATTCCTCCGGGAGTCGGAGAACCGGCATGGTTCACCCCCACCGGGATGCGGGTGCGGCGACTGCGCGCACCGAGCGAGACTTCGGCTCCCGGACGGGGCTCACAGCCCCGTCCGGGAGCCGAAGTCTCGGCCGGACCGGCGTCAGCTCAGCGCGACGGTCAGCAGGATCGCTGAGTCGTCGTCGGCGATCAACCCGTGCCGGGTCGGGGGAATGTCGGTGAGGGCGCCGGCGGAGCCCTCCCAGTCGCCGTCCTCACAGGTCAACCGGACTCGGCCGTGGAGCACCTGGAGCGTCGCCTCGCCGGGGCTCTCGTGGTCGGAGAGTTCGGCGCCGGCGCGGAGGGCGATCACGGTGTGCCGCAGTCGGTGATCGCTGTGGCCGCGCACCGTTCGCCCGGCGCGGCCGGAATGTGCTTCGCGCGCCTCGGCGAGGAGTTCCTCGACCACCTCGGGCAAGGACACCGCGCTCATGCCGCAGCCTCCGCGCGCTCGCGTTGGGCCTCGCTCTCGGGAATGCCGAACACCGTGAACAGACATGCGACGGCGGCGAATCCCACAAGAAGTCCGAGCCCGATCGTGTATGAATGCTCGGCTGCGTTGTAGGTCGCGCCCATCACCAGCGGCGGGAAGAATCCGCCGAGACCGCCGGCGGCACCGACCAGTCCGGTGACGCCACCGACGCGGGCGGGCGGCGACGCCAGCGACACCCAGGCGAAGACCGAGCCCGACCCCATACCCATCATCATCGCCATCAGGATGAAGTCGACCGCGGCAAGCCCGCTGCCGATGTCGGGTTTGGTCATCATCCACACGGCCAGCACCGCGGCGCCGCCGCACGAGATCGCGGTGATGATGCGCGGACCGAACCTGTCGGAGAGGGCACCGCCGATCGGGCGCATCACGACAGCGGCGATGGCGAAGCCTGCCGTGCGGGCGCCGGCCGACTTCAGATCGGTGATGTCGTAGACGTCGTTCAAGTACGTCGGCAGGTAGGTGGAGAAGGCGACGAAACCGCCGAACGCCGCCGCATACAGGAAGGACATCTGCCAGGTGATAGGCAGCTTGAGCGCACTGACGAGCTTGGGGACTGCCGACTCGGTGTTCGGCTCCCACGCCGGGGCTTCACGCATGAACATCCAGCACGCGGCCGCGACCACCACCAGCGCCACGGCGATGATGATGTGCGTGGGGAAGTAGCCGAACCACTCGCGGAAGCGCGGGGTGAAGAACGCCGAGAGCGCAGTTCCGCCCATGCCCGCACCGAAGACGCCGGTCGCGAAGCCGCGGCGGCTGGGCTCGTACCAGGTGTTCAGAAAGGGAATGCCCACGGCGAAAGTGGTGCCCGCGATGCCGAGGAAGAAGCCGATCACCAAGAGCATCGGGTACGACCTGAGCTCGCCGGCCACCGCCACGAGGATCACGAAGGGCGCCGAGATCAGCAGCAGTGCCGTGAACATGATCCGGCCGCCGTAGCGGGGGGTCAGCACTCCGACGATGATCCGGCCGAGGGAGCCGACGAGGATCGGGACGGCCACGAGCACTGACTTCTGGGTGGAGTCGAGATCGAGCTCGTCTGGTCCGGCGTAGAACACGCCCAGCGGGGCGATCAGATTCCAGGCCCAGAAGCTGATCGCGAAGGCGACGGTCGCGAGGACGAGGTTCCGCGTCTGGGCCGATTTGTCGATTGTCGCGGGCGTGGTCATTCAGTCACGATCCTTCACACCGATGGGAGCCCAGCCGCGGCGGCTCGGCGCGTTGCCCGGAGCCGGGCGAGTGTCCTTGCTGCGGTAGACGATGTAGGGGCGGAAGAGGTAGTGCAGAGGCGCGGTGAAGATGTGGACGAGCCGCGTGAACGGCACCAGCATGAACATGACCATGCCGATGACGACGTGGATGTGGAACCGCAGCGGTGCGGCCTCCATCGACGAGATGTCGGGCTGGAAGTAGAAGACCGACCGGAACCACGGGGAGACGGTCTCGCGGTAGTTGACGCCCTCGCCGTGGGGGTCGATCATTCCGACGAGAGTGATGTAGCTGCCCGCGATCAGCGCCGCCACCAGGACCGCGTACATCAGCTTGTCGTTGCGCGTCGTCGCCATGAACACGGGGCCGGTGGTGCGTCTGCGGTAGATCAGGATGCCGACGCCGAGCAGGGTGGCGACGGCCGCGATGATGCCGCCGATCGCGGCCACCATGTGATACATCGTCTCGGTGATCCCGACCGCGTCTGTCCACGACTGCGGGATCACCAGGCCGATCGCGTGACCGGCGATGACTGCGAGGATCCCGTAGTGGAACAGCGGTGAACCAAAGCGCAGCAGCCGAGACTCGTACAGCTCCGACGAGCGGGTGGTCCAGCCGAACTTGTCGTACCGGTACCGCCAGATGGTTCCGCCGATCACGCTGATCAGTGCGATGTACGGTAGGACGCCCCACAGAAAGATGTTCATCGGTATGCCTCTTCGCCGGAGTCGGTGAAACCGTTGCTGGTGAAGTCGTCGGTGGTGAACAGGGGAAGCAGTCGCGCGTCGTACGGCTCGAGGCCGACGGTCTCGACGGCGCGCTCGGGACCGGCCATCGCGAGTGCGGATGCGCGGTCGGGCGGCGACTGTCCGGGCAGCGTCGCGCAGACCGCGGCCAGCACACCCGCGTACGGGGAGCCCGCGTCGACCAGCGACAGCCGGATCAGTTCGAGGGACGGACGGTTCTCGGTCAGGACCTGAACGCCGCGTTCGGGGTCCGCGAGCGCCGCGAACTCCAGGACCACCGGCAGGTGGTCGGGCAGTTCGCCGTGCAGATCCACCACGAATCCGCTGTCGCGGTAGAGCTGTTTGAAGTCGGTGAGAACCGATCCGCGACGCCGTGTGTCGCCGGCCGACCAGTAGGACAGGTACAGCGTCTGCTTGCGCGACAGGTCGAAGACGTCGGTGTAGTGCTGCGCGAGTTGCGAGGGGTCGGCCGATGCGGCGTGATCGAGGAACCCGCGCAGGGCGTCGGCGGACTCACCCGCGGCCGTCTCGTCGAGCGCCGACCTCATCAGGTCGATGCGGCCGAAGAACTCGGCGTCGGGGTAGCCGAGACTCCACGCGGCGATCTGATGCACCACGCGGGCATCGGTGCGCGCGGCGGCACGTCGGCGGGGCAGCAGCCTCATGATCCGGACCCGTGCTCGGCGGACTGCTGCGGGAACATGCCCTCCGGGACGCCGTTTCCGTCCCAGTTCAACAGGTTGGTCCGACCGCGCAGAGTCGCGTCCCCGGCGGGCATGTCCGTGGTCTGCCGCTGCTTGAGCGCCTGGAAGGTCTCCACCGACACCGGGATCGGCCGGCCGCTGGCCTCGCCGAAGGAACCGGACTCGTACATGCCGGGTCCGCCCTCCTGATCGAGGGAGCAGGCCATCTCGTCGAGCTTGACGGCCTGCTCGTGATGGGCGGTCGGAATCACGTAGCGCTCGTCGTACTTGGCGATCGCCAGAAGCCGGTACATCTCGTAGACCGATTCCTCGGTCATGCCGACTGAGCCCGGGATGAGCGGGTTGGTCTCACGGCCGAGGTTGACGTCGCGCATGTACGCGCGCATGGCGGCCAGTTTCCGGAGCACGTCCTCGACGACGCCGGTGTCGCCCGCGGTGAACAGTTCCGCGAGATACTCCACGGGGATGCGCAGAGAGTCGATGGCGCCGAAGAGATTGCCGTGATCCTCGCCGTCGTGTCCCTGCTCCGACAGCAGGTCGACGATCGGCGACAGCGGCGGGATGTACCAGACCATCGGCATCGTCCGGTACTCCGGATGCAGGGGCAGTGCCACCCGGTACTTCTTCGCGAGCGCGTACACCGGCGACCGGCGCGCGGCGTCCATCCAGTCGTCGGGGATCCCCGCAGCGCGGGCCTGCGCGATCACCTCCGGATCGTCGGGGTCGAGCATCAGATCGAGTTGGGCCTCGTAGAGGTCCTTGTCGTCGGGAACCGACGCCGCCGCGGTCACGGCATCGGCGTCGTAGAGGAAGATGCCGAGGTACCGGAGCCGTCCGACGCAGGTCTCGGAGCACACCGTGGGCTGACCCACCTCGATGCGCGGATAGCACAGCGTGCACTTCTCCGCCTTGCCCGAGCGGTGGTTGAAGTAGATCTTCTTGTACGGGCAGCCGGTGATGCACTGGCGCCAGCCGCGGCAGCGGTCCTGGTCCACCAGGACGATGCCGTCCTCCTCGCGTTTGTAGATCGCACCGGACGGGCACGACGCCATGCACGCCGGGTTGAGGCAGTGCTCGCAGATGCGCGGAAGGTAGAACATGAAGGTCTGCTCGAAGGAGAACTGGATCTTCTCCTCCGACTCCTTGCGGATCTTCTCGACGATCGGGTCCAGATCGCCGTACTCCGTCGACCCGCCCAGGTTGTCATCCCAGTTGGCCGACCACGTGACCTTGGTGTCCTCACCGGTGATCAGCGACTTCGGCCGTGCGACCGGGAAGTCGTCGCCCAGCGGGGCGTTCACCAGCGTCTCGTAGTCGTAGGTCCACGGCTCGTAGTAGTCGCTCAGCGTGGGCTGGACCGGGCTGTGGAAGATGGTGAAGAGCTTCTGCAGGCGCCCGCCGGTGCGGAGCCGCAGATCGCCCTTCTTATTGAGGTGCCATCCGCCCTTCCACTGTTCCTGGTCCTCGTACCGCCGCGGATATCCCTGGCCGGGACGGGTCTCGACGTTGTTGAACCACACGTACTCGGTGCCCGCACGGTTGGTCCACGCCTGTTTGCACGTGACCGAGCACGTGTGACAGCCGATGCACTTGTCGAGATTCATCACCATCCCGACCTGAGCCATGACTCGCATCAGTAGGTCACCTCCTGGCTGCGCTTGCGGATGGTCGAGACGATGTCGCGCTGATTGCCCGTCGGCCCGAGGTAGTTGAACGCGTACGACAGTTGCGCGTAGCCGCCGATCAGATGCGAGGGCTTCACCAACAGTCGTGTCGCGGAGTTGTGGATGCCGCCGCGCCGTCCCGTCGCCTCCGACTTGGGCACGTCGATGGTCCGCTCCTGAACGTGGTGGACATAGCAGACTCCCACCGGCATGCGGTGGCTGACGATGGCGCGCGCCACGTACACGCCGTTGGTGTTGACGCACTCGATCCAGTCGTTGTCGCGTACGTCGATCGACGCCGCGTCCTCCGGCGACAGCCACGCGGTGGGACCGCCGCGCGAGAGCGAGAGCATGAACAGGTTGTCCTGGTACTCGGAATGGATCGACCACTTGTTGTGCGGCGTGAGGTAGCGGACGGTGATCTGCTTGCTGCCGTCGGGGCCGAGCTTCGGTTCGCCGAACAACCGATGCATGTCGAGGGGCGGCCGGTAGATCGGCAGCGCCTCCCCGATGTCGAGCATCCAGTCGTGGTCGAGGTAGAAGTGCAGACGCCCGGTGAGCGTGTGGAAGGGTTTGTCGCGCTCGATGTTCACGGTGAACGGCGCGTACCGTCGTCCGCCGCTCTCCGAACCCGACCACTCGGGTGAGGTGATGACCGGCACCGGTGCCGACTGCGTGTCGGCGAAGGTGATGCGCTTCTCCTCCGAACCCTCCGCGAGATCGGCGAGGCGCTTGCCGACGCGGCGTTCGAGCTTGGTGAAGCCGTCCACGGCCAGTTCGCCGTTGGTGGTACCGGAGAAGGTCAAGATCGCTTCGGCGAGCTTGGCGTCGGTGTCGATGGCGGGACGCCCGACGCCCGGTCGGTCGAAGTCCGGCCCGCTCGCGCCGTCGCCGGGCCGGGGCGGCATCACTCCGTTGGACGCCGCCAGTTTGGGGATCTGCGAGGCGATGTCGTAGTTGACGTCCTTGACGGTGAAGCCCAGCTTGTCGGCGAGCGGCCCCACGGTGGCCAGCTTGTCGGCGATGGCCGTGTAGTCGCGTTCCACTACCTGGAACGAGGGCATGTTCGCGCCGGGCAGCGCCGGTGCGCCGTCGCGCCAGTCCACCACCCGGCCGTGCGGCTGCGCGGTCTCGCCGGGGGTGTCGTGCTGGGCGGCGGTGGCGACGAGGTCGTAGCGGGTGCCCAGGTGGGTACGCGCCTGCCGGGACAACTCCGCGGCCAGCAGGTGGAACAGGTCGAAGTCACTCTTGGCCTCCCACGGCGGATCGATCGCCGGACTGAAGGCGTGGACGAACGGGTGCATGTCGGTGGAGCTGAGGTCGTGCTTCTCGTACCAGGTCGCTGCGGGCAGCACGATGTCGCTCAACAGCGTCGTCGACGTCATGCGGAAATCAGCCGACAGCAGGAGGTCGAGCTTGCCCTCGGGCGCCTGCTCGTGCCACTTCACCTCCCGGGGCCTCGGGGCCTCGGGATTCTCGCTGCCGAGCACGTTGTGATGGGTGCCGAGCAGGTGGCGCAGGAAGTACTCGTCGCCCTTGGCCGACGAGCCGAGCAGATTCGACCGCCACAGCACCAGGGTGCGCGGCCAGTTCTCGGGTGCGTCGACGTCGCTGATCGCCGGCGTCAGCCCGCCGTCGACCAGCTTTCCGGCCACGTACGACGCGGGATCGGTCGCGTCGCCCGACTCGACCGCCGAGCGGGCGGCGTCGGCCACGTCGAGCGGGTTGTCGGAGAACTGCGGATAGAAGGGCATCCATCCCAGCCGCGCCGACTGCGCGATGGCGTCGGCGGTGTGCATTCCGTCGAGCGTGCCCGATGACAGCGGTGAGGTCAGGGCGGACGTGGAGTAGCCGTCGTTGCGCCACTGGTCGGTGTGCATGTACCAGTACGAGGTGCCCGGCTGGGTACGCGGGGGACGGGTCCAGTCGAGGGCGTTGGCGAGTGAGATCCAGCCGGTGATCGGACGGCACTTCTCCTGGCCCACGTAGTGAGCCCACCCGCCGCCGTTGCGGCCCATGCAGCCGGTGAGGATGAGCATGGCCAGGATCGCCCGGTAGGTGGCGTCACCGTGGAACCACTGGCAGATGCCCGCACCCATGATGATCATCGACCGGCCGCCGGACTCCTCGGCGTTTGTGGCGAACTCCCGGGCGATACGGATAGCGGATTCGGCTGGGACGCTGGTGATCTCGGCCTGCCACGCGGGCGTGTAGGGACTGGAGGCGTCGTCGTAGCCGGTGGGCCACTGGCCCGGAAGGCCATCGCGGCCCACCCCGTACTGGGCCAGCAGCAGATCGTAGACGGTGGTGACCAGACCACCGCCGAAGCGCCGTGCGGGCACTCCGCGGGTGATGACCGAGCCGCTGCCGTCGGGGGCGTCGAAGGAGGGGAACGAGACCTCGACGGCCTCCGCGCCGGTTTCGCCGAGCAGGGTGAGCCGCGGGGTGACACCGTCCAGATCGAGGTTCCACCGGCCTTCGCCGGACGGTGAGTACCGGTCGCCCAAGGTGCCGTTCGGGACCATCGGCTCGCCCGTCGCGTCGTCGATCAGGACCGTCTTCCAGACGTCCTCGGTGGGGCCGCTCGCCGGGTCCGGTCGCAACTCCTCGGAGGTCACGAACTTGCCGGGGACCAGCGTGCCGTCGCGCTCGTCGAGATGGATGAGGAAGGGGAGGTCGGTGTACTTGCGGGTGAAGTCGGCGAAGAACGGGGTCGGTCCGCCTTCTCGGCCGACGTAGAACTCCTTGAGGATCACGTGACCCATCGCCATCGCGAGCGCCGCGTCGGTGCCGGCCTGGGCGGGCAGCCACTCGTCGGCGAACTTGGAATTGTCGGCGTAGTCGGGCGAGACGCTGACCACCTTGGTCCCGCGATAGCGGACCTCGGTCATCCAGTGGGCGTCGGGCGTCCTGGTCACCGGGACGTTGGATCCCCACATCATCAGGTACGACGCGTCCCACCAGTCGCCCGACTCGGGCACATCGGTCTGGTCGCCGAACACCTGCGGGCTGGCCACCGGGAGGTCGGCGTACCAGTCGTAGAACGAGGTCATCACGCCGCCGATGAGCTGTATGAACCGCGTTCCCACGCAGTGGCTCACGATCGACATCGCAGGGATCGGGGAGAAGCCCGCGCAGCGGTCGGGGCCGTAGGTCTTGATGGTGTGGACGTGCGCCGCGGCGGCCATCTCGATCGCCTCGTCCCACGTGACGCGGACCAGTCCGCCCTTGCCGCGAGCCTGCTGGTAGGAGCGCCGGCGCAGCGGGTCGCCGACCACGTCGGCCCACGCGAGCACGGGATCGCCGGTGCGGCGCTTGGCCTCCCGGTACATCTCCAGGAGCACTCCGCGCGCATAGGGGTGGCGGACCCGGGTGGGCGAGTAGGTGTACCAGGAGAACGAGGCGCCGCGCGGGCAGCCGCGCGGCTCGTACTCCGGCCGGTCGGGGCCCACCGACGGGTAGTCGGTCTCCTGTGTCTCCCAGGTGATGATGCCGTCTTTGACGTACACCTTCCACGAACACGAGCCCGTGCAGTTCACCCCGTGGGTGGACCGGACGATCTTGTCGTGACTCCAGCGGTCGCGGTAGAAGACGTCGCCCGCACGACCGCCGTCGCGGAAGACCGCGCGTCTGTCGTCGGTCTCATCCCATTTGGTGAAGAAGCGGCCGACGTCCAACAATGCTTGTGCTGCCGGGCCCTGAACCGAGTCAGACGCTGTCATACGGCTCACTGTAAAACGGGATGTGATGCCGCGCCGGGCGAATTCGGAGGGCGCCGAATTCTCGCGACGCACGGCCGGACGATCCGGGTACGACGGCCATGTGATATGAGGACCAAAGTCTCTAGCCGGACATGCGCGCGCCGCGGGCCAGAGATGAGCTCTCGGCCCGCCGCGGTCGATTTGGGTTCTGCCAGCGCGTTCACTACACTGTTTCAGGTTGCCTGGGTGAAGTGTGCCCCCAGGGCCCACAACTTCATACAGCTTGACGGTGCCGGTGAAAAGCCAATGGCATCTTCAGGCGTTGAACAATGCACAACTATCCACTTCGTGGAAGGCCCACCAGTGCTGATCGGCAGCGATGCCGGTGACACCGCTGTATGGGAACCGCTACGAGAAAGGTTGACGGTCAACCATGACCATGACTGACCCGATCGCAGACTTTCTGACGCGTCTGCGTAACGCCAATTCGGCGTACCACGACGAGGTTTCGCTGCCTTCGTCGAAGATCAAGGTGAACATCGCCGAGATCCTCAAGCGCGAGGGCTACATCACCGACTACCGCGTCGAAGACGCCGAGGTCGGCAAGAAGCTCACCGTGACCCTGAAGTACGGCCCCAGCCGCGAGCGCAGCATCGCCGGCCTCCGCCGCGTTTCGAAGCCGGGTCTGCGTGTGTACGCAAAGTCCACCAACCTGCCCAAGGTTCTGGGCGGCCTCGGCGTGGCCATCATCTCCACGTCGTCCGGTCTGCTCACCGACCGCCAGGCAGCAAACCAGGGCGTGGGCGGCGAAGTCCTCGCTTACGTCTGGTAGGGGAGCGTAGAGAATGTCGCGTATTGGTAAGAATCCCATTGAAATCCCCGCCGGCGTCGATGTCGCGATCGACGGCCAGGACGTCAAGGTCAAGGGCCCGAAGGGCGAACTGAGCCTGACGGTCACCTCGCCGATCGCGGTGGCGAAGGAAGACAACGCCATCGTCGTCACCCGGCCGAACGACGACCGCGAGAACCGTGCCCTGCACGGTCTGAACCGTTCGCTGCTGAACAACCTCGTCGTCGGTGTGACCCAGGGTTACACCACGAAGATGGAGATCTTCGGTGTCGGTTACCGCGTCCAGGCCAAGGGCAAGGACCTCGAGTTCGCCCTCGGCTACAGCCACCCCGTGCCGATCGAGGCTCCGGAGGGCATCACCTTCGCGGTGGAGTCCCCGACCAAGTTCTCGGTCTCGGGAATCGACAAGCAGCTAGTCGGCCAGATCTCGGCGAACATCCGCCGCCTGCGTCGTCCGGACCCCTACAAGGGCAAGGGCATTCGCTACGAGGGTGAGCAGATCCGCCGCAAGGTCGGAAAGACGGGTAAGTAAGCCATGAGTGAAACAGCAACCGTTCGCAAGCCCATCGGCAAGGACGTCTCGACTCGCCGTCGCACCGCGACCAACCGTCGTCACTTCCGCCTGCGCAAGAAGATCAACGGCACCGCCGAGCGTCCGCGCATGGCCGTCAAGCGCAGCAGCCGTCACATCCACGTCCAGGTCATCGACGACCTGACCGGTCGTACCCTGGCCGCCGCCAGCAGCATCGAGGCTGACGTGCGCGCCGCCGGTGGCGACAAGTCGGCTCAGGCCGCCAAGGTCGGCGAGCTCGTCGCAGCCCGCGCCAAGGCTGCAGGCATCGAGGCCGTCGTCTTCGATCGCGGAGGCAAGGCGTACCACGGCCGCATCGCGGCTCTGGCTGACGCCGCCCGCGAGGGAGGACTGCAGTTCTGATGATGACCACCAAGATGATTAACGGAGGCGACCTCTGATGCCCGGACGTCAGCGTGATGGCGGCAACGGACCCGCCGGAAACAACAACAACGACAACCGCGGTGAGCGCCGCGGCCGCGGCGATCGTCGCGACAACCGCAACCGCGAGCGCGAGGAGAAGAACCACCTCGAGCGCGTGGTGACCATCAACCGCGTGTCGAAGGTCGTCAAGGGCGGTCGTCGCTTCAGCTTCACCGCTCTCGTGGTGGTCGGCGACGGCCAGGGCATGGTCGGCGTCGGCTACGGCAAGGCCAAGGAAGTCCCGGCGGCGATCCAGAAGGGCGTCGAAGAGGCTCGCAAGAACTTCTTCCGCGTCCCGCTGATCGCGGGCACCGTGACCCACCCGGTTCAGGGTGAGGCCGCAGCCGGTGTCGTGATGCTCCGCCCGGCCAGCTCGGGTACCGGTGTCATCGCGGGCGGCGCCGTGCGTGCCGTCCTGGAATGCGCCGGTGTCACCGACGTTCTCGCGAAGAGCCTCGGCTCGGACAACGCGATCAACGTCGTCCACGCCACGGTCGCCGCACTCAAGATGCTGCAGCAGCCTGAAGAGGTCGCTGCTCGTCGCGGGCTGACCGTCGAAGAGGTCACCCCCGCCGGCATGCTGCGCGCACGCGCGGCCGCCGCAGCGAACAAGGGAGCATAAGCCATGGCTGAGCTGAAGATCACCCAGATCAAGGGCACCATCGGTACCAAGAAGAACCAGCGTGACAGCCTGCGCACCCTTGGGCTCAAGGGCATCCGCCAGACGGTCACCCGCGAGGACACCCCGATCAACCGCGGCCTCATCAACGTGGTTCGTCACCTCGTGACAGTCGAAGAGGTTTAGTCATGACCATCAAGCTGCACCACCTTCGCCCCGCTCCGGGCGCGAAGACCGAGAAGACCCGCGTGGGTCGCGGTGAGGGCTCCAAGGGTAAGACCGCCGGTCGCGGCACCAAGGGCACCAAGGCGCGCAAGAACGTTCCGGCCCGCTTCGAGGGCGGCCAGATGCCGATTCACATGCGCCTGCCGAAGCTGAAGGGCTTCACCAACCGCAACCGCGTGGAGTACCAGGTCGTCAACGTCGGCGACATCTCGCGGCTGTTCCCGGAGGGCGGCACCATCGGCGTCGCCGATCTGGTCGCCGCGGGCGCCGTCCGCAAGAACCAGCTCGTGAAGGTTCTGGGCGACGGTGAGCTCACCGTGAAGGTCGACATCACCGCCGACAAGTTCACGGGCTCCGCCAAGGAGAAGATCGCCGCTGCCGGCGGCACCGCGACGCAGGCCTGAGCCTTCGCCGCATGCAGAACTGCCGAACCGGTCAGGTGTTGCGACGCACGACTATTGAGTCGTTGCGCCGCTCACCTGACCGGTGGCGGTTCTGGGGCTGTTAAAGTTTCACCGAGGGCGTCCGGCTGAGGACGCCCCGGTCATTTCCGAGTCGACCGCCAATGCACGATGAGGCGCACGTGCCCACCGAGTCTGCGGTGCTATAGGAGGAGTTAGTGCTTTCCCCCCTCGTGGCGACCTTCAGGACGCCCGACCTGAGGAAGAAGATCTTCTATGTCCTCGGCATCCTCATCCTGTACCGTCTCGGCACGACGCTCCCGTCGCCCGGCGTGGACTTCAAAGAGATCGAAAGCTGTGTCGATGCGGCCAGCCGCGGCGACTCGGGCCAGATCTACTCGCTGATCAACATGTTCTCCGGCGGCGCACTGCTGCAGCTGTCGGTGTTCGCGATCGGCATCATGCCGTACATCACGGCCAGCATCATCGTTCAGCTGCTCACCGTCGTCATCCCTCGGTTCGAGCAGCTGCGAAAAGAAGGCCAGTCCGGCCAGACCAAGATGACGCAGTACACCCGCTACCTCACGGTGGCGCTGGCACTGCTCCAGTCGACGGGCATCGTCGCGCTGGCGGCCACCGGCAACCTCCTGCCGTCGAACGGGGCCGACTGCAACGCAGACGCAATCCTCAACGACACCAGCGTCTTCGGCCTGTCGATCATCGTCCTGGTGATGACCGCGGGCGCCTGTCTGGTGATGTGGTTCGGCGAGCTCATCACCGAGCGCGGTGTCGGCAACGGCATGTCGCTGCTGATCTTCACCGGCATCGCCGCCCGCATCCCGGCTGAGGGCCGGACCATCCTGCAGCAGCGCGGCGGCCTGGCCTTCGGCCTCGTCTGCGTGGCGATCGTGCTCATCCTGGTGGCCGTGGTGTTCATCGAGCAGGGCACCCGCCGCGTGCCGGTTCAGTACGCCAAGCGCATGGTGGGCCGCAAGATGTACGGCGGTTCGTCGACGTACATGCCGATCAAGGTCAACACCGCGGGCGTCATCCCGGTGATCTTCGCGTCCTCGCTGCTGTACATCCCGCAGTTGATCATTCAGCTGACGAACAGCAACGACGGCGAGGCCGCCGGCTGGAAGCTGTGGCTTCAGGACAACCTGATCAACCCGTCCAGCTGGTTCCACATCGTCACGTACTTCCTGCTGATCATCTTCTTCACGTACTTCTACGTCGCCGTCACGTTCAACCCCGAAGAACGAGCCGACGACATGAAGCGGTACGGCGGATTCATCCCGGGCATCCGCCCCGGCCAGCCGACCGCTGACTACCTGAGCTACGTGCTCAGCCGGATCACGCTGCCCGGCTCGCTGTACCTGGGCATCATCTCGATCCTCCCGAACCTGTTCATGGACATCGGCGGCGGCAGCGCCTCGAACATCCCGTTCGGCGGTACCGCGCTCCTGATCATCGTGGCCGTCGGCCTCGACACGATCAAGCAAGTGAACAGCCAGTTGATGCAACGCAAGTACGAAGGGTTCCTGAAGTGAGACTCGTCATCCTCGGACCGCCCGGAGCGGGCAAAGGCACACAGGCCGAACTGATGTCGGAGGCCCTCGGCATTCCGCACATCTCGACCGGCGACCTGTTCCGCGCGAACATCTCGCAGGGCACCCCGATCGGCGTGGAGGCCAAGAAGTACCTGGATGCGGGCAATCTGGTCCCGCCGGAGATCACCATCAACATGGTCCGCGAGCGGGTCGCGGAGCCGGATGCGGCCAAGGGCTTCATCCTCGACGGCTTCCCGCGCTCCACCGAGCAGGCGGTCGCGCTCGAGGGCATTCTCGACGATCTGTCGACCAAGCTCGACGGCGTGCTGTCGTTCAAAGTCGATACCGACGTGGTGGTGGAGCGGATGCTCGCCCGCGGTCGCGCCGACGACACCGAAGAGGTCATCCGCAACCGGATGGCCGTGTACGACGCGGAGACCGCGCCGCTGCTCGACCACTACGCCGGTCAGGTCACGGAGATCGACGCCGTGGGCTCGGTCGACGAGGTCCACCAGCGCGTGCTCGCGGCTCTCGGCAAGGCCTGATCCACCGGTGGGTTTCCGCAAGCCGAAGGCCGTTCCGTTTCGGAGCGCGGGCGAGCTGGACGCGATGGAGGCGGCGGGCGCCGTGGTCGGCGCCGCCCTCGTCGCTGTCCGGGCCGCGGCCACCGCGGGGATGAGCACCCTGGATCTGGACGAGATCGCCGAATCGGTGATCCGCGAAGCCGGTGCGGTGCCGTCCTTCAAGGGCTATCACGGCTTTCCCGGCTCCATCTGCAGCTCGGTCAACGAGGTTGTCGTGCATGGCATTCCGTCCAAGGACGTGGTGCTGGAGCAAGGTGATCTGGTATCGATCGACTGCGGCGCCATCCTCGACGGCTGGCACGGCGACTCCGCGTGGACGTTCGGCATCGGCGAACTCTCCGCCGCCGACGCTGAACTGAGCGAGGCGACCCGACTCTCGATGGAGGCGGGGATCGCTGCGATGGTCCCCGGCAACCGCCTCACCGACGTCTCACACGCGATCGAGAACGGGACGTACGCGGCGGCCGCGAAGTTCGGCCGCGAGTTCGGGATCGTCGCGGGATACGGGGGACACGGCATCGGTCGGGAGATGCACATGGACCCGTTCCTGCCCAATGAGGGCAAGCCGAATCGCGGGCCGCGGCTCGTGGTCGGATCGACTCTGGCGATCGAACCGATGCTCACCCTCGGCACGGCGGACACCACGGTGCTCGAGGACGACTGGACCGTCGTCACCGACGACGGCTCACGGTCGGCCCACTGGGAGCACACGGTCGCCGTCACCGAGGACGGTCCGCGAATCCTCACTCCGCGCCCCGCCTGACGCGTAGTCATCTCTGACAGTGCCGCCGACCGTTCGGGTCGGCGGCACAGTCGTCTGCTCAGTGGTTTCGACACGCTCGGCGCCAGGGCGCCTCGCGGCTCAACCAGCGGGCGGGTGGGCACCGGCTCCGGTCTTTATCGCTGGTTGAGCGAGCGGTCCTATCGCTGGTTGAGCGAGCGGCCTTTATCGCTGGTTGAGCGAGCGCAGCGAGTCGAAACCCCCGTCACACCCGCTGCGACCGGCGTCGGCCTCGCAGACCTCCATCGACGCAGTCGACCGCCAGCGCGCCGTACCGACGGCGAGCACGACGAAGGTGAACCACACGTACGAGTCGCCGACGATGCTCTGCCACCAACTCCAGCCGAGTTCGGTGTCGTGACCGCTCGGCAGGAGCCAGTGCGGGCCCACTGCGAAGATCACCGCCGCCAGAACGGTGGCGGCCACGAGCATCCCTCCGAAGCGTCTGGTCCAGACCGCGTAGACCGCGATCAGAAGCGCCGGCGCCACCCAGGTCCAGTGATGCGACCAGCTCACCGGGGACACGAGCAGTACCGCTGCGGCGTTGACCAGCAGCGCGGTGGCCTGCTGCCCGGCCGCCAGGAGACGGCTCATCCAGACCGCGGCGAGCACGACGGCGACGACCGACAGGACGAGCCACGCGGCGGTCGAGACACTGTCGCTCATGCCGAACCGGAACACTGCGCCCTTGATCGACTGATTACCCGCGTAATAGGCCGCGCCGATGCGTTCGGTCTCGCCGAGAGTGTGGAACCAGTACTTCGCCGAATCGGCGGGCATCACGAGCCAGGCGACGGCGACGGCGCCGACCGTCCCCGCAACCATCGTCGCCGCCCCGCGCCAGTCGCGGCGAAGGAGGAAGTAGAGCAGGAAGCCTGCCGGCGTGAGTTTGATCGACACCGCGATGCCGATGAGGAGCCCGCGGGGCCACTTCGGACTCCGGCAGAGGACGTCGAAGGCGATCAGCGCCATCAGGACGGCGTTGATCTGTCCGTAGCTCAAGGTCTGCCTGACCGGTTCGACGAACTCGGCGATCGCGGTTGCGCCGATCACCAGTGTGGCGCGGTCGATGCGGTCCAGCTTCGGTGCGAGCCGAGCCAGGACCAACCAGAGCGTCAGTGCGACCGCCGTGAGGGTCAGCGCGAACATCACGGCGTCCGCGGCGGACGTCGGCAGCATCGCGAGCGGACTGAAGACGATCGCCGCCAGCGGCGGATAGGTGAACGGCAGGGCGTGCCCGTCCACCAGAGGCGTGGGGCCGTACAACGACTGACCGTCGAGCCACAGCCGTGCGCCCATCCGGTACACGTGCAGATCCAGGTAGCTCTGCCAGCGAATGCCGATGACCGTGCTCAGCGCGAGCAGCGCCACTGCCAGGCCGAGAAGGCGACCGTGCCGGGCGGTGATCGTTCGGCTCAGCGGGTTCGGCACCGCGTCAGCGTATCAGCGCCGCGGGGGAGTGGATCGAGCCGAGGCGGCGGGCGGTGTCGCCGATCTAGACGTCGAGGATCAGCGTCACCGGGCCGTCGTTGACCAGATCGACGTGCATGTGTGCGCCGAAGCGTCCGGTCTCGACGGTCGCGCCGAGCGCGCGCAGGGCGTCGACCACCTCGTCGACCAGTGGTTCGGCGACCGGACCCGGCGCGGCCGCACTCCACGACGGTCGCCGGCCCTTGTCGGTGTTCCCGTACAGCGTGAACTGGCTGATCACCAGGATCGGGGCGTTCAGATCCGCCGCCGAGGCCTCGCGGCGGTCGTCACCTCCGTCGAGGATCCGCAGACGCCAGATCTTGTCGGCGAGCTTGGCCGCGGCGGCCCGGTCGTCGTCGTGGGTGACGCCGACCAGTGCGACCAGACCGAGTGCCCCGCCGGACAGGTCGAGGGCGCCGACGGTCTCACCGTCGACGGTGACGGACGCGGAACTGACGCGCTGGATCACGGCCCGCATGTCAGAGCAACTCGTACACGCCGGACACCGATGCGCCGACCCGCCGTTGGCCCCCGGCGCCTGCCGAGGCTCCCATCGCCGCGACACCGAGGTCGATCCGCAGTCCATGGCAGCGCGCGGACGTCTCACCGAGGTCGCAGACCGCCACGGTGCGGCGCTCACTCACAGATTCTCGACGCTGTCGCGCATCACCATGGCCGTCAGCCATCCGACCACCGAGACGACGATCGCGCCGAAGATCGCCGCCCAGAAGAAGCTGTCCACGACGAGACCGTGGTGGAAGACGTTGTGGGTCAGCCAGCTCGTGATCTCCAGCATCAACGCGTTGATGATGATGTGGATGAGGCCGAGCGTGAGGATGTACAGCGGAATCGAGAGGATCTGGATGATCGGCTTGATGAAACCGTTCACGAGTCCGAAGACCACCGCGACGAAGAAGACGATGCCGACCTTCGCCCACCACGACTCGATGTCGCCGAACTCGAAGTGGACGCCGGGGACGATGAGGGTGGCGATCCACAGGGCCACGCCGGTCAGGGCGCTGCGGATGAGGAATGCACGCATGCCTCCAGTGTGGCACGCCGTTTGGAACGAACGCCGCAACTGGCGTAGACTTGATCGTCGGTGCGTCGTGCGGTCACGCATGCCCACGCCCGGTGCCTCACAGCACCGGACCGGGGTGACCGTTCGATAACGCCACCGTAGCGGATAGACGAAGCTGGAGTCGGCGGACACGGTAAGGCCGGTCGCCGGAGAATCGCGGAGGATATGGCGAAGAAAGATGGGGCCATTGAGGTCGAGGGACGCGTAGTCGAGCCCCTGCCCAATGCGATGTTCCGCATTGAGCTGGAGAACGGACACAAGGTCCTCGCCCACATCAGTGGCAAGATGCGGCAGCATTACATCCGCATCCTGCCTGAGGATCGAGTCGTCGTGGAGCTCTCGCCCTACGACCTCGGCCGCGGACGCATCGTCTACCGGTACAAGTAACCCTCGTACGGGCGGTGCCGGAGCGATGCGTCGCTTCGTGGTGCCCGGACACCGTGCTGCCGAGTCCTACGGCGGCACGCCACAGGAGAACAAAGGGAGAAGCTGACGTGAAGGTCAAGCCGAGCGTCAAGCCGATCTGCGAGAAGTGCAAGGTGATCCGCCGTAACGGTCGGGTCATGGTGATCTGCGACAACCTGCGTCACAAGCAGCGTCAGGGCTGATCAGCTTCTTCAGGTCGCTTGAAGACACATAACTGAACATCGTTATCGAAGAACTCCCAGAACCAGCATTCGCAGACGCGCGGATGCCGACCCCCGGTGCAGAGGCCGGGGCCCGGCGCAGAGTCCGGGGCGGGCTGGGAGCAGACCTCTGAATATGTAAGGAATCGCCACATGGCACGTGTTGCAGGTGTGGATCTCCCCCGCGAGAAGCGGCTGGAGATCGCGCTCACCTACATCTACGGGGTGGGTCGCACCACCTCGAAGGAAATCCTCGCCGCCACCGGCCTCTCGGCCGATCTGCGCGCCAAGGACCTGACCGACGCAGACGTCGCGAAGCTCCGCGAGTACATCGAGTCCTCGGTCAAGGTCGAGGGTGACCTGCGCCGCGAGGTGCAGGCCGACATCCGTCGCAAGATCGAGATCGGCTGCTACCAGGGTCTGCGCCACCGTCGCGGCCTGCCGGTCCACGGTCAGCGCACCAAGACCAATGCCCGTACTCGTAAGGGCCCGAAGAAGACCATCGCCGGGAAGAAGAAGTAATGCCCCCCAAGTCACGTAGCGCAGGCCCGAAGAAGGGCACCCGTCGTCGCGACAAGAAGAACGTTCCGCTGGGCCACGCCCACATCAAGTCGACGTTCAACAACACCATCGTCTCGATCACCGACCCCGAGGGCAACGTGATCAGCTGGGCCAGCTCCGGCCACGTCGGCTTCAAGGGCTCGCGTAAGAGCACCCCGTTCGCCGCGCAGCTCGCTGCCGAGAACGCTGCCCGCAAGGCGCAGGAGAACGGTGTCAAGAAGGTCGATGTGTTCGTCAAGGGACCGGGTTCGGGTCGCGAGACCGCCATCCGGTCGCTGCAGGCCGCCGGCCTCGAGGTCGGCACCATTTCCGATGTGACCCCGCAGCCGCACAACGGCTGCCGTCCGCCCAAGCGGCGCCGGGTCTAGCGGGACCCGGAATAGAGACAGAAGGAAGTAGAACATGGCTCGCTATACCGGCCCCGCAACCAAGAAGTCCCGTCGTCTTCGCGTCGATCTGATCGGCGGAGACCAGGCGTACGAGCGTCGCCCGTACCCGCCCGGCCAGCACGGTCGCGCGCGGATCAAGGAGACCGAGTACCTGCTCCAGCTGCAGGAGAAGCAGAAGGCCCGCTTCACCTACGGCGTCATGGAGAAGCAGTTCCGCCGCTACTACGAGGAAGCCAACCGTCGCTCGGGCAAGACCGGCGACGTGCTGCTGCAGATCCTCGAGTCGCGTCTGGACAACGTCGTGTACCGCGCCGGACTGGCCCGGACTCGTCGTCAGGCCCGCCAGATGGTCAGCCACGGCCACTTCACCGTGAACGGTGTTCGCGTGGACGTGCCCAGCTACCGCGTCAGCCAGTACGACATCATCGACGTCCGTCCGAAGTCGCTGCAGACCACGCCGTTCCAGATCGCCAAGGAGACCCTGGGCGATCGTCCGACCCCGGCCTGGCTGCAGGTGGTTCCGTCGACTCTGCGCATCCTCGTGCACTCGCTGCCCGAGCGCGCACAGATCGAGGTTCCGCTCACCGAGCAGCTCATCGTCGAGTACTACTCCAAGTAGTCTCACCCGAGCTTTCGCGAAACCTACTGAGCAGCATCAGCTGCCCGGTCCACCTCGACGCCGTCAAATAGTGGGCGGCCGAAGGAGAATCCCACCACATGCTCATCTCACAGCGACCCACTCTGTCCGAAGAGGTCATCGCCGACAACCGCTCGAAGTTCACCATCGAACCCCTCGAGCCGGGCTTCGGCTACACCTTGGGCAACTCGCTGCGGCGCACGCTGCTGTCGTCCATCCCGGGCGCGGCGGTCACCAGCATCCGCATCGACGGTGTCCTGCACGAGTTCACCACCGTTCCCGGCGTGAAGGAGGATGTCACCAACATCATCCTGAACCTCAAGGGACTGGTCGTGAGCTCCGAAGAGGACGAGCCGGTCACCATGTACGTCCGTAAGCAGGGCCCGGGCACCGTCACCGGTGCGGACATCGTTCCGCCCGCCGGCGTCACCGTGCACAACCCGGACCTGCACATCGCGACCCTCAACGACAAGGGCAAGCTCGAGATCGAGCTGGTCGTCGAGCGGGGCCGAGGTTACGTGCCGGCCGTGCAGAACAAGGCCACCGGCGCCGAGATCGGCCGCATCCCGGTCGACTCGATCTACTCGCCGGTCCTGAAGGTGACCTACAAGGTCGAGGCCACCCGTGTCGAGCAGCGCACCGACTTCGATCGGCTGGTGCTCGACGTGGAGACCAAGAACTCCATGACCGCGCGTGACGCCCTGGCGTCGGCCGGCAAGACCCTGGTCGAGCTCTTCGGCCTGGCTCGGGAGCTCAACGTCGAGGCCGAGGGCATCGAGATCGGCCCGTCGCCGCAGGAGGCGGATCACATCGCCGCGTTCAGCCTGCCGATCGAGGATCTCGAGCTGACCGTCCGTTCGTACAACTGCCTCAAGCGCGAGGGTGTCCACACCGTCGGCGAGCTGGTTGCGCGCACCGAGTCGGATCTGCTCGACATCCGCAACTTCGGCCAGAAGTCGATCGACGAGGTCAAGGTGAAGCTGCACAGCCTGGGTCTGGCCCTCAAGGACAGCCCGGCGAGCTTCGACCCGTCGCAGGTCGCCGGCTACGACCCGGCCACCGGCACCTGGTCCGATGATGCGTCGTTCGGCGACGACGGTGGCGAGGATTACGCCGAGACCGAGCAGCTGTAGGGCTCGCAAAGAACCACCTGGTTTTTCCAGACCAACGGACTTCCGGTCGCGAGATCGTGAGTCGCTCCTAGGAGAAAGACATGCCCAAGCCCACCAAGGGTGCCCGCCTCGGCGGGTCGGCCAGCCACCAGAAGGCGATCCTGGCGAACCTCGCCACGGCTCTCTTCGAGCACGGCCGAATCACCACCACCGAAGCCAAGGCGAAGCGGCTGCGTCCGTACGCCGAGAAGCTGATCACCCACGCGAAGGCCGGCCAGCTGGCCAACCGTCGCGAGGTCATGAAGGACATCCGCGACAAGGATGTCGTTCACACCCTGTTCGCCGAGATCGGCCCGCACTTCGCGGAGCGCAACGGCGGATACACCCGCATCATCAAGACGCTGCCGCGCAAGGGCGACAACGCCCCGATGGCCGTGATCGAGCTGGTGCAGGAGAAGACGGCGTCGTCGGAGGCCAACCGTGCCACCCGCGCCGCCGCGTCCAAGGCCAAGGCGGCCGAGGAGGCTGCTCCGGCAGAAGCCGCTGACGAGGCTCCGGCCGACGAGGCCGCTGCCGACGAGGCACAGGACCAGTAGCCGCTTCGCTCGCCGATGACCTGACGGTCGCCGCCGAGCGAGAGGTGACACTCCATGACGACACAGTCCGTCCCCATCATCGATGGGGACGGGCTGTGTCGTCTTCGGTTGCTGATCGGCTACGACGGCACCGACTTCTCCGGCTGGGCCACGCAGCCCGGTCGACGGACGGTCTGCGAGAGTCTCGAGCAGACGCTGAGCACCGTGCTCCGCGCGCCGATTCGGCTGACTGTCGCGGGCCGGACCGACGCCGGTGTCCACGCCGCCGGGCAGGTGGCGCACTGCGACGTCCCCGTCGCGTCGTTGCAGACCAGGTCCATCGACGGGGACCCGTCGCGACTGGTTCGCAGGCTCGCCAAGATGCTCCCGGACGATGTGCGGGTGAAGCGGATCGAGACCGTTTCCGCAGACTTCGATGCGCGTTTCTCCGCACTGGCGCGCACGTACGAATACCGGCTCACCGACGCCGCGTGGGGCGCCGAGCCGACCCTCGCCCGCACCACCGCCGATTGGACCCGGCCCCTGGACGTCGAGGCCATGAACGCGGCCTCGGCCGCTCTGGTCGGGCTCAACGACTTCGCGGCCTTCTGCCGCTACCGGCCGGGCTCCACCACCATCCGCGAACTCCAGCGCTTCAGTTGGCGGCGAGACGGCGACGTGCTGGTCGGCACCGTGGTGGCCGACGCCTTCTGCTGGTCGATGGTCCGGTCCCTCGTGGGCGCGGTGGCCTCGGTCGGCGACGGTCGCCGCGGCGTCGACTGGTGTGCCGGGCTGTTGTCTGAGCGCGCACGCTCCGCGCAGGTGCCCGTGGCGCAGGCCCGTGGCCTGTGCCTGACGAGCGTGAGCTATCCGCCGCCCGAGGAGTGGGCGGCGCGCAACGAACAGACGCGGGACGTCCGCGACGCCGGTGATCTCGGGTGTGCGGGTCCGGTCGTGGAGTAGTCCGCCGCGCCCTCGGTCACCCGCCGGTTCCGCGCCGCGGGGGATTGGCGAAGTCGTCGGCGACGGTGGCGGCCAGTTCGACGAACGACCGGCGGGTGGACTTGCTGAGGAGTTCCAGATCGATGTCGGCGCCTTCGGCGAGGTGATCGTCGAATCCGATGGTGTGTACCGCCCGGCAGCGGGTCAGGAAGTGTTGTACGAGCTGGTCGACGTCGATGGTCGACGAACCCGGTCGGGATGAGCTGAGCACCACCACGCTGTGCGGGATGAGGTGGCCGTAGCCGTGTCCGGCCAGCCAGTCCAGCGTGGAACCGGCGCTGCGTGCTCCGTCGAGTGCGGGAGAGGAGACCAGGACCAGAGCGTCGGCGGTGTCGAGGACGCCGCGCATGGCGTCGGCGCTCATTCCGGTGCCGCAATCGGTGAGGATCACGTTGTAGAAGCGCTGGAGAATGTCGACGACGCCGCGGTACTCCCGTTCGCTGAACGCCTCGGCGGCAGCGGGGTCGCGTTCTGAGGCCAGCACTTCGAGCCGGCTGGGGGCTTGCGAGGTGTGCGCACGGACATCGGAGTACCGGTGCACCGCGGTGTCGGCGAGCAGGTCGCGGACGGTGGAGGCGGTCTGCTGCGGAATGCGCTGCGCGAGGGTTCCGAGATCCGGATTGGCGTCCACCGCGATCACCCGGTCGCCGCGGAGCGATGCGAACGTGGAACCGAGTCCGATCGTCGTGGTGGTCTTGCCCACGCCGCCCTTCAACGACAGCACCGCGATGCGGTAGTCGCCGCGAATCGGGCGCCGGAGTCGTTCCAGCAGCTGCTGGTACTCGATTTCGGCGGGCGACTCGCCGGGGTTCACCAACCCGGCGGTCACCGCGTGCACGGCGCGCCGCCATCCGCGCACGGGGGCACGCCGTGCCTTGCGCAGGATCGCGACTTGATCCAGGGCTGGACCGGCGGGCGGGAGCGGTGCGGCCGGTGCGGCCGGGACGAACCCGCTGACGGGCGGCCCGAGCGGCGCGGGTACCGGTGGCACCGGATACGGCATCGGTGCGGGATGGACCGTCGCGTCGATCTCCGGTGCGGCGCGCAGCGGTGCAGCCTCATCGGGCTCTGCGGAGGCGTGCTCTGCGGAGACGGGCGGCGAGAGACCGATGATCGCGGACAGATCGATGTCCGGCCGCGGTTCGTGCGGCTGATGGCCGAGCCAGGGCGGAGTGTCGCTCATCTGGACTTCTGATGGTGTCATGTGTCCCCCTCGGGTCGCTCGCAGCGACGATGCTGCGGTCGGAGTGGAACGTTAGACGTCGCCGACGGCGACACGCCCGCGTTCGAATCGATGGAACCGAAAACGAGTCACGCGCGTCTAAGTCACATGGCAGAAGAGAATCGACATCAGGGTTCCGACACGGAACCGGCGGGGCTGACCACTGTCGCATCGAGATCCGGGGCCATCTCCGTCACGTGCACGGCCGCGGGACTGCCGGTAGGGATGACTATTTCGTCTCGGGCGATGCGGCGGTCTCCGGCGGCACTGGCGCGCGAGATCATGGCGCTGTGCACCCTCGCGAGCACGACAGCGGGAGCGCAGGCCAGGCACCGGTTGCGGGGGCGCGGTGTCGATGAGGAGGCACTCGATCTGCTCGGGCTGCCGTCACGCAAGGAACTGGTGAACGCCGAGGCGGCAGCGGATGCCTCGAGTGCAGGACGGAATCGGTGAACCCCGAGATGGACGCCGTCGCCGATCGGGCGCAGCGGCAGCTGGGGGCGCTGGAGGACGTGCACCGGAGACTGCAGCAACTGCGCGCGACCGGAGTCGGCGACGACGGTCGCGTGCGCGTGACGGTGAACGGCAACGGCGCCCTCATCGAGTTGGAGATCGCCGCCGGCGCCGGCGGCGGAAAGGGCGCACGACTGTCGGAGGAGATCGTGGGTGCGGCAGTGCGCGCCGCGACGGATGCCTTCGCCGAGCGCAGCGAGATCATGCAGTCGTTCTGCGGCGAGTTCGCCGCACTGACCGGAGTCGACGACTCCGGCGCGGCGGTGGAACCGAACCGGGATCCGGTGCGTCCAATTACATGAGGGCTCGATTCTTCAAGCATCAGGGGGAGACGTGAACGAGACGATGGCGCACCCGGAAGCGGTGCAGACGTTCGGCGCCACATCGGCGGCGCTGGGAACGGCGACGGCCACTGCCGGAGCGTTCGACACGGCGGCGGTGGGGGCCGCAGTGACGGCGGTATTCGGTCTGATCGGGCAGGAGTTCGCCGCCGCCTACTCGGTGGCACAGGCCAATCACCTCCGCGGAGTCGGGCTTCTCGCCGCCGCGCATGCGGCGACCGCAGCCGCGGTGTCGGCCGGAATCGCCTCGTTCTCCGACGCCGACGGCACCGGTGCCTGCGGGGTCCGAGTGTGAGCCGGCACCGAACCTCCGACGATGCGGGGCCGGCGTCCGGACCGGATGCCCACACGTGCGGGAGCCCCGAGGTGGCCACCGCGGCGGACTGCGGCGCGGGGGACGCGCTCGCGAGATTCGGGATCGCGCCGGTTCAGGCACCGTTGAACGTGCACCTGCCGGCGAGCCTTCCCGAGTTGCCGGTGCTGCCCGCGATCGATCCGGCGATGTTGCTGAAGCCGATCACCGATCTGCTCGCGACATTCGGTACCGGAAGGCTCGGCGGAATCGGGAACCCCGCAGCCGCCCACAACGATCTCGCCGGCCTGCTCGACGGCGGCGTGACGCTGCTGCTCAACGCTGCCCGTTCGGTGGATGGCGGATGGGTGGGACAGGCTGCGACATCGGCGGTCACGGCTGCGTCGCGGTCGGCGTCGGAGTCCGGCATGCTGGCGACGCAGGGAGCGGCGATCTCTGCCGATCTGCAGGCCGCGGCAGCGGTGGTGGCCGCCGGTCTGACTCAACTGCAGGGAGTAGTGGTGAAGACGGCAGGGGCGCTCGCCGCCGCACTGCCGACGCTGGCGACCCCACCCGGGCAGCTCGCGGCGCTCGGGATCGCGGCGGAGGGGCTGGCAGAGGGGCTCTCGGTGGTCGCGGCCACTCGCACTCAGCTGGCCGGTCCCACGGCGCACATGGCGGCGAACGGCAGGCCGATACCGGTCACCGCGGTGCCGGGGCCGGGCGGCGACGGATTCGCGGTGGCGGCGAAACTGCTGGAGTCGGCGCTCCCGATGGTCCAGGCGGGAACGACTCTCGCTACGAAGCTCTTGGCGGGTACGGGGTCGGACGGCGCACCGGAGGTCCCGGCTCCGAACCCGAACCACCGGGATGCGCTCGGAACCCCCGCTGCCGTGCCCGCACCCTGTCCGTCGGCCTGCGACCGCGGACCGACGACGCCCGGGGCAGCGTCGGCCGGATCATCCGGTGCTGGAGCGCCGGCGGTCGGAGGCGCGGGTGCCGGTGGACCGGCGGTCAGACCGGCAGCCTCCGTTCCCGGCGCCGCTCCGAGTGCGATGACCGCCTCGGTCGCCGCGGAACCGGTGTCGCTGGCCGATCGGCCCATGACCACCAACGCCGCGGTGGTCGGGGCAGCGCAGGCGACTGTGTCAACGGACTCGGCGGCGGCGCCCGCCGTGCCGCTGGCACCGGTCGTGCCGGCCACGGCACGTCAGTCCGCGGACGGACCGCGGATCGTGCCCGCCGCCGTAGCGCCTGAGCCCGCTAGCAGCGAGGCGGTGGACCCGGACTGGCTCACGGCCATGACCGCGGAGTCGCTTGACTTCGACGTGGCGCTGGAGTTGGGACTGGGCGGCCAGAAGCTCGCCGGATCGGTGTGATCCGGGGATCGAGAAGAACACCAAGGAAAGGACTGCGACATGCAGGCTCTCAAACTCGACGTCGCCGCCGGACAGGCCTCGGCGGCGTCGATCAAAGGAGTGGTGGACGAGATGCAGCGCATCGTCGGCCAGATCCAGAAGTCGGCGGTGAACGGCAAGTCGGGCTGGGACGGCAAGGCGTCCACCGCGTTCGAGACCACGCATACCGATTGGCACGGGGTCGCGACCAAGCTGCAGGGCGCGCTGGACGAGATCGAGTCGAAGCTGACCGCCGGCTTCCGCGGTTACGACGACGAAGACGTGACGGTGGCGGGCCAGCTCACCGGCCTGCAGGGACATCTGTCGTTGTAGCGGGGCCGCCGCGGGGGAGCGGTGGCGCGGCTCGCTCGTCGCAGACGCACGAGCTCGACGCGCACATCTTCGACTGACACATCCGATTCAGCACACTCACAGGGGGATGACATGAGCAACGGACTCATTCGGTACGACTTCGCAAGTCTCGGAACGCTTTCGGGCGACCTGCGTGGACAGTTTCAGCGGTTGGAAGAGCTGTCGGGTCAGCTCAAGCGCCAGGTGACGGCGCTCGCCGCGCACTGGGACTCGGGAGGCGCCGCGTCGTACCAGCAGGCGCAGGGCAACTGGGATCGGATCTTCGCCGACGCGCGCGCTCGGCTCGACTCGCTCGGCACGGGAGTCGAGAAGGCCGCCACGCACATGCGGGAGACCGACGTCCGGGTGGGCAAGACCTTCGCGGTGTGAGACACGGTCGCCCCGGGTGGCAGCCGCATCGGCTGCCACTCGGGGCGGACACCGAGCGAGGACGGTGCCTGATCGGTCAGTCTCCGGTGTGGCCTCGCAACAGCTCGGCGAAGGGAGTCACCTCGCCGAGGTCGTTCGCCCCCGCCGATCGACGCGGCCGGGTCTCGAGGTCGGTGGGGCCGCCGAATCCGGCGACCGCGGACGCACCGACGAGCCGCTGTGCCAGCTCGCCGGCGGCGCGGCGGACTCGGTCGCCGAGCTCGCTGCTGCCGAAGTCCTCGGTGGCGGCGAAGACCGCGGTCGGCACCGTGTCGGCCCGCAGGTAGCTCATCAGCGGGCGCACGGCGTGATCGAGGACCAGACTGTGCCGCGGAGTGCCCGCCGTTGCCGCCACCAGCACCGGGACGCCGGTCATCGCGTCGGGGTCGAGCACGTCGAAGAACATCTTGAACAGTCCGCTGTAGGAGGCGGTGAAGACCGGGGTCACGGCGACGATGCCGTCGGCGGCGGCTACCTCGTCACGGGCGGCGCTGACCTCCGCTGTCGCGACACCGGTGGTCACCGTGGTGGCCAGACCGGCGGCGAGCGGCGCCAGCTCCAGAACCCGCACGTCGACGCTCTCGCCCCGGGCGGTCACTCCCGCGGTGACGGCGTCGGCGATCTGGTCGGCCAGGAGCCGCGTGGACGACGGCGTCGAGACGCCGGCGCTGATCACGAGGAGACGTCGCGCCATCTCAGTTCTCTCCCTTCGCCGCCGCGGTCGCGACGGATGCGGCCGGAGTGACCCGGCGGTGCGGTGAGCCCGGGCCGGCGGCCACCAAGGACTCGTGGGTGGGCGGATCGGAGGGTACGTGGGCGGGTCGGCGGCGGTCGAATTCCGCACGCAGGACCGGCACCACCTGAGTGCCCAGGATCTCGATCTGCTCGAGCACCTGCGGCAGGGGAAGTCCGGCGTGGTCGACGAGGAACAGCTGCCGCTGGTAGTCGCCCGCGTAGTCGGCGAATGAGAGGGTCTTGTCGATCACCATCTCCGGCGTGCCGACGGTCAGCGGGGTCATGTCGGTGAAGTCTTCGAGCGACGGACCGTGGCCGTACACGGGCGCGTTGTCGAAGTAGGGACGGAACCGGCGCTTGGCCTCGTTCTCGGTGTCCGCCATGAAGACCTGACCGCCGAGACCGACGATGGCCTGATCGGCGGAACCGTGGCCGTAGTGCTCGAAGCGGCGACGGTACAGGTTCACCATCTGCTCGGTGTGCTCCTTGTTCCAGAAGATGTTGTTGTGGAAGAAGCCGTCGCCGTAGAACGCGGCCTGCTCGGCGATCTCCGGGGAGCGGATGGAGCCGTGCCATACGAACGGCGGAGTGTCGTCGAGGGGAGCGGGTGTGGAGGTGTAGCCCTGCAGCGGCGTCCGGAACCGGCCCTCCCAGTCGATGTTCTTCTCCCGCCACAGGCGCCGGAGGAGGTGATAGTTCTCGACGGCGAGGGGGATGCCCTGCCGGATGTCCTTGCCGAACCACGGGTACACCGGACCGGTGTTGCCGCGACCGAGTGTCAGGTCCGCCCGGCCCCCGGACAGGTGCTGAAGCATCGCGAAGTCCTCGGCGATCTTGACCGGGTCGTTCGTGGTGATGAGCGTGGTCGCGGTCGACAGCCGCAGTTTCTCGGTGCGAGCCGCTATCCAGCCGAGCATGGTGGTCGGCGAACTGGGGACGAACGGCGGGTTGTGGTGCTCACCCGTGGCGAACACGTCCAGACCGACCTCTTCGGCCTTCAGGGCGATCGCGGTCATCGCCTGAATCCGCTCGTGTTCGCTGACCGTGGTGCCGGTGGTGGGGTCGGTGGTCACGTCACCGACGCTGAAGATTCCGAACTGCATCGAACGCTTCCTTCCTGGTGGGTCCGCTCGCCGCGGCTTTCACACAGAGTAACCGGACCGTGGTCCGGTTAATTCCCGGCCCTCGTTCCGCGTGCCGCTGGACGGTCGGGTCCGCCGCCACCGATTAGTCTTCCTTTGCGGCCGCCCGGCCGACACCACGTGCACAGACGGAAGGTCCTCCATGTCCGCAGAAGGGTCGACACGCGCGATCGTCGCCGCCCTGGCCGCCAATGCGGGAATCGCCGCGGCCAAGTTCGTCGGCTTCGCGATCACCGGTTCCTCATCGATGCTCGCCGAAGGCGTCCACTCCGTCGCCGACACGTCGAACCAGGGCCTGCTTCTGCTCGGCCAGAAGAGCGCGGCGCGCAAGGCCGACGAACTGCATCCGTTCGGGTACGGCCGCAGCAGGTACTTCTACTCGTTCATCGTCGCGCTCGTGATCTTCACCCTCGGCTCGATGTTCGCGCTCTACGAAGGCGTCGAGAAGATCCGCCACGCGGGCGATCACGGGCTCGACTCACCACTGGTCGCGGTGGTGATCCTCCTGGTCGCGATCTGCCTCGAGGGCTACAGCTTCCACACCGCCCGGAAGGAGTCCAGGCCACTCAAGGGCGGGGCGTCCTGGTGGCAGTTCATCCGCACCTCGCGCAATCCCGAACTGCCGGTGGTCCTGCTCGAGGACAGCGGCGCGCTGATCGGTCTGGTGCTGGCGCTCGCGGGCGTCGGGCTGACGATGATCACCGGTGATGCGATCTGGGACGGCATCGGCACCCTCTCGATCGGCGTACTGCTCGGCCTGATCGCGATCGTCCTGATCGTCGAGATGAAGAGCCTGCTGATCGGCGAGGGCGCGACCGAGGCCGAGTCGGCGACGCTGCGTTCGGTGATCCCGGGGCAGGACGTCGATCGCGTCATCCATATGAAGACGCAGTACCTCGGACCCGAGGAACTCCTGGTGGCGGCGAAGATCGCGATCGCGCCGGGTCTGGGGGCCGTCGAGATCGCTCGGGCGATCGACGGGGCGGAGGCCCGGGTGCGGGCCGCGGTGCCGCAGGCCCGGGTGATTTACCTCGAACCGGACATCGACAGGGGTGAGAACGCTTCGTGACCAACTCCTGACCTGGATGCGGCCTACGGGAACGCGTCGATGCGCTAGCCTCTGAAACCGCAATGAATGTGGAGGGGATCACATCGATGGTGTCAGCTCGGGCGAGGCCACAGGGCTACTCGACGAGGGCGCACACCCTGGCGCAGGCACCACGCCCCGACCGTTCATCCCGCAGCGGAAACCCCGCGAATCAGCAAGGAGAACCTACGTGACCAATTTCTTCGGTCGTGTGAAATCGGTCGAGCAATCGATGGCCGACACCGACGAGCCCGAAACCAAGCTCCGGAAGGACCTGACGGCCTGGGACCTGACAGTCTTCGGCGTCGCCGTGGTCGTCGGCGCCGGCATCTTCACCCTCACCGCACGGACGGCCGGCAACGTCGCGGGCCCCTCGGTGTCTCTGGCCTTCGTCCTCGCCGCGATCGCCTGCGGTCTGGCAGCTCTCTGCTACGCGGAGTTCGCCTCCACGGTCCCGGTGGCGGGATCGGCCTACACGTTCTCCTATGCGACCTTCGGTGAATTCGTCGCCTGGATCATCGGTTGGGACCTCATCCTGGAATTCGCGCTCGCCGCCTCCGTCGTGGCGAAGGGCTGGTCGTCGTACCTCGGCAACGTGATCGGTGCGGGCAACAACGTCTTCGTCATCGGCGGGCACACCTACGACTGGGGTGCGGCGGTGCTGATCGCGGTGCTCATCACCCTGCTGGTGCTCGGTACCAAGCTGTCGTCCCGGGTCTCGGTGATCATCACCGCGATCAAGGTGGCCGTGGTGCTGCTCGTGATCATCGTGGGTGCCTTCTACATCACCGGCAAGAACTACTCGCCGTACGTGCCGCCGGCCAAGCCGGGCGAGTCGACCGGGACGGGAATCCATCAGACGCTCTTCTCGTGGGCCACCGGTGCCACCGGCAGCCAGTACGGCTGGTACGGACTGCTCGCCGCGGCGTCGCTCGTGTTCTTCGCGTTCATCGGCTTCGACGTCGTCGCGACCACCGCGGAGGAGACCAAGGACCCGCAGAAGTCGCTGCCGCGCGGCATCCTGGGATCGCTGGCCATCGTCACGATCCTTTACGTCGGCGTCTCGCTGGTGCTCACCGGAATGGTTCCGTACACCGACCTCGCGGATAAGAAGCTGCCGAACGGGACGGTCGAATCGTCGACGCTCGCCACGGCCTTCGAGGCGCACGGCATCACCTGGGCGCAGTGGGCGATCAACATCGGTGCGCTGGCGGGTCTGACGACAGTCGTGATGGTGATGCTCCTCGGACAGACCCGAGTCGGTTTCGCCATGGCCCGCGACGGACTGCTCCCGCGCGGACTGGCCAAGACCGGCAGCCGCGGCACGCCGGTGCGCATCACCCTGATCGTCGGCGTGGTCTCCGGCGCGCTCGCCTTCTTCTTCCCGATGGGCACGCTCGAAGAGATGGTCAACATCGGTACCCTGTTCGCGTTCGTCCTGGTGTGCGTCGGTGTCGTGGTGCTGCGTCGCACCCGGCCGGATCTCAAGCGCGGCTTCTCCGTGCCGTTCGTACCGCTGGTGCCGATCCTGGCGGTCATCGCCTGCTTCTGGCTGATGATCAACCTGTCGATCGAGACCTGGTTGCGATTCGTCGTCTGGATGATGATCGGCATCGTCGTGTACCTGACCTACGGTGCCAAGCACTCCGTGCTCGGTATGCGTGAGCGCAAAGAACTGCCCTCCTACGACACCGTCACCACTGATTCGGCCGACCGGCCGGACGGTGGTCCGACCGGCAGTGCGTGAGCGCGATAGCGTAGAAGGACCTAGGGCACTGGTACCGGCCGCCGAATCGGCGGCCGGTACCGTCGTTCACGATCAAAGATGTCAATCGAGAGGGACCAGATGACCGCGCCTTCCAGCGCTCTGACCACCGAAACCCGCAACGGCGTCGAGTTCAGGGTCGCCGACCTCTCCGAGGCCGAGTACGGCCGCAAGGAGATCCGCCTCGCCGAGCACGAGATGCCGGGTCTGATGGAGTTGCGCCGCGAATACGCCGACGTCAAGCCCCTCAAGGGCGCTCGCATCTCGGGGTCGCTGCACATGACCGTGCAGACCGCAGTCCTGATCGAGACGCTAGTCGATCTGGGCGCCGAGGTCCGCTGGGCCTCGTGCAACATCTTCTCCACCCAGGACCACGCGGCCGCGGCCGTCGTCGTCGGCCCGTACGGAACCGTCGAGGAGCCCAAGGGTGTGCCGGTCTTCGCCTGGAAGGGCGAGACCCTGGAGGAGTACTGGTGGGCGGCCGAGCAGATGCTGACCTGGCCGGACGTCGACGGCGAGCCGCGGCGCGCCAACATGATCCTCGACGACGGCGGCGACGCGACCATGCTGGTCCTGCGTGGCGCGGAGTTCGAGAAGGCCGGCGTCGTTCCGCCCGCCGACGACAATCACCCCGCCGAGTACAAGGTGTTCCTGGAACTGCTGCGCCGCTCGCTGGCCGCAGACCCGGGCAAGTGGACGGCGATCGCCGAGTCGGTGCAGGGCGTCACCGAGGAGACCACCACCGGTGTGCTCCGTCTGTACCAGTTCGCTGCCGCCGGTGAACTCGACTTCCCCGCGATCAACGTCAACGACTCGGTCACCAAGAGCAAGTTCGACAACAAGTACGGCACCCGCCACTCGCTGATCGACGGCATCAACCGCGGCACCGACGTCCTCATCGGCGGCAAGAAGGTGCTGATCTGCGGCTACGGTGACGTCGGCAAGGGCTGCGCGGAGTCGCTGGCGGGGCAGGGCGCCCGTGTTCAGGTCACCGAGATCGACCCGATCAACGCACTGCAGGCGATGATGGACGGCTACGACGTCGTCACCGTCGATGAGGCGATCGGCAACGCGGACATCGTCGTCACGGCCACCGGCAACCTGGGCATCATCACCTTCGAGCACATGAAGAAGATGAAGAACCAGGCGGTGCTGGGCAACATCGGTCACTTCGACAACGAGATCGACATGGCCGGACTCGAGTCCGCCGAAGGAATGACGCGGATCAACATCAAACCGCAGGTGGACCAGTGGGTGTTCCCCGACGGCCACAGCATCATCGTGCTGTCCGAAGGGCGACTGCTGAACCTGGGCAACGCCACCGGCCACCCGTCGTTCGTGATGAGCAACAGCTTCGCCAACCAGGTGATCGCCCAGATCGAGCTGTGGACCAAGGGCGACGAGTACGACAACGAGGTGTACCGCCTGCCCAAGCATCTCGACGAGAAGGTCGCGCGCATCCACGTCGAAGCGCTCGGCGGCAGCCTGACCAAGCTCACCAAGGAGCAGGCCGAGTACATCGGCGTCGACGTCGAGGGTCCCTACAAGCCCGAGCACTACCGCTACTGACGCACCGAACCGGCTGGATGCACCGCACCGCCGCCGGTCGGGGAGCCGAGCTCTCCCGACCGGCGGCGGTCGTTCGTTGCGGCCGGCTCCCTGCGGCCGGCTCCGGACTACCCGAGCTGTGCGAGAACGGCGTCGACGGCCGCGTCGCCGTCGGCCCACGACCAGGTCGACATCCACTGTGCTTGCACGAGTTCGCCGTAGACGCGGTAGACGGCGTGTTGCAGGTCGGCGTCGCGCTCGTAGGTGTCCACGGGTCGGTCGGCCTCGGTCTCCGCGCGACCGCTGGCGCGGCCCATCGCGACTTCCGGCGGCACTCCGAGGAGCAACTGGTGGTCGGGAACCGGGAGTTGAAACCGTCGGAACTCGAGGTCGGCGACCCAGTCGACGACCTCGGACGCGGCGCCCGCACCCAGGCGCGCAGCGCTGTAGGCCGCATTCGACGCGGTGTAGCGGTCGCAGATGACGAGGTCGTTCCCGGCGAGGGCGTCGTGCAGTTGACGCCGTGCCGCGGCCCGGTCGAGGGCGAAGAGCAGGGCCATCGCGTAGACGCTGTCCCGGAGATCACCGTGCCGTCCGTGCAGCGCCTCCGAGGCGAGGTCCGCGGTGATCGATTCGCCGTAGCGGGGGAACGCGAGCGTCCGGACCGACGCGCCACGGTCGATCGCAGCGGCTTCGAGGCGTCCGACGATGGTGCGTTTGCCCGCACCGTCGAGACCTTCGACAGCAACCAGAATGCCCACGCGGACAGTCTAGGCAGTCGCCTGCGCCACGTGGATGCGGCGCGCCGCACGCCGCCCGGACCTGCGCGGCAAGGCGTGTCGCGCCGCGCTATCCGCGGCAGAAGTGACACCATGGCAGGCATGAAGCCACGCATCCTGGTCGTTGACGATGACGCCGCTCTCGCCGAGATGCTCACGATCGTTCTGAAGAACGAAGGCTTCGAGCCGTTCGTCGTCGGAGACGGGACGCAGGCGCTGACCGCGGTGCGCGAGGTTCGACCCGACCTCGTCCTGCTCGACCTGATGCTGCCGGGAATGAACGGCATCGATGTCTGTCGGGTGCTCCGCGCCGACTCCGGTGTGCCGATCGTGATGCTGACCGCCAAGTCCGACACCGTCGACGTGGTGCTCGGCCTGGAATCCGGTGCCGACGACTACATGGTGAAGCCGTTCAAGCCGAAGGAACTCGTCGCGCGCATCCGAGCCCGGCTGCGGCGCACGGAGGACGATCCGGCCGAACTCCTGGCGATCGGTCCGGTGGAGATCGACGTCCCGGCGCACAAGGTCACCCGCGACGGGGTGCCGATCTCGCTGACTCCGCTGGAGTTCGACCTTCTGGTGGCGCTGGCGCGCAAGCCCCGTCAGGTGTTCACCCGTGACGTCCTCCTCGAACAGGTGTGGGGCTACCGGCATCCCGCCGATACTCGTCTGGTGAACGTCCACGTCCAGCGGCTGCGCGCCAAGGTCGAGATCGATCCGGAGAACCCGGAGATCGTGCTCACCGTGAGAGGGGTCGGTTACAAGGCCGGTCCGCCGTGATCGGTGGCCGCCGGATTCACCGGGGGCCGATCGAACGCCTCATCACAGCGGTCCGGCGCGCCGCGGCGACCGTCGGACGGATGGCCGGACAGATCTGGCGCCGCTCGGTTCAGACGCGAGTCATCGTCTCGACGCTGGTTCTGTCCTTCGTGGTCTTGCTGATTCTCGGTTTCGTCCTGATCAGTCAGATCACCGGGCGCCTGTTGGATGCCAAGGAGGAAGTCGCCACCGACGAGATCGCGCGGATGCGCGCGGTGGTGGAACGGGTGCTGAGCAGCGGGGAATCGAACACCGCTGTGCAGAATCGGCTGGCCCGAGCGCGATCGTTGCTCACCGACCAGGACACCGAGTCGCCGCAGACGTCGTCGGTCGCCGGCTCGTTCGACTCCGTGCTCGTGGTTCCCGGCGAGCCGAACGAGCAGGAGATCGCGGTGGGGCCGGTGCGCGACGTGCCGACCGCCCTGCGCAAGATGGTGGCCGGGGGCCAGGTCGCCTTCCAGTACACATCCATCGATCAGGCCGGGGGCACTGTCCCCGCGCTGGTGATCGGTTCCCCGGTGGAGAGCCCGATCCAGGGGCTGGAGATCTACCTCGTATTCCCCCTGGGCACCGAGGAGAACACGGTGTCGCTGGTGCGCGGAACGCTGCTGACCGGTGCGGTGGTGCTGCTCGGTCTGCTCGCGGCGATCGCTTGGCTGGTGACCCGACAGGTGATCGCACCGCTGCGGTCGGCGACCCGGATCGCCGTGCGTTTCGCCGACGGCCGTCTCTCCGAGCGGATGCCGGTGCACGGCGAGGACGAGTTCGCGCGGCTGGCGGTCTCGTTCAACGACATGGCCGAGAGCCTCTCCCGTCAGATCAACCACCTCGAGGAGTTCGGCGGGCTGCAGCGGCAGTTCACCTCCGACGTCAGCCACGAGCTGCGCACGCCGCTCACCACGGTCCGGATGGCCGCCGACCTTCTCTACGACAACCGCGAGGGACTCGACCCGGTGCAGCGCCGTTCGGTGGAACTGCTCGACAAGGAACTGAACCGGTTCGAGACGCTGCTGACCGAGCTCCTGGAGATCTCGCGTCACGACGCGGGGATGGCGGAGCTGGCGGCACAGAAGCTCGACATCGCGGTGCCCATCGACGCGGCCGTCTCCACGGTGGCTCCACTGGCCGCCGAGACGGGCAGCGACCTGATCATCGACATGCCGACGGAGCCGGTGATGGCCGAGATCGATCCGCGCCGGGTGGAGCGGATCCTGCGTAACCTGCTCGCCAACGCCATCGATCACGGCGAGCACAAGCCGGTCACGCTCACCATGCGCTCCGACGGCGACGCGGTGGCGATCACCGTCCGCGACCACGGGATAGGCCTGCGTCCGGGAGAGGAGAAACTCGTCTTCAACAGATTCTGGCGATCGGATCCGTCGCGTGTGCGGCGCTCGGGCGGCACGGGCCTCGGCCTGGCGATCAGCATCGAGGACGCCCGTCTGCACCAGGGCCGACTGGAGGCCTGGGGAGCGCCGGGGGAGGGCTCCTGCTTCCGCCTCACGCTGCCGCTGGTTCGTGGCCACAAGCTCCTCGGCAGCCCGCTGCCGTTGAAGCCGATCGGGGAGACTCCCCGATGAGGCGGGTCGCGGTGCTGGTCGCGCTGCTGCTGTCCGCGACGATGGTTCTCACCGGATGCGTCGACATTCCGGACTCCTCGTCTCCGCAGCCCATCCAGGCGTTCGACCGCAAACGGCCGACCAACATCGTGCCCTCGCCCCGACGGGGCGACGACCCGGAGACCGTCGCGCGCAACTTCGTGAAGGCGATGTCCGACCCCACCGCCGGGCATCGGGCGGCGCGCAAGTTCCTGACCGCGGGCGCCAGCCAACGATGGGACGACCAGGGAGACATGACCGTGGTCCGCGACGTCGGCGTCACCGTCGACGAGCGCACCGACGACGCGGTCCGACTCCGGGTCACCGGCGAGAAGACGGGAGTGCTGTCGCCCGGCGGCACGCTCCGGCCCGTCACGGGCGACTGGGTGATGGCGCTGTCGCTTGAGCAGAGCGGCGGGACGTGGCGGATCAGCGGCGACCCGCCCGTGGGATCGGTCACCGACTCGTCGCAGTTCCTCACGGCGTATCGGCAGGCCGACCTGTTCTTCCCCGATCGCACGCTGAGCCGGCTGGTGGCCGACCCGCGCTGGCTGTTCGGTCCCGAACTCGATGCGAGCGTCCTGGTCAACCGGCTGCTGGCGGGTCCGGCGCCCGAACTCGCCGGTGCGGTGAGCCAGGGAGCGGCGCGCGGCAGCGCCGCCGCCGGACCGGTCACCACCAAGGGCGACGTCGTGACGGTTCCGCTCGGCAACGTCGCCGACGGCGACCAGAAGGCGCGAACCACTCTCGCGGCGCAGATCGTCTGGACCCTCGATTACGCCGGGTTCTCGGGCACGTACCGGATCACCGCAGACGGCGCTCCGCTGGTTCCCGGCCGCGACGAGGGCTGGCACACCGCCGATGTCAGCACCTTCGAACCCGAGCCGGAGAAGCGCGCCGTCGACCCGGTGCACCTGGTGCGCGACGGGGGCCTGGCCAGGCTCACCGGGAACCGGGCGGTACCCGTCGACGGCGCACTCGGCGCCGCCCACGACCTCCAGTCGGCGGCCATCTCCGCGGATATGAGCCGAAGTGCCGCCGTCGCCGACCGCGGCGGTCGCCGGGTGCTGCTGGTGGGGCCGTACGGCGGCGATGCCGTGGAGGTGGCCGCGGGCGCCTCGGTGACGACGCCGTCCTTCGGGCCGGATCCCGCCACCGGATACGCGGTGGTCGACGGCCGTCCGATCCATTGGATGTCGGACGGCGACGGCACGCGGATCGAGTCCATCGACACCGCGGAGGTCCGCGCGGTGGCGCCGGGGCCGATCACCGGTCTGCAGGTCTCACCGGACGGCGTGCGCGTGGCCCTGGTGGTCGGCGGCCGGCTCCTGCTCGCCGTGCTGTCCGTGAACGATGTCGGCGTGCCGGCACTGACCGGCGTCTACCTGCTGGCGCCGGAGGTGGCGGGCACCGGCATCGGTATCGCCTGGTCGTCGTCGAAGACGATGTACTTCGCGGTGAACGGCGGCGACAGCCCGGTGTGGAAGACGTCGATCGTCGGCACGCAGCCGGTCGCGATGGTCAGCGGCAACCTCAAGCCGCCGCTGGTGGACGTCGCGGCATCGTCGACCACGGTGTACGTCTCGGACAATCGCGGTATCCAGCAGATCGGCACCGGCCAGATCCGGCCGGATCAGTACTGGACCGCGCTGGGCCCCGATGCCGGACCGGGAACGAGGCCGGTGATCCCCGGCGGCTGACCGGCGGTCGCTGTGGAACAACCGGGTGACAGTCCGGCATCGCAGGAGGACGATGCTCGGGCATGGCGGGTGATCGGGCACGCTCCCGAGCCGTGTTGGCGGCCTTGGCGGACCTCGCGGTGCCGCGGGAGTGCGGAGGGTGCGGGCGCCCGGGAACGCCGTGGTGCGACGCTTGCCGGGCTCGACTCGACGATGTGCCGCGGCAGCTGTCTCCGCGTGTGGATCCGGGTGTGCCTGTATGGGCGATGGCCCGGTACGGCGGACCGATGGCGTCAGCCGTCGTGAACCTCAAGGAGCATCGCCGACGCGATCTCGCGCCCGTTCTGGGCCGCGTTCTGGCCGACGGGATCCTCTCGCTCGCACAGTGGGGTGAGTTGCCCGCCTCCGATCGACTCGCACTCGTCCCCGCACCCACGCGGGCGTGGGCGGCCCGGAGCAGGGGAGGCGACACCGTGACCGCGCTCGCCCGCGAGGCCGCGGACGTCCTCGGCGGCCGCGTCCGAGTGGTGCCGGCGCTGGTGACCGCGGCCTGGACGCGAGACTCGGCGGGGCTGGGGGCCGGGGCGCGCGGCGCGAACCTCGCGGGAGCGGTGCGATTGCGCCGTCCACTGCCGTCCGCGCTGGTCGGCGCCGGTGCCGGGCCCGCCGTACCGGTGGTGGTGGTCGACGACGTCCTCACCACCGGCGCGACCGTCGCGCAAGCGGTGAGACGCCTTCGGCGTTCCGGTGCCGCTGTGACCGGAGCGGTGGTTCTGGCGGGTGCATGATCGGCAAAACGTGGCCGGAACCGGAGTTTGCGGATACCTTCGGAAGTGGCAGTGATGAACATCGAGTGCCGGGAGGTGAGGAAGCCTTTTCCACCGCGCCGATGTGTTCACGAGCGCGGTAGATCCTCCGCTTCAGCTCAGCGGGTCACTGCCCATCGCGCCAAACCGCTACCTGAATGTGGTTGCGCGACTAGCGAATTGGTACCCCGATCCGGTCTCGATTCCGGACGGGAGCAACCTGAGGAGGATGTCGATATGACGGTCGTTCACCGCAAGGGACAGCGCGAGTCGAAAGCCGCACCCGCTGAACGCGTCGACCTCAAAGCCGCTTTCGAGCTGCCGTCCACCGTCGACACGTCGGACGCGGGCGAGTTGAAGGCGGAGCTCGTCATGAGTGGCCGGAACGTGGAGATACCGGATCACTTCCGGGTCTACATGAGCAGCAAGCTCTCCCGGCTCGAGCACTTCGACCCCACGATCTTCCGCTTCGAAGTGGTCCTGTACCACGAACCGAATCCACGGCAGTCCAAGAGCGCCGAGATCGTCGAGATCACCGGCCGTGGCCGCGGTCCGGTGATCCGCGCACAGGCCGCCGGCGAGAACTTCTACGCCGCCAGTGAGCTGGCCTTCGACAAGCTGCACAAGCGGCTGCGCCGCGCCAAGAGCCGGAAGCGGATCCGCAAGGACGGGATGCACCGTCCCACCTCGCTCGCCGAGGCGGCGGCCGACGCGCCGCACCTGCGTCCCGAGACGCCTGCGCCGTCCCCGGATCCGTTCGAGGACAGTGTCGAGGACCACTCGCCCGGTCAGGTGGTGCGCGTGAAGGATCACCCGTCGTCGCCGATGTCGGTGGACGAGGCGCTCTACGAGATGGAACTCGTCGGTCACGACTTCTACCTGTTCCATGACTGCGAGACCGACAAGCCGTCGGTGGTCTATCGCCGTCACGCATTCGACTACGGACTCATCAGGCTCGCCTGAGGTCTCGTCGCAGCAGCGGTGGCCGTCGCCCTGACCGGGCGGCGGCCACCGTCGCGTTCACCACGCGTCGCCGAGCGCGTCAACAATCGTTGACGTCATGTGCGATGCAGTGCCGGTCGGACATGCCTGCATACGGCGTCGTAGACGACGGACCCGTACCATGGACCGAGGTCTGTCCGCCACGTCGACGGTTCGGCGGGGCGCGACGGTGAATCGAAACGTGAACCCAGAGGATTGCCGGTGCTCAACAAGCTGCTCAGACTGGGCGAAGGCCGCATGGTCAAGCGCCTGGACGCTATCGCGACGAGCGTCGAGGCGCTCTCCGACGAGATGGAAGCGCTCTCAGACGACGAACTGCGGGGCAAGACCGTCGAGTTCCGCGAGCGGCTCGAGGGCGATGAGACACTCGACGATCTGCTGCTCGAGGCCTTCGCGGTGGCTCGTGAGGCCGCGTGGCGCGTCCTCGACCAGAAGCACTTCCACGTGCAGATCATGGGTGGCGCGGCGCTGCACTTCGGCAACATCGCGGAGATGAAGACCGGTGAGGGCAAGACGCTGACCTGTGTTCTCCCGGCGTACCTGAATGCGCTGAACGGCAAGGGCGTGCACGTCGTCACCGTGAACGACTACCTCGCCAAGCGCGACGCGGAGTGGATGGGCCGCGTGCATCGCTTCCTCGGTCTCGAGACCGCGGTGATCCTGACCGGCATGTCGCCCGATCAGCGTCGTGAGGCGTACGCGGCCGACATCACCTACGGCACCAACAACGAGTTCGGCTTCGACTACCTGCGCGACAACATGGCGCATTCACTCGAAGACCTGGTGCAGCGGGAACACGCCTACGCCATCGTCGACGAGGTCGACTCGATTCTCATCGACGAGGCCCGCACCCCGCTGATCATCTCGGGCCCGGCCGACTCGTCGAGCAAGTGGTATGCCGAGTTCGCGCGCATCGCGCCGCTGCTGGAGAAGGACGTCCACTACGAGGTCGACATCAAGAAGAAGACCGTCGGCGTCCACGAGGCCGGTGTCTCCTTCGTCGAGGACCGGCTCGGCATCGACAACCTCTACGAGCCGGAGAACTCACAGCTCGTCGGCTACTTGAACAACGCGATCAAGGTCAAGGAGCTCTTCCACAAGGACAAGGACTACATCGTCCGCAAGGGCGAGGTGATGATCGTCGACGAGTTCACCGGGCGTGTGCTCGACGGCCGGCGCTTCAACGAGGGCCTGCACCAGGCGATCGAGGCCAAGGAAGGGGTCGAGATCAAGGCCGAGAACCAGACTCTCGCCACGATCACCCTCCAGAACTACTTCCGCCTGTACAAGAAGCTCGCAGGCATGACCGGTACGGCCGAGACCGAGGCCGCCGAGTTCCAGCAGATCTACAAGCTGGGCGTGGTGCCGATCCCGACCAACCGTCCGCTGATCCGCAAGGACCAGACCGACCTGATCTACAAGACCGAAGAGGCCAAGTTCTACGCGGTGGTCGACGACATCGCCGAGCGCAACGCCAAGGGCCAGCCGGTCCTGATCGGTACCACGAGCGTCGAGCGCTCGGAGTACCTGTCGCGGCTGCTGGCCGAGCGGGAGATCAAGCACACCGTCCTCAACGCGAAGTACCACGAGCAGGAGGCACAGATCGTCGCCGAGGCCGGTCGGCTCGGGGCGGTCACGGTGGCCACCAACATGGCCGGCCGAGGCACCGACGTCGTGTTGGGCGGCAACCCGGACGTCATCGCCGACACCCGGCTGCGCAAGGCGGGACTCGACCCGGTCAACACTCCCGAGGAGTACGAGGCGGCGTGGGACGAGGCGATCGAGATCGCCCGCACCGAGGCCGCCAAGGAGGCCGACGACGTCCGTGAGGTGGGCGGACTCTACGTCCTCGGCACCGAGCGTCACGAATCGCGCCGCATCGACAATCAGCTGCGTGGCCGGTCCGGCCGCCAGGGCGACCCCGGCGAGTCCCGGTTCTACCTCTCCCTGGGCGACGAACTGATGCGGCGGTTCAACGGCGCCGCGCTCGAGACCATCATGGCCCGCCTCAACCTGCCCGACGACGTCCCGATCGACGCCAAGATGGTCACCCGCGCCATCCGCAGTGCGCAGACGCAGGTGGAGGAGCAGAACTTCGAGATCCGCAAGAACGTCCTCAAGTACGACGAGGTGATGAACGAGCAGCGCAAGGTCATCTACGGCGAGCGCCGCGAGATCCTCGAGGGCGAGGATCATCGGGATCAGGTGCGCGAGATGGTCCGCGACGTGGTCGGTGCCTACGTCGACGGTGCCACGGAGGTCGGATACGCCGAGGACTGGGACCTCGAGACGCTGTGGGAGGCGTTGTCGAAGCTGTACCCGATCGCGCTCGATCCCAAGCGGGTCGTCGGCGAGAACGAGTACGGCGAACGCGACGACATCTCCCGCGAGCAACTGCGCGAGGTGCTGGTCGACGACGCGCTCGCCGCCTACGACCGCCGCGAGAAGGAACTGGCGGAGATCGCCGGCGACGGCGCGATGCGTCAACTGGAACGGTCGATCCTGCTCACGGTCATGGACCGCAAATGGCGCGATCATCTCTACGAGATGGACTACCTCCGCGAGGGCATCCACCTGCGGTCGGTCGCTCAGCGCGACCCGGTGGTGGAGTACCAGCGCGAGGGCTACGACATGTTCCAGGGCATGTTGGAGGGCATGAAGGAAGAGGCCGTCACCTACATCTTCAACGCACAGGTGGAGACGCAGGCCCCGGCTCCGGCGCTGGGCACGTCGGTCAGCGACATGCTGGCCGGAGCGGCCTTCGGCGGCGACGAGGCCGCCGACGGCGCCGAACCGGCGATGACCTACAGCGGGCCGTCGGAGACCGGCGACGCGGAGGTGCTCTCCGAGGTCGAGGAGCATGCCTCGGGAACTCCGTCGGAGGTGCTCGGCAGCCGTCGCGAACGGCGCGCCGCCGCCCGTTCGGGCGCCAAGCCGTCGAACAAGCCTCCGAAGTCGCGCAAGAAGCGCTGACGGTCACACTCCCGCGCCGGACGGCGAGACCAGGATCTTCACGGCGGTCTCGTTGCGGTGCAGCAGGGTGTCGTAGCCTTCGGTGACCAGATCGGCGAGGTCGATCTTGCCCGTGATGAACGGGGCGAGATCGATCTCGCCGCTCTCCACCAGCGCGATCGTCTCGGGATGAGAGTTCACGTAGGCGATGGTGCCGCGCAGGTCGATCTCCTTCAGCACCAGCTTCTGCATGTCCAGTCCGGCGGGGCTGCCCCAGATCGACACCACCACGACGACCCCGGTCGGCTTCACGGCATCGAGCAGGGTGTCGAACGCGGGCTGAACCGACGTGCATTCGAAACCGACGTCCGCGCCGCGTCCGGAGGTGAGCTCCGATACCCGGGCGGCCACGTCCTGCGCCGCGGGATCCAGCACGTGATCGGCGACTCCGGTGTCCGCGGCCTTGGCTCGGCGCAGCGGGCTCGGCTCGCTGATGATCACCGAGATGCCTCGCGCCCGGCAGATGGCCGCGGTGAGCAGGCCGATCGGTCCGGCGCCGGTGATGAGCGCGATCGCACCCGACTGCGCGCCGCTGCGCTGTACGGCGTGGAAACCGACCGCCAGCGGCTCGATCAGCGCGGCCTGGTCGAGCGGTACCGATGCGTCGATCCGATGCACCCACCTCCGTTTCACCGCGATCTTCTCTGCGAGTCCGCCACCGCAGCCGCCCAGTCCGATGAAGTTCATGTCTCGCGACAGGTGGTAGTCGTGGCTGTGCGGACCGGTATCGACGTCGTCGGCGAGGATGTAGGGCTCCACGACCACGTGATCGCCGACCGCCAGATCGGTCACGCCGTCGCCCACCTCCGAGACGACGCCCGACATCTCGTGTCCGATCGTGACCGGAGCGCTCTCGCCGCTGATCGGCTGCGGATGTCCGGCCGGCGGGATGAAGATCGGGCCGTCGGCGTACTCGTGCAGGTCGGTGCCGCAGATGCCGCACCAGGCGATGTCGATGCCGACCATGCCGGGCCCGACCTCCGGCGGGTCGATCTCTTCGATGCGGACGTCTCCGCGGTCGTAGTAGCGTGCGGCTCTCATCGGTGCTCCTTCTGAGCGTCGGAACGGGAAGTGTGGACTGTGATGTGAGTCACCTGTCCGGAAACGAGCGTGCGCCCACCGCCGGCGGGGCGCAACGGTTGCAGGGGGTTGCAGCGGACGGGGGTCGGCCGTGCTCTCGGCGCGTCGCGGAACCGAACCCGCCCCGGGTGCGTCCGATAGATATGACGGTGAACACACTCGGGGGTAATGGGATCGTCGACCGGCCGGCGCCGCCGGTTCGGAACGGCGCTGAGCGGACGGATGCGGACCGTGCCGGTGCAGCGCGGTCGGCGACGGTGTACGCGTTGCAGCAGATGCTGGAGGTGCTCGACGGTCGCCGACCGGTGGACCATCTGCTGCGCACGGTCTCGGCCGAGGTGCAATCGCAGGTGGGCTCACTGCTCCAGCATCGGGCCGGGCCGTCGGGGAGTGCTGAGACGGCGCGGCTGCTGCGTGTCCACCTGCAGATCGGTGGACCACGCCAGGCCGCCTACTTCGGCACCTTCGTGCGGGGACGCCGAGTGCGTGCGGTGGCCGGCCGCATCGAGATCCGGTCGGTGCCGTTGCCGTCGCGGGGCGGACCGCGCCGGATCGCGGAACGCTGGGTGATCGTCGAGTTCGCGATCGTCTGAGGCCGTGGTGTGAGGACGCGCCGGCGATGATTCCGCGGACGCCCGCGGTCGGCATAAACTCGACGCATCATGGTGAATCGGCTGTCGCCGGACGAGGCGATGTTCTACTTCCTGGACGGGGCGGGGACGACCGCCCACCTCGGAGCGCTGTTGATCCTCGACCCGAGCAAGCTTCGGAAGGACGACGCGACCGGGATCGACTACCACTCGCTCGTCTCGCTGGTGGAGAACCGACTGCAGGCGGCACCCCGGTACCGCCAGGTGATCACCGAGGTGACGCTCGGGCTGGCGCGTCCGGTGTGGGTGGACGACCGCGAGTTCGACATCAACTACCACATCAGATTGTCCGCGCTGCCGCAGCCGGGTGACTCCGAACAACTGCAGGAGTTGGTCTCGCGGCTCATGTCGCGCCCACTCGACCGGACCCGGCCGCTGTGGGAGATGTACCTGATCGAGGGACTCAGCCGCGGCCGGTCGGTGATCCTGACCAAGACGCACCGCTGTCTGCTGGGCGGCACCGGCAACCCGGAATTGAGCGAGGTGATCTGCGACGACGTCGCGGACGCCGCCCCGATGGCGGAGGATCTGTGGATGCCGCGGCGGCCGCCCGGTGCGGCCTCGCTGACCGTCGGAGCGCTGGCCGAGGCGATGGCCCGGCCCGGTGAGATGGTCGACACCCTGCTGCGCGGCAACGGCCCGGTCGCCGATCTCTGGTCGGTGGCCGACAAATCGGTCCGTCTGGTCGGCGACGCCGTCTCTCAGATGGTCAACTCCGCCCCTGACAGCCCGCTGAACGCGGTCACCACGTCGTCGCGGCTGTTCGCCTTCTCGTCGGTGTCCCGCCGCGATCTCGAGGCGGTGGCGAACCGTTTCGAGTGCTCGTTCAACGACGTGGTGCTGGCCATCATCACCGGCGTGCTGCGCCGGTGGTCGCTGTCGATCAAGGACACCGTCGGCCACGGCGAGACGATGCGGGCCACCATGCCGCTCGCGGCTCGCGATCCGGACACCGTCGAAGGAGAGCCGAGCGGCTCGTGGATCGTGGTCGGCGGGACGGAGTTCGTCACCGACCTGCCGGTGGGGGAGGACGCACCCGCCGTCCGGCTGATGCAGGTGGCCGGTCTCGCGAATCGCTACTCCCAGTCCACACGGCGGATGTCGCAGGGGCTGCGCCCCCTGCTTCCGGAGTTCGGGCTGGTGCCCTTCGCCGACCGGTCCACGCGGGCGTTCGCGGGCCTGTTCCAGCGGTCGTACAACGTGCCGATCTCGATGAGCGCCAAGCGGATCGGCCGCAAGTTCGTCGGCGGGATCCCCATCACCGGAATCTTCACCATTCCGACGCTCGCCGCGCAGAGAGCTCTGGGCATCAGTGTCAACGAGTACGCGAACCAGGTGCAGTTCGCCTTCATCGCCGACCGGGCCGTGGTGGTCGACCTCCCCGCCATGGCCGAATACGTCACCGAGTCGCTGGACGAACTGCTTGCGAGCGGACAGTCGTACGACGGTTCCCCGGACCCCGGCAACCGGTGACGACCGGGCCCGCCGACCCTCCCGACCCCGATCGAAAGGCATCTCATGCGCGTCTATCTGCCGGCCACCCTGGCGATGATCGAACGGCTGGTGGCCGAACCCGGCCGGGCCTTCGAACCGGTCGGAGGCACCGGTTTCGCGCTGACACCGGCGCTGCGCGAGGCGTATGTGGCCGGTGACGACGAGGAACTGTCGGAGGTGGCGCTCCGGGAGGCCGCCCGGGCGTCGCTGCGACTGCTGGCCGTCGACGACTCGGAGCTTCCGGTGCGCCGGGTGGTGGTGGTCGCGGACGCCGAGGCGACGCCGCGTCCGGATCTCGACGACGCGGTGGTCAGGGTCGCCGGAACGATCCCGCACGGCGACATCGTCGCCGTCCACGTCGACGGTTCAGACGCCGAGAACGCAGTGCGGGCGGCGGTCGAGGTGATCGACCGCGCCGACCTCGGCGATGAGGACGGCGAGCTGGCGGTCGGAGACGTGGAGGACCACGACCTCGGCTGGTACGCCACGCAGGAACTGCCGTTCCTCCTGGAACTTCTCTGAAGTCCCCGAAGACTTCTTCAGAGAACTTTTCAGTACCGGACGAGAACTGTCCGGAATGCTTGTGAGTCTGAATGGGCGAGGAACACCGACCCCAGGAGGACACCATGTACGCACCGGCCCGAGACGACGAACTCACCGGCCTCATCAACTACGCCGATCAACAGCTCGGAGCGCTGCGGGCCGCGGCGTTCGGACTCACGGAGGCTCAGGCCCGACAGACGCCGTGTCGCAGCGTGCTCTCGATCGGCGGACTCATCAAACACATCGAACGCGGTCTACGCGGGGCCGCAGCGCAGTTGAACGGCACCGCCGGCGAACTGGTGCTCGACGAGGCGGCGTTGGCCGAGTACATGGGGAGCTTCGCGCTCACCGACGACGAGACTGCGGCCGGGATCATCGAGCGGTTCGACGCCGCGCGCGCCGAGTTCCTCGAAGCGATGCGGAGCAGCGATCCCGACGGGGAGGCGATGGCGCCGCCCGCGCCGTGGGCGGGTGTCTACGAGTCGCGGCCGATGAAGAATCGGTACTACATGTGCCACCAGGTGGAGGAGTACGCCCGGCATGCCGGGCACGCCGACATCATCCGCGAGCAGATCGACGGAATGTCGGTGGCCGCGCTGGAGATGACGCTGGCCGGTGCGCCGGCCAATCAGTTCTTCACGCCGTACACACCGGCCCCGGGGACGCTGCTGGCCTGATCCGCGACGCGACTGACGCGCGCTCCATTCGCCCTCGGCGCCCCGAAACGCTAACCTACGGAATCGTAAGTTAGGTGTTCCGGGGCGGCCCGGAACCGGGCGGAGGAGGCGCGCGATGGCGTGGCGTGAACGATTCGAGGCACCGGCGGCCGACGTGGCGGCCAGGCACAAGCGTGCCCGGCTGCTTCGAGCGGCCTTCGCTCGCGTGACGACCCCCCTGTTGCCGGACGACTACCTGCACCTGGCCAATCCGCTGTGGTCGGCGCGGGAATTGCGCGGCAAGGTGGTCTCGGTGACCGAGGAGACCGCGGACAGCGCGACCATCGTCATCCGGCCGGGCTGGGGCTTCTCGTTCGACTACCACCCGGGCCAGTACATCGGCATCGGCGTCCTGGTCGACGGACGCTGGACGTGGCGTTCCTACTCACTGACCTCCGAGCCGGAGTCGTCGCGCGCGCAGCGGACGGTATCGATCACGGTGAAGGCGATGCCGGAGGGATTCCTCTCGTCGCATCTGGTGAAGGGGCTGGCACCCGGCACCGTGGTGCGCCTGGCGGCGCCCGCCGGTGAATTCGTCCTGCCCGACCCGCTGCCGGAGAAGATCCTGTTCGCGACCGCGGGCAGCGGTCTGACGCCCATCATCTCGATGCTGCGCACGATGCGCCGACGCGCTCAGCGCGCCGACGTCCGGCTGATCCACTCGGTTCCCACGGAGGACGATCTGCTCTTCGGCGACGAACTCCGGCGGATGGCCGACGAGGGCCTGATCGACCTGCACCTGCAGTTCACCCGCACCGACGGCAAGGTGACGCCGGCGCAGCTGCGAGCGCTGTGTCCGGATTGGGCCGAGCGCGCCACCTGGGCCTGTGGTCCGGGCGGGTTCCTGGACATGCTCAGCGAACAGTTCGACGAAGCGGGTGTTCAGGAGAATCTGCACATCGAGCGGTTCGCGCTGGAACGCGGTGCTCACGGTGCCGAGGGCGGCGTCGTCACGTTCGGCACGCCGGATCGGCAGATCGAGGTCGACGGTGCCACGACGCTTCTCGAGGCCGGCGAACAGGCGGGCGTGCTGATGCCCTTCGGCTGCCGCATGGGGATCTGCCAGAGCTGCGTCGTGATGCTCGACAAGGGGTGCGTGCGTGATCTGCGGACGGGCGTGGAGCACGTGGAGGGTGAGCGCATCCAGACCTGCGTGAGCGCCGCGGCGGGAGACTGCACGCTCGACGTGTGAATCGGTGCCTATGACGTGGACCACGTCGTCGCGGGGTGGACAGCCTACGGAACCGTAACCTACGCTTACGTAAGTTACGAAGTCGTAGGCAACGAGGAGTGGCATGGCGATCTCCGACATCCCCGAATACGCCCATCTGACCGACGCGGACGTCGAAGAACTGGGTGCGAAGCTCGACCAGATCCGCGCGGACATCGAAGCCGATCGCGGTGAACGCGACGCGCGGTACATCCGCAACACGATCGCATTCCAGCGGACGCTCGAGGCCGCCGGTCGCGCGCTGACCTTCGGTGCGCGCAATCGGGCTCTGTGGTGGGCCGGGGCGTCGGCTCTCGGAGTCGCGAAGATCGTCGAGAACATGGAGCTCGGGCACAACGTGATGCACGGGCAGTGGGATTGGATGAACGATCCCGAGGTGCATTCCACTTCGTGGGAGTGGGACAACACCGGACCCAGTGCTCACTGGAAGCACACGCACAACTTCATCCATCACAAGTACACCAACGTGCTCGGCATGGACGACGATGTGGGCTACGGCCTGCTCCGCGTGACGCGCGACCAGCGCTGGCGGCCGTTCAACCTCGGCAACATCGCCTACAACACGGTCCTGGCGCTCGCTTTCCAGTACGGTGTCGCCGCGCAACATCTCGAGTTGGGACGCAAGCGCCGGACGCAGGAGGAGAAGGACCAGTTCCGGAAGGACCTGCGCGACGTGGGCGTCAAGATCGGGCGCCAGGCGGGTAAGGACTACGTGGTGTACCCGGCGCTCGTCGGGGCCGTCACCCGCTCGCGCTCCGGGGCCCGCAAGGCCTTCACCGCGAATGTGATGGCCAACGTGATCCGCAATGTGTGGTCGAACGCGGTCATCTTCTGCGGGCACTTCCCGGACGGTGCGGAGAAGTTCACCAAGCAGGACGTCGACAGCGAGACTCGCGGTGAGTGGTACCTGCGCCAGATGCTCGGAAGCGCCAACTTCCGGTCGGGCCCGGTCCTGGCCTTCATGAGCGGGAACCTCTCGTACCAGATCGAGCACCACATCTTCCCCGATCTGCCCAGCAATCGGCTCGCGGAGATCGCGGTGCGGGTGCAGGCGCTGTGCGCGGAGTACGACCTGCCGTACACGACGGGTTCGTTCCCCGTGCAGTACGCGAAGTCGTGGCGCACCATCGCCAAGCTGTCGTTGCCGAACAAGTACCTCTCGGGCACGGTGGACGACGCTCCGGAGACCGCCTCGGAGAGGCGGTTCAAGGAGTCCGAACAGGTGCGTCTGGTGTCGACGGTCGATCCCGCGACCGGACGTCGCCGGGGCCTCAAGACTGCGATCGTGAGCCTGAATGAGCGCCGGAGGAGCCGCCGCGCACCCGCGCGGGCATAATGTGATCGATGGCGATTTCAGATATCAATGAGTACGCGCACCTGACGGACGCCGATGTCGAGGCACTGGGTGCGGAACTCGATATGCTGCGCCGCGAGATCGAGTCGAGTCTGGGCGAGCAGGACCGCCGCTACCTGCGGCGGACCATCTACGCCCAGCGCGGACTCGAGGTCCTGGGCCGGCTCGCACTGCTCGGCAGCCACCGCCGGTCGCTGTGGCTGCTCGGCAACGGCGCACTGTCGGTCGCCAAGATCATCGAGAACATGGAACTCGGCCACAATGTGATGCACGGCCAGTGGGACTGGATGAACGATCCCGAGGTGCACTCCACGACGTGGGAGTGGGACATGGTCTGCGCCTCACCTCACTGGAAGCACTCCCACAACTACATCCATCACAAGTACACCAACGTGATCGGCATGGATCACGATGTGGGTTACAAGATCCTCCGGGTGACACGCGACGAGCCGTGGGAACCCCGCCGCGCGTTCCAGCCGCTGTTCAATCTCATGCTCGCCGCCTCCTTCGAGTGGGGCATCGGCCTGCACGACCTCGACCTCAAAGAGGTCATCGCCGGCCGCAAACCGATGGAGCAGGCGCGTCCGGAGATCGAATTGTTCGCGCGCAAGATCGTCCGGCAGATCGGCAAGGACTACGTCCTGTTCCCGGCGCTGTCGGGCCCCAACTTCACGCGCACGCTGACAGCGAATCTGACGGCCAACCTCATCCGGAATCTCTGGGCCTACGTGGTCATCTTCTGCGGGCACTTCCCCGACGGTGCGGAGAAGTTCACCGTCGAGACACTCGAGGACGAGACGTCCGGCCAGTGGTACCTGCGCCAGATGCTGGGGACGGCCAACTTCGAGGCCGGGCCCGCGCTGGCCTTCCTCAGCGGCAACCTCTGCTACCAGATCGAGCATCACCTGTACCCCGATCTGCCGAGCAACCGGATGGCCGAGATCTCGGTGCGGGTGCGCGAACTGTGCGAGAAGTACGACCTGCCGTACAACACCGGTTCGCTCACCATGCAGTACCTCCGTACGCTGCGGACCATCAACAAACTCGCGCTGCCGGACCGCTTCCTCATCGCGACCAGCGACGACGCGCCGGAGACCGCCTCTGAGCGCCGGTTCGACGGACTGCCGAAGCTCGGCGGCGGGCTCAAGACCGCGCTGGCGCAAGTGCGCGCCAGGCGACGGAGCCGCCGGCGCACCGAACGCCGCCGCTGACGCCGCACGGCTGGCCGCCGTCCGCGGTCAGCCCTCCGGCTGCTGAACCGGTGTCTCGTCCGCAGCGCTGGACGTCGCGGACCTGAGCAGTTCCCGCACGGCCATCGCCCGCCGATGGGAGCTGCCGGCGAGTGCGTCGAGCGCACATTCGGGATCGGCCGGCGGGCCGAGGTGGGTGCAGCCGCGCGGGCAGTCGTCGATCGCGTCGCGCAGATCGTCGAAGGCGTCGACGATCTGATCCGGCGTCACGTGCGCGAGGCCGAACGAGCGGATGCCCGGGGTGTCGACCACCCAGCCGCGCGGCGGCGCCCCGGGGGATTCTCCGGGCAGCGGCAGTGCCACCGATTGTGTCGACGTGTGACGGCCCTTGCCGACGCCGGACACTTCGCCGGTGGCCCGGTCCGCATCGGGGACGAGCCGGTTGACGAGAGTCGACTTGCCGACGCCGGAGTGTCCGATGAGGGCGGTGAGGTGACCGTCGAGGGTGTCCCACAGCGGACCGAGGTCGTCGTCGCGACCCGCCGTCACCACCGGCAGTTCGAGGTCGGCGAAGTGTGCGGCGAACTCCTCTGGCCCGGCGAGGTCTGACTTGGTCAGACACAGGATCGGCGACAGTCCGCCGGCGTACGCCGCGGCCAGGGCGCGTTCGACGAAACCGGTCCGGGGCGGCGGGTCGGCCAGCGCGGTGACGATCAGCAATCGGTCGGCGTTGGCGACCACGATCCGCTCGTACGGATCGTTGTCGTCCGCGGTGCGGCGGAGCACCGTGTTGCGGTCGTCGACCCGGACGATGCGGGCGAGCGTGTCGGGGCGGCCGGAGAGGTCGCCGACGACACCCACGCGGTCGCCGACCACGATCGGCGTCCGGCCGAGTTCGCGGGCGCGCATCGTGACGAGCGGGCGGGAGGGATCGCCGTCCAGAACGCAACCCCAGCGGCCGCGATCCACCGAGACCACCATGGCCGTCTCGGCGTCGTCGTGCGCCGGACGGTTCTTGGTGCGCGGCCGACTGCCCTTGCCGGGCCGGATCCGTACGTCGGACTCGTCGTAGGTGCGGCCGCGAACCGTTCCCGCCCGGGTGCTCACGATGCGGTCCCCGCCATCGCCTCCCACATCTTCACGAAATCGGGCAGGGTCTTCGCGGTGGTCTCGACGTTCTCGACGGTGAGACCGTCGACGCGGAGGCCGATGAGGGCGCCCGCCGTGGCCATGCGGTGGTCGGCGTAACTGTGCCAGAGTGCGGGTTCCAGGTCGGCTGCCTCGCGCCCGGTGATGACGAGGCCGTCGTCAGTCTCCCGGCACTGCCCGCCGATGCGGTTGATCTCGGTGCTCAACGCGGAGAGCCGATCGGTCTCGTGGCCTCGGAGGTGGGCGATGCCGCGCAGTACGGAGGTGCCGTCGGCGAGCGCGCACAGGGCGGCGACCGTCGGAGTCAACTCGCCCACCTCGTGCAGATCCACCTCGATCGCCCTCGGGCGGCCGTTGCCGCGGACCGTGAGGAGGCCGTCGGGCGCGTGGACGACCGAAGCGCCCATCCGTTCCAGAATGCCGACGATCGCGGACCCCGGCTGGGTGGTGGTGGCGGGCCAGCGCGGCACGCTGACCCGCCCGCCGGTGGCCGGTGCGGCCGCGAGGAAGGCGGCAGCGTTCGACAGGTCCGGCTCCACTGTCCAGTCGACGGCTGCGACGGCCGTCGGCGCCACCCGCCAGCGGGTGGCCGTCGCATCGAACTCCACTCGGACGCCGGCCTTCTCGAGCATGTCCACGGTCATGTCGATGTGCGGCATGGACGGCACCGGTGCCCCGGAGTGGGTGATCGCGATGCCGGATTCGAAACGGGCGGCCGACAGCAGAAGACCGGAGACGAACTGGGACGAGGCCGATGCGTCGATGGTGACCGGTCCGCCCGGCACCCCGCCCCGGCCGTGAACGGTGAACGGCAGCCCGTCGCCGTCGATCTCGGCGCCGAGCGCACGGAGCGCGTCGAGGACGGTGCCGAGCGGTCGGCTGCGCGCCTGTTCGTCGCCGTAGAAGGTCACGTCGCCGGTCGCGAGCGCCGCCACCGCGGGCAGGAAGCGCATCACGGTCCCGGCCAGGCCGCAGTCGACGGAGCCGGCATGCAGGGGACGCGGAGTGATGTCGACGGTGGTCGGGTCGTCCGGGTGGCAGTCGACGCCGACCCCGATGGCGGCGAGTCCATCGAGCATGAGGTCGGTGTCGCGGGATCGCAGGGTGCCGGTGATGCTGGACGGGCCGGTGGCGAGCGCGGCCAGGATGAGTGCGCGATTGGTGATGGACTTGGAGCCGGGGAGGTCGACCACGGAGTCGACGGGGCGGTCAAGGAAGGGCGCGACCCAATTGCTCATGGGTTTCAGTCTCTCACGTCGTCAACCGCGCACGTCCCGGCGCAGCGGATGGTCCGCGGGGATCTCGACCACGATCAGGCGGCGCCCATCGGGATCGGCCACGGTCATCTCGATCAGGCCCCACGGTTTGGTCTCCGGTTCGGCGACGATCGGGACCTGTTCGGCGGCGAGGGCCTCCCGGGTGGCGGCGATGTCGCGGACTTGCAGCCACAGCACGTCACCGGTCTCGCCGGCGGCGGTGGCGGCCATGTGCGCGGGAATCTCGATCAGACCCGTGCCCGCGTGGAAGACGGTGCCGCCCGGGTACTCGCGGGCCACCGCCAGTCGCAGTCGGTCGCGGTAGAAGGCGGTCAGCGCCTCGGGGTCGGGTGAGATCAGCAGGGTCCGGCTCGAAAGGATCTCCATGGCTCCACCGTAGTCGTGGGGCCTACCCTGGTCGCATGCCCAAGGCCCAGTTCAGCGCCGGAATCCTGCTCTACCGCCGTCGGCCGGCGGGATTCGAGGTGCTGCTGGTGCATCCGGGCGGCCCGTTCTTCGCACGCAGGGACGACGGTGCGTGGTCGATCCCGAAGGGGCTGATCGACGAGGGCGAGGAGCCGCTCGCGGCCGCCCGCCGCGAGTTCGCCGAAGAGACCGGTCGGCCTGCGCCCGACGGCCCGGCAATCGACCTCGGCGAGGTCCGACTGCGCAGCGGCAAACGCGTCGTCGGCTTCGCACTCGAGGGCGATCTCGACGCCGGCGCCATCGTGAGCAACACCTTCGAGACGGTGTGGCCGCCCAAGTCGGGCCGGGTGCAGGAGTTCCCCGAGATCGACCGTGGGGAGTGGTTCGGGGCTGACGCGGCGCGGATCAAGCTCAACGCCGCCCAGGCGGTGTTCGTGGAGCGGTTGGCCGAGGCGCTGAGCGTATGACGTCCGCGGCGCCGGTGACGTCGATCCCGCCGTCGGTGAGACCCGGCAGCCACGGGAGCCGAATCGGTGCGCGGATCTGGCGTCCGGTCCGCAGGTCGTACTCGCCGTAGGCGGGTTCGTCTCGCCCGGATACCACGAGCACCTTGGCTCCGCTCACGAACATCCTGGTCGTCGAGTGGGCGCCGGGGAGTTGCCAGACCTTGTCCGGCGCCGCGGGTTCTCCGGACACCGGTGACCGGTACACCCCGTTGTCCGAGCCGATGAGGTACACATCGTGGTCGAGACGGGTGAAGGCCTGAACATGGCCGCGCAACGGATGATCCGGCCCGGCCAATTCGCGAGACACCGTTCGCCCGGTTTCGGGATCGATGGACATCAGTAGCGGGCCGGTGTCGTCGTCGATCGGTTTCAGCAGCGTGATGAGGTCGCGACCGTTCGGGGCGCAGACCGCCGGCAGTCGGGTGAAGACATCCGCAGGCAGGTCGACCGCGACGCTCGCGCCAGGTTCGCCGAGGCGCCGGAGCTGGACGCGTGACGAGGGGCGTCCGGTCTCGGTGGTGGCCGCGTACCAGCCGTGTTCACAGTGCGCGACCATGGCGAGCCGGCCCGGGATCTCGGATCCGAACGGCTTGCGGTGGGGATCGACGAGCACGTACCGGGTGGTGTCGAAGGTGTTACACATGACGGCGTGCCCGGTGTCGGGGTCGGTTGCGGAGCCGACGATGCGTCGGCGGCCTCCGGGGCCGGTCACGGTCTTCTCCCCGGGCCGCAGCACCACGGCACCGCTTCCGGCGATGCCGAAGATCCCGTCGCCGAGCCGCGCCACGGTCGAGTCGTACTCGCTGCCGCCGGTGATCCGGCCGACCTCGTCGCCTTTCGCGTCGAACGCGACGATCACGTTCGCGGCCGAGGTCGGGTTCGGCAGAACCACCTGACCGACGGAGATCGCCGCGATCGCGGTCGGCGGGAGTTCGCCCATGTCGGGCGGTGCCGCGGTGCACGAGGCTACGCCCGAGACCGTCGCGATCGCGACCGAGGCGAACAGGGACCGTCGTCGAAGGCGCATGCGACATTCTTAGCCTGTCGGGCAGAACGCCGCGATCAGATCCGGTTCATCAGGTCGCCCAGTCGGTCGATCGCCAGGGCGAGATCCTCTTCGGACGCCGCGTAGCTGAGCCGGACGAAGCGCTCCGCTCCGGCGTCGCCGAAGTCCTTGCCGGGGGTCAGCGCCACGTGGGCCTGCGCGAGGGCGGTCTCGCAGAACTCGCTGGACGTGAGCCCGGTGCCCGACACGTCGAGGTAGACGTAGAAGGCGCCGTCGGGCCGGACCGGCACATCGAGACCGATGCGCTCCAGCCCGTCGAGAACCAGTCGGCGACGTGCCCGGAACTGAGCGCGACGGTCCTTGGCCACTGCGAGGGTCTCGGGCTCGAAGCACGTGAGCGCGGCGACTTGAGACGGTGTCGGCGGGCAGATGTAGTAGTTCTGGGCGAGCCGCTCGGCGACGGGGATCATCGCCTCCGGCACGATGGCCCATCCGAGCCGCCAGCCCGTCATACCGAAGTACTTCGAGAAGCTGTTGATCACGATGGCGCCCGGGTCGTCGGCCGCGACACTGCGGGGCGGCCCGTCCGGCCCGTCATCGGCCAGGCCGAGGTAGATCTCGTCGACGATGCGCCACCCTCCGCGTTCGGAGACCGTTCCGCACAACTCGACCAGCTCGGTGTGCGGCAGTGACGTACCCGTGGGATTCGACGGAGTCGCCGCCATCACCCCGCGCGTCTCGGGGCGCCATCGGTCTGCCACCGTTTGCGCGTCGAGCTGGAAACGCGTCGCCGGCGAGGTCTCCAGCAACCGCACTCGGCCGCCGAAGCTCTCGGCGAAACGCCGGTTGCACGGGTACGAGGGGTCGGCCACCAGCACCTCGTCACCGGGATCGATCAGGGCCGCGCAGGACAGGAGCAGCGCCGCCGAGGCACCGGTGGTGACCACGACGCGTTCCGGCGCCACTCGTGCACCGAAGTGCTCGGTGGTGAATCCGGCGATCGCCCGCCGCAGGTCGTCGAGGCCGAGAGCACCGGTGTAGGGGAGGGGCCGCCCGTCGCTGATGCGCCGGACCTCGCGCAGAAACGCCGGAGGCGCTCCGAAATCGGGTTCACCGAGATTGAGCTTCACGACGTGATGCCCCTGTGCCTCGAGCGCCGCGGCGTGCTTGCCGAATTCCATCGCGTAGAACGGGCTGACGGCTTCGGCGCGGCGGGAGAACTTCATACCGTCGATGCTATGCGGCGCGGTCGGCACACCAGAATCCCCGCGCACCGGTCGGCGTCGTGCGCGCGCCGGTGCGCGGGGAGTCCGGATCGATCCTCGGGCTATCGGGGTGCGGGGCTCACTCGGGAATCCAGTTGAACTCGTCCGGGTTCGGGCCGCGGCGACGGTCGGCGTTGAGCGAATCGATGCGGGACATCTGCTCGTCGGTCAGTTCGAAGTCGAAGATGTCCCGGTTCTCGACGATCCGTGACGGGGTGGTCGACTTCGGAAAGACGATGTTGCCGAGCTGGACATGCCACCGCAGCACCACCTGCGCGACCGTCCGGCCCGTCTGCGCCGCGATCGCCTTCAACTCCGGGTCGTCGAGAACGTCGCCCTGGGCGATGGGCGACCACGCTTCGGTCTCGATGCCCTTGGACGCGTTGTACTCGCGCAGTTCGGTCTGAGAGAGGTACGGGTGGACCTCGATCTGATTCACCGCGGGCACCACCTCGGTCTCGGCGAGCAGTCGCTCGAGGTGTCCGATCTGGAAGTTCGAGACGCCGATCGCACGCGTCTGTCCGTCCTCGTAGAAGCGCTCCATGGCACGCCAGGTATCGGTGAAGTCGCCGACCGCGGGCATCGGCCAGTGGACCAGATACAGATCCATCGGGCCGATGCCCAGTGCGTCGATGCTGCGCGCGGTGGCGTCGCGAGCCGCCTCCGGATCATGCGCGTTGTTGTTGAGCTTGCTGGTCACGAAGATCTCGGCGCGGTCGAGCCCGGACTCTCGGACGGCCTCGCCCACCTCGCGCTCGTTGCCGTACATCTGGGCGGTGTCGATGTGGCGATAACCGGCTTCCAAGGCCGTCAGGACGGCCTCCTTGGTGTCGGCGGGTGCGATCTGGAAGACGCCGAACCCGAGTTGCGGAATGCGGACGTCGTTGTTGAGGGTGATCTCCGGAATCGTGTTCTCTGCCATTCAACGACCAACGCCCGCGGGCCCTCTCGGTATTCCACCGGTCCGGGAGGACCCTGAACTTTCCCTGGTATCGGCGGTCGAGGGGTGACATATCGGCCGGGAGCGACCACCGTGGAGTCATGAGTACAAACCTGGAACCCCGGAAGTCCAACAGCACGTCGGTCTGGAAGATCGTGCTGATCGTCATCGCCGTGCTGATCGCCCTGTCGATCATCGGCCCGCTGCTGAAGGCCGCGTTCTGGGTGGTCCTCATCGGGCTGGCGATCGTCGGCGCGGGAGCGCTCTTCTTCGGCGGCCGCAAGTCCTGACGCCGCCCCGTACGAACGCCCGCTACTTCGGCTCGAAGACGTACTTCCCGCGAGGGTGCGCACCGAGCAGTTCGTCGAAGGCCTCGGCCGCATCGTCGAACCCGAAGGTGCGGGCGATCTCGACAGTGATCCGTCCGGAAGCGGCGTCCTCGAGGAGCGGCTCGACTGCCGCACGGCGATGGTGGCGACTCTGCTCGCTGCTTCCGTCGACGACGACGATGCCGTCGTCGACTCTGCCCCACGCGGCAACGCTCACGATCCGGTGCGGCGCGACGAGGTCGAGGGAGACGTCGATCGCCTCGTCGGTGCCGACGGTGTCGATCACCCCGGTGACGCGCTTGCCGTCCCGAGCCTCGGTGATGGCCTCGGCCAGGCCCTCTCCGTACGCCACCGGGACCGCGCCCGACTCGCGCAGATGATCGTGGTTGCGGTCGGAGGCCGTGGCGATGACCGTGGCTCCGGCGGCCACCGCCTCGCTCACGACGATCGACCCGACCGCACCGGCGCCACCGTGAACCAACAGGACGTCGTCTCCGGTGACACCGAGGGTGGCGAGCGTGTCGACCGCGGTGACGCCGGCCAAGAGCAACGACGACGCCTCGGCGAAGCCTAGATCGGCCGGCTTGCGGTGGACGCGATCGGCGTCGGCGAGGACGTACTCGGCGAGTGCGGCCGCCGCCGGGTAGACGACCACCTCGTCGCCGGCTCGGTATCCGGACTCCGCGCCCGCGGCATGGACGACGCCCGCGACCTCGGCGCCGAGCGACAGCGGGAGCTTCTCGGGTTTGGTGCCCATGACGCCGCGCACGAGCTTCACGTCGTACGGGTTGAGACCGGCGGCGCGCACGGCGACGACCACGTCGGTGGGGCCGGGGGAGGGGACGTCGACGTCGGTCACCGCGAGGACGTCGGCCGGGTCGCCGTAACCGGTGGCAATGATCTTCTTGGCCATGTCTGCTCCAACTCTCTTGTGTGTCAATCGGATTCGGCCCTGATCGTGCAGCCGGCCCGCCCTTCGCGCGCCTGGTGGGCGAAGGGCTCGTGCATGCGGGCCCTCGAATCCATCATGCCAACCGTGCCCCGGCCCGCAAACGATGCTCGCGGCGATCGCGGAACCTGTTCATCGTCGGCCTCGCGAGTTAACGTGTACTGCACGTCACACTAAAGAGGTTCGTGGATCGGAGACGGTGATGAGTCAGCGACGGGTCGACCACGAGGTGGTGATCGTCGGAGCGGGCTTCGGCGGCATGGGCGCGGGAATCGAGTTCAAACGGCTCGGCGTCGACGACATCGCGATCCTCGAACGGGAGGACGACCTCGGCGGCACCTGGCACGTGAACCACTATCCGGGACTGGCCGTCGACATCGCATCGGTCACCTACTCGTACTCCTTCGAACCCAACCCCTACTGGTCGCGGCTGTTCGCGCCCGGAGCCGAACTCAAGAGGTACGCCGAACACGTCGCCGACAAGTACGACCTCCGGCGCCATATGGAGTTCGGGGCGGTCGTCGAGCGCGCCGACTGGGACGAGGCGAAGGAGTGCTGGGCCGTGCGCACCGCCGACGGTACAGTCCGCACGGCCCGGTACCTGGTGACCGCGACCGGGTTCCTCTCGCAGCCGCACACCCCCGACTTCCCGGGGATCGACACCTTCGCGGGCGACATCATTCACACCACGGCGTGGCCCGACGGATACGACTTCGGCGGCAAGCGCGCCGCGGTGATCGGGACCGGTGCCACCGCGGTGCAGTTGATTCCCGAGATCGCCCGCACGGCGCGCGAACTCACTGTCTTCCAACGGACGCCCATCTGGGTGGTGCCGAAGATCGACTTTCCGATCCCGCGTCCCGTGCAGCATCTCTTCGCCCGGATCCCGTTGGCGCAGAAGGCGGCCCGCGCGGTCAACACCTCGCTGCTCGAGGCGTTGATGGTATTCGGGGTGCTGCACTACCGGCAGGCCAAGCCGGGCAATCGGCTCGCGGCGCTGCTCGCGAAGACCCACATGCGGCTGCAGGTGCGCGACGAGGCGATCAGGAGAGCGTTGACGCCGCATTACGACTTCGGTTGCAAGCGGCCGACGTTCTCCAACACGTACTTCCGCGTGTTCAACCAGCCGACCGTCCATCTCGAGACGGCCACGATCGATTCCGTCGTGCCCGGCGGAATCGTCCTGGCCGACGGACGGCGGGTCGACGTCGACACCCTGGTCCTGGCGACTGGGTTCAACCTGTGGGATGCGAACTTTCCCGCGTTCACGATCGTCGGCCGTGACGGCCGCGATCTCGGGAAGTGGTGGCGCGAGGGCAGGTTTCAGGCGTACGAGGGGATCAGTGTTCCGAAGTTCCCGAACTTCCTGACGCTGAACAGCCCGTACTCGTACAGCGGATTGTCGTACTTCACCACCATCGAAGGCCAGATGAAGCACATCGCGAGGCTGTTCGGGGAGATGCGCCGCCGCGGTGCGACTCGCTTCGAGGTCACGGAGCGGGCCAATGCCGAGTTCCTCGACCGCGCGACCCGAAACCTCGCATCGTCGGTGTTCTACGCCGGTGATTGCTCCACGTCGCGCAGCTACTACTTCAACCAGCACGGTGAGGCGACGCTCCTGCGGCCCAACGCGACCCTGACGACGCTGTACGAGCAGGCCAACTTCCCGGTCAGTGATTACGTGTACTCGTGATCTCGCGGCACCGGTGGGGGAGGGGTATCGCCTACGTCCGTCAGACCTGACCCGGCGATCATAGGGCGTCCAGAACGCTCGATGACCAAGTGGCGGCGATCGAGCAGGCCATGACCCGGGCTGAGGCCTCCGAGACACAGCCGGTGGTCGTCGTGGCGCACAGCGGAGCCAATTCTCCGATGAGCCTTGTGCTCGATCGCCATCCCGGACTCATCGGCCGGGTGGTGTGGGTCGACAGTGGGCCGGTCGCCTCCGGCAGCGTCTTCGCACCGGATGCGTCCGACGACTCGGACGAGCTCCCCCTGCCGCCCTTCGACGTGCTCGGGCAGCAGGCCAATCTCGAGGGCCTGAGCCCCGACGCTCTCGACCGTTTTCGAGTCAGGGCAGTGCCGGAGCCCCGGTCCGGTGCTGCGCGGGCGCGTGGAACTCACCGACGACGCGCGTCTGGCGGTCCCGGCCACTCTGGTGTGCTGCTCGATTCCGGCAGCGCGGATCATGGAGTCGGCCGAAGCGGGTCACCCGATGTTCGCCGAGGTGTTGAACCTCGAGAACGTCGACTTCGTCGACCTGCCGACCGGACACTGGCCGATGTGGAGTCGTCCCGGCGACCTCGCGCGCATCCTCGCCGCGGCGGCTGCCCGACTACCGCTCAGCGCCCGTACCGCTCGCGGTACTCGTCGTGAATCGAATCGGCGCGCTGGATCCTGACCTTGTCGAGCAGCGCCGGGTCGAGGCCGTTGTTGACCAGCAGATGTCGGCGGTAGACGCGGCTGAGCGCCACCTGGAAGTACAGGAACGGGATCAGTAGCAGAACCACCATTCCCAGCTTCACCCACAGCATCCCCGGAATGAACATGAAGGCGACGAACAGGGGGATCACCGGCAGCAGCCCGCGGATCACGTAGCGACGGATATGTCCCGGACCGGTGAGGTCCTCGACGATCCAGTCCCGCATCGATCCGGGCAGCGGTCGGCCGAGCAGATAGCCGATCTTCTGCAGGAATCCGGGACGTTCAGGGCTCATGGCCACCGACTATCCCACGGTTCCGACGGGTTCGAGAAGTTCGGGACCGTCGTTTGCGACACGGTTCACCAGGCTCGACACCTCGCGGATCTCGATCGCCTCGGCCAACTCGGCGGCCGGCGGCGCCAACAGATCGGGATCCGCGCGGTGATCGGGATCGAGCCAGGCGTCCCAGAACTCCACCGGCATGATCAGCGGCATTCGGTCATGGACTTCGCGCAACGGCCCCACCGAGTCGGTGGTGATGATCGTCGTACTCGAGATCCACTGCGAATCGTCGCCGGCGGCGCGGGCCTGCGCCGGCCGCCACGCCGCCCACAGACCGCCCATGAACAGGCGGGTGCCGTCGGCGGGCGTCATGTAGAACGGGACCTTGGTCGGTTTGCCGTTCGCTCCCGGCGGACCGGGCTTCCACTCGTACCAGCCGTCCATCGGCACCAGGCACCGCTTGCCTCCCAGCGACCCGCGGAAGGCCGGTTTGTCGGCGAGGGTCTCGGCGCGTGCGTTGAACAGCAGCGGCCCCTTGCCCAGTTCCTTCGTCCACGACGGCACCAGGCCCCACCGCATCGCCCGCACGCGCCGCGCGGGGATGTCGTCGGGCCGACCGTGCTCGTGGCGTTGCACCACCGTCATCACCGTCGTGGTCGGCGCGACGTTGTACGACTCCCGTACCGTGTCCGCAGGCACCTCGTTCACCGCGTCGATCTCGGCGGCGAGTCTGGCCGGGTCGGTGGTCACTGCATAGCGTCCGCACATCCTTCAATGCTGGCACGCCGGAACAAACTGCGCGGACGGGTTGTTGACCGAGTCGATGAGCGAACGACCCGACTCGGGTGGACGGACTGAAGGAGGTGGCGCAGGCGTGGCTGCAGCAACCCTGGACCGTGGTGCGACCGTGCGTGGACGGCCGGAGGGCGCCCGCGCGGCGCGTGGATCGCTAGACTTGGTGGAGCACATTTCCGGCGAAGGGAAGTTCGTGTCATCTGACAGTCCAGCACCGGCCGAGACGCCCGAGCAGCTCACCGAGCGGTTCGAGCGGGACGCGTTGCCCCTCCTCGACCAGATGTACGGTGCCGCGCTGCGCATGACGCGCAACCCGGCCGACGCCGAAGACCTGGTGCAGGAGACCTACATCAAGGCGTTCTCGGCGTTCGCGTCGTTCCGCGAGGGCACCAATCTCAAGGCCTGGTTGTACCGGATCCTGACGAACACCTACATCAACTCCTACCGCAAGAAGCAGCGCCAGCCGGCGCAGTATCCGACCGACGAGATCACCGACTGGCAGCTCGCGGCCAACGCGGAGCACACGTCCACGGGTCTGCGTTCGGCGGAGATCGAGGCGCTCGACGCGTTGCCGGACGACGAGATCAAAGAGGCGTTGAGCAAGCTGCCGGAGGACTTCCGGATGGCCGTGTATTACGCCGACGTCGAAGGGCTCCCGTACAAGGAGATCGCCGAGATCATGGACACCCCGATCGGCACCGTCATGTCGCGTCTGCACCGCGGCCGCCGCCAGTTGCGCGATCTGCTGGCCGACGTCGCTCGGGAGCGTGGTTTCGGACGGACCAGCGAGGTGGCGAAATGAGTGGCGCCGGCGAGAGTGAATTCGAGAACCTGGACTGCTCCGCGGTCCTGGCAGACATCTGGCTTCTCCTCGACAACGAGTGCGACGCCGGTGCGCGCGAGCGACTGGAGGGCCACGTGAACGCGTGCCCGTCCTGCCTCGAGCACTACGGGGTGCAGCAGCAGCTGAAGGAGCTGATCAGCCGCAAGTGCGGCGGGGACCACGCCCCGGACGGTCTGCGCGAACGGCTCCGCGTCGAGATCCGCCGATCGGTGAGTATCCGGCAGACGACGTACCGCGTCGAGTCCGACTGACACCGCGCCAGAACAGACGAAGCGGCCCGGATCCCCTCGAGGAGCCGGGCCGCTTCGTCGTCGTTGAGTGCGACGACTCAGGCGTTGGGACGCTTGCCGTGGTTGGCTGCGTTCTTCTTACGACTGCGCTTCTTACGTCCGCGCTTACCCATGACGGACCTCCTTAGATCGTGCGGGCCGGTATGCGACGACGATTATTTCACGTCGCCGGGCGCGGACGTTAATCACGACGACAAGCGAACGCGCCGAACGGCCGCTCGGTTACCATGTCATCCATGGCGGAAGACGTGGTCAATGAAATCGTTGCGACTGTCCTCGAGGTCTCGGCGCAAGCCGGTCAGCGGGTCGACGTGGGCGACACCCTCGTGCTGCTCGAGTCGATGAAGATGGAGATCCCGGTGCTGGCCGAGGACGCCGGCGTGCTCTCCGAGGTCAAGGTCAACGTCGGCGACGTGATCCAGGCCGGCGACATCATCGCCACCTACGAGAAGGACTGACCACCGTTACGGGCCGCCGCACCGATTCGCTCTGAACCGCGCCCATGGCGACACTCACTGATCTCCTCGCCGAGCACACGACGCTTTCCGCGGCGGCCGCCGAGCACCTCCAGCGGCTGGTGGCCGAATGGCAGTTGCTGGCCGACCTCTCCTTCGCCGACTACCTCCTCGCGGTCCGCGATGAGGACGGTCGTGCGGGCGGAGAGCCCCCGAGCCTGGTCTATGTGGCTCAGGTGCGGCCGAACACGGCGTCGACGGTGTTCCCCCGGGACGAGGTGGGGCATCGGGTGGACCGGCCGGCGAGTGCCCAGGGCGCCAACCCGCTGATGGCCGCGGCGCTGCGGTCGGGGGTCATCGAGCGCGAGGGCATCGCCACCCGTTTCGGGAACGTGCTCATCGAACGCACCGCCATCCCCGTCGGTTTCGACGGCGAGGTGATCGCGGTGCTCGGCCGCGCCGGCGACGCCTCCGATCCGCGTCCGCCGTCACCGCTCGAATCCGCGTACCGCGACGCCGCCGAGGCGCTCTGCCGGATGGTCGTCGAGGGTGCCTTTCCGCTCGACGAGGCCAATACGCTCGGACTGTCGACGCCGCGGGCGGGTGACGGGTTCATCCGCATCGAGGTCGACGGCTCGGTCACGTACGCCAGCCCCAATGCACTGTCGGCCGTGCACCGGATGGGCTGGACCACCGACCTCGGCGGCTCGCGCATCGCTGAGGTTCTCGCCGCCCTGCTGACGGATCCCTTCGAGTCTGCCGATGCCGAGGCGATGATCGCCGCGGCCGCCGGAACCCCCGACGGCGCCTGCCTGCCCTCTCCGGATATCGCGCTGCGGATGGAACTCGACGCGCGCCGTGCCACCGTGCTGCTGCGGGCGGTGCCGCTCCGATCGGCGGGGCAGTCGCGGGGAGCGGTCCTGCTGATCCGCGACGTGACCGAAGTGCGCAGGCGCGATCTCGCGCTCATCAGCAAGGACGCGACGATCCGCGAGATCCATCATCGCGTCAAGAACAACTTGCAGAGTGTGTCGGCGCTGCTGCGCCTGCAGGCGCGCCGTTCGGGCAACCCGGAGACCACCGCGGCCCTCGGAGAAGCGGTACGGCGCGTCTCGTCGATCGCGCTGGTGCACGAGATGCTCTCCGGCAGCGTCGACGAAGAGGTGGACCTCGACACCGTGGTCGACCGACTGGGGTCGTCGCTGGTGGACGTGTGGCTGCCCGACGGCGGTACGCGCGTGACGGTGCGGCGGGAGAACCGACTCGGAGTCCTGCCCGCCGATCTGGCCATGCCTTTGGTCATGGTGCTCACCGAGGTGATCCAGAATTCGATCGAGCACGGCTTCGCTCCTGGCCAGGACGGTGCGGAGATCGTGGTCGGCGCGATCCGCGACGTGCGCGACCTGCAGGTGACGGTCACCGACAACGGGTGCGGTCTGCCGGAGGGGTTCGATCTGGCGGCTTCGGACCGGCTGGGACTGCAGATCGTCCGGACTCTGGTGTCCAACGACCTCGGCGGGCAGATCGAGATCGCACCGGTGCCGGAGACCGGCGGCACCCGGGTGCGGCTCGACATTCCCCTGCACTGAGGAGCCCCGCTGAGGACCGACCTCCACTGAGGACATGGACGCGACCACGAAGGGAGCCCCCGGTCTCGGACCGGGGGCTCCCTTCGTGAACTGGGTCGCGTCAGACGGCGCTGCGGGCGCGGGTACGCGCGTTGCGGCGCTTGAGCGCGCGACGCTCGTCCTCGCTCATGCCGCCCCAGACGCCGGCGTCCTGACCGGTCTCAAGGGCCCATGCCAGGCACTCAGCGGTCACCGGGCAGCGCTGGCAGACCAGCTTCGCATCAGCAACCTGGGCGATCGCCGGGCCCGACGTGCCGACCGGAAAGAACAGCTCCGGATCCTCGTCACGACAAATAGCCTTGTGGCGCCAGTCCATTACGTACTCCTTCTAAACCTGCGGCGTTGTCGCGCACGCATGCGTGATCGTCAAAATTCGACTTGGGCTGCAATACCGAATTCACCTGGCTTGGGGCGCAGGACGTCGCTTGGCAGGGGGTGGGTGATTGCGTCAACAACTGTTGTACTACTGTGCATCGCCGCTTGGCTATAGCTGCGCGGCGAATGCCGGATAGATCACAACAGGTTGGCAAGCGGCCCAACACGTGCTTACCGGCCAGTAGCGCAGGGGTTAACCGGCCTTCTGCGCCGCCACCACATCCAGTACTGCGCGACGGTAGCCGAACTCCATCTTGTCGTAAACGCCCAGGTAGTCGCCGTCCATCTGGACGTCGGCCGGCTCGGGTGAAGTGAATCGGACCCATTCCACATCGTCGTCGCGATACAGATGGTGAGCCCTGGGTTCGGTGCCGGCCAGGAGGCGAGCGCCGAGCACCACATTCCGTGCCACGGAGACCGACGTGGCGGCGAAGATGCCGAGTCCGTGGTCGAAGTCGGTGTGTGGATTCGTCCGGATCTCCCGGGTGCCGAAGTAGGTCCACGGGCCGGTATTGCTGACGAAGCCGAACCGCACGCCGTCGATCGCGGGGCGTCCGGGGACTTCGACGGTGAACGTCGGGGGAGTGATGGAGGGTTTCACGAACGAACTGACCGTGGTCCGGAAGTAGCGACCCGCGGTCGCCTTCTTGCCCTTGTGTCGCAGTTCCTCCATCCGGCGGACGACGATCGCGTCCATGCCCATACCGGCGTTGAAGAGGAACCAGCGGTTGAGTGTGTGGCCGAGGCTGATCGAGCGGCGTTCGCCGCGGTCGAGTATCGCCATGAGTTGCGCGGTCGCGGTCAAGGGGTCACGGTCGATCCCGAGGGCCCGCGCGAAGACGTTGGCGCTTCCTCCGGGAACGACGCCCAGAGCCGGCAGGCTCGAAGGAGGGCGGGACAAGGAGTCCGGGGAGCCGAGGATGCCGTTGGCCGCCTCGTTCACCGAGCCGTCGCCGCCGTGCACCACCACCGCGTCGTAGCCTTCGGCGGCCGCGCGCGCCCCGAGTTCTCCGGCGTGGCCGCGATGTGTGGTGTGTTCCACATCGACGTGATATCGGGAATCGAGAGTGTTGGCCAGCGCGTCACGTCCCTCAGCAGTCGTGAAGGTGGCGAACGGATTGGTGATGAGCATGACGCGCACGAGGCATCACACTATCGGGCACGAGCCCGATTCACGAGTCGGGGGTGCTCGGCCATACCCTGGAGTAGTGAGCAGTTCTGATCCCATCCGCCGAGTTCCCGGCGTCCCGAGCACCCTCCGCTGGGCGGGCTACGTGACGGCGGTCCAGGGTGCACTGGGTCTCATCGTCGCGGTGGTCCTTGTGATTCGCGAGATGGCAGGGCACCACGAGGCCGCGATCAGCGGGTACGGCACCGCCGCGTGGTTCGCGGCGATCGGCGGCGGCGTCTTCGCGGGAGGCCTCGCCCTGACTCGCGGACGGCGCTGGGGTCGCGGGGTCTCGTTGATGGCGCAGATTCTGCTGTTGCCGGTGGCCTACACCCTCATCACCGGCAGCGGACTTCCCCTCATCGGGGTGCCGGTCGCGATCGTCGCGCTGGCGGTCCTCGTGCTGCTCTTCGCGCCGGCGTCGCTCACCTGGCTGAATGCGGACGATCTGCCGCCGGACGCGTGAGCCGGACGTGTGACCCGGACGCCTGATCCCGGTGGTATGAGGGACGCCACCGTATGGTGGTGGCCATGACGCGCACCCTTGCCATCGCGAATCAGAAAGGTGGAGTGGCGAAGACCACCACCACCGCGTCGATCGGCGCCGCCCTGGCCGACGAGGACGTCTCGGTTCTCGTGGTCGATCTCGATCCCCAGGGCTGCCTCACTTTCTCGCTGGGGCACGACCCGGATCAGCTGACCAAGTCGGTGCACGACGTGCTGATCGGCGCCGAGGACATCGCCGACGTTCTGCTCGATACCGACGACAATGTGACCTTGTTGCCCGCCACCATCGACCTCGCCGGTGCCGAAGCGCTGCTGTTGATGCGGCCGGGCCGCGAATACGCGCTGAAACGGGCCTTGGCGGAGGTGGCGCAGGATTACGACGTGGTGCTCATCGACTGCCCGCCGTCGCTGGGGGTTCTGACGCTCAACGGACTCACCGCTGCCGACGAGGTGGTGGTCCCGCTGCAATGTGAGACGCTCGCGCACCGCGGCGTCGGACAGTTGCTGCGTACCGTCACTGAAGTTCAGCAGATCACCAATCCGGACCTCAAGATGCTCGGTGCGGTCGCGACCCTGTTCGATGCCCGGACCACCCACAGTCGCGACGTGCTGTCGGACGTCTCGGACCGCTATGCGCTGCCTGTGCTGGACCCGCCGATCCCGCGGACCGTCCGCTTCGCCGAGGCCTCGGCCTCCGGTGCGTCAGTGATGCGCGGGCGGAAGAACAAGGGTGCCACCGCGTACCGCGACCTCGCCGACAACCTTTGGCAGTCGTGGAATGGTGCCGACGTCCGGACGTATGAGTTGGAGATCTAGCGAGGCGAACTGTCGGTCGATTGGTTCGGGAGTTCTGTCAGACCCCCTTGGTAGTGTTCGGATAGGTCAAGAAAACATGGTGTGACCAGCTGAAACACTCGGGGGAGGTGGCGGCGATGAGCGATTCGATCACTGATTCGGTCGCGACTGTCGTTGCCACAGGTGCGCTGCCGGACCAGCCCGCGGAGTTGTTGGCGTTGATCGATGCCGCGGCGGTCAAACTCGCCGAGACCTCGCTGTCGCCGGAGACCGAACCGGAACTGCTGGCGCACACGCAGACCGCCGAACGCATTCGGCGACGCTGGGACGGCGTCTCCGCGGCGCTGCTGGTGGAGGTCTCCGACCGCAACGCGCACCGCACCGCCGGCTATCTGAATCCGCATCAGTACCTCTCACAGGGCTTGCGGCTGGGAACCCGGGAGGCGGGTCGGCGGTTGCGGATGGCTGAGGCGATCGGCGAGTTCTCGAACTTTCAAGGGCAGACGCTGCCTCCCCGGAAGCCGGCGACCGCCGCCGCGGTCGCGGCCGGGACTGTCGGCGCCGAACACGCGTTGGTGATCTCGGCCGTTTTGGCGAAAGTGCCCGGCTGCATCTCGCCGGAGGTCAAAGCCCGTGCGGAGGCCGAACTCGCTCAGGCTGCCGTCGGGTTGAATCCGGATGATCTGGGCAAGGTCGGTGACCGCCTGCTCGCTCACCTGGACCCCGACGGGCAGGAGAGCGATCACGTCGACCGGCAACGCCGACGCGGAATCACCATCCTCCCGCAAGACCGACAACTCATGAGCAAAGTCCGCGGCGCCATGACCCCGGAACTACGCGCCAAGTTCGAAGTCATCCTCACCGCCTGGGCCGCACCCGGCATGAACAACCCCGCCGACCCCGACTCCCCGACTGGAACCATTGACGCCGAGAGCATCGACGTTGAGGTTCTGGCGGCGGCGCGGGGTCGGGATCTGCGCAGTGCCGCTCAGCGCACGCATGATGCGTTGCTGGCGTTGTGTGATTACGTTCTCGCCCACGGCGGACTCGGTGCACCGAGTCGGATACCGGCGGAGTTGGTCATCACCGTTACCGATCAAGAACTCGCCGCCCACGCCGGAATCGCCCTGACTGCCACCGGCACCCGGGTGCCGATCGGCGAACTCGTCCGGCTCGCCGCCGACGCCGTGCCGCACCTGGCGGTCTTCCGGAATCACACCAGCGAAGTCCTCTACCAAGGCCGCGGTGCGCGGTGTGCGAGTAAGGCGCAGCGGTTGGCGTTGTTCGCCCGCGACCGCGGCTGCGCCGCACCCGGCTGCGACCGCCCCTTCGCCCAAACTCAAGCCCATCACGCACCGGACTGGGTCACCCCGGCCGGGCGCACCGACATCGATGCTCTCGGCGCCGCGTGCGGGCGCCACAACCGCGCCGTCGGCACCAAACGCGGACAGTGGGAGACCATCATCCTCCCGGATGGGCCCGATGCCGGACGCATGGCCTGGCGACCAGCCACCACCGAACACCCCTGGCGCCTGAACCCCATCCACCACGCCGGACAACCGAAGAATCGGCACCCGCCGGACTCAGATGGAAGACGGTCGTCGCGTCCCGCAATTCGCAGTGCAGAGGACAGCGGCCCTGTCACACTCAGCGCAATGCGACGACCTGCGTGCCCCGCTGCTCGAGGATCGTATCGCCGAGCACGCGCAGCGCCACCGGTCCGACCACCTGACCGCGATCCACCGGAATGCTGAACTCCTCGTGGCCGTCGAACACGCGGCGCACGCTGATGGCCCCGGGCATCGGCACCAGCAGTTGCCCCGCCATCACCGCCCCGGGTCCGATGGCATCTGTCACCTGGAACATCGGGTTTCCATTCGAGGCGTCCAGTACCACGGTGGCCTTGCCGGTCCAGAACGAGACGACACCCTGATCGATGATCGGATCGCTCCGCTCGGGAACCTGGGCGTCACCGGCCACCGGGTGTTCGCTTCGGCTCTCGGCTTGCGGTGTGAATAGGCGCAGACGCGGTCCCTGCGGGGCGCCGACGGAACCGGACGGGTCGGCGCCGCCGTCGTAGACCACGATCGTGGAATCGGTCGCCGCCACCACTCGGGGAGCGGGACCCGCAGCCGATGTGGTGATCAGGGTCGAACCCCACTGGCGGATCTTCTCGTCGCTGGTCAGATTCGAACTGAGCACCGTCAGCCGATAGCCGGGATCGTCATCGCATCGCTCCACGATCGCCACCCGATCCGCACCGGAGACCGCAGAGTACAGCCGGCAATGCGTCCGGTCGGGCGCCACGTCGGGGTTCACCGGTGCCGTGACACGCCCGTACTCGATCCCGCGCACCAGATTCGAACCCCACGTCTCGAGGCGCGTCGGGCCGTACAGGAGGGCGTAGCCGGTATCGATGGAGAGGTGGACGGTGTCGTCGGCGTCACTGGTGCGGGCGGCGTGACGAGCACCGTCGGAACCTCGCAACGATGTGACCTCGCTGCAACCCCGGCTGTTCCGGTACACCGCGAGCACGTCGTTGTCGCCGCCGGTCCATCCCGCGGCCGCTGCGCACAGCGGCAGATTCCGCCGGTAGCTCCAGAGGTCGGTTCCGTCGCTCAGCCGATGCGCGACCACCGTGCCGCCGGACGCGGTCACCAGGGAGTCGCGGGTGATCTGCGGGACCGTGGTGACGTCCGACTGCGCGGACCAACGGACCGAGACCTCGCGCGGAACATTCTCAGCCGGCAGCTGGACCGGGGCGGGTGTCGTCGCGGTCACCGACTCGGTATGGCGGGCGGGGCTGGTCCACCAGACGGCGACACCCGCCGCGACCACGATCGCCGCGATCAACGCGGTCACGATGAGGTCGGTGCGGGTGCGCCGTTCGGGTTTGATCCGTCCCATTCTCGCGAGGGTATGCGAAAAGCGTCCGGGCGGAGCTACTCGGCCGCTGCCGCGGGCGCTGCGTCGCGCGAAGCGCCGTCACTGCCCTCACCGGACTTCGCACCACCGCTGCGACGACGACGGCGGCGGCGCGGCCGCTTGGCCTCACCATCGGCCTCCGGCTGCTCGGTCGAGGCGGTGGGACTCTTCTCCGCCTGCTCGGCGTCGTCCGCCGATGATGCGGTCGTGGCGCCCTCGGCGCCGGCGGGCTTGCCGCCCCTGGTACGGCGCCGCTCACGCTTGGGACGATCGGCGCGCGGCGCGCGCGGCTCCCGCCGTTCGTCGGACGAACGCTCCGGGGCGCCGATACGGCCGTTGGCGTCCGCGGGGATGCCCAGATCCTCGCGCAGATGCTCGGAGGTGGAGTAGGTCTCCGCCGGGTCGGGCATGCCGAGGCCGAGCGCCTTGTCGATCAGCTCCCAGCGATGCAGCTCGTCCCAGTCCACAAGGGTGATCGCGATGCCGGTGCGCCCGGCGCGCCCGGTGCGTCCGATGCGATGCACGTAGGTCTTGTCGTCGTCCGGGCACTGGTAGTTGATGACATGGGTGACGTCATCGACGTCGATGCCGCGCGCCGCGACATCGGTGGCCACCAGTACGTCGATCTTGCCGTCACGGAACTTGTTCAGCGCCTTCTCACGGGCCACCTGGCCGAGGTCGCCGTGCACCGCGCCCACCGAGAAGCCACGCTCGGCGAGGTCGTCGGCCACCTTCTGCGCTGTGCGCTTGGTGCGGGTGAAGATCATCGTCGCGCCACGGCCCTCCGCCTGCAGCACGCGGGCCACCAGTTCGGCCTTGTCCATTGCGTGGGCGCGGTAGACGTACTGGGTGGTCCGCTCATGCACCGCGGAGTCGTTCGCGTGCTCGGCGCGGATATGTGTCGGGCGGTTCAGGAAGGTCCGCGCCAGGGTGACGATCGGACCCGGCATGGTGGCCGAGAACAGCATCGTCTGCCGGTCGGTGGGCAGGGCTCCCATGATCCGCTCGATGTCCGGAAGGAAGCCGAGGTCGAGCATCTCGTCGGCCTCGTCGAGCACGAGCACTCCGACCTTGCCGAGGACGAGGTGTCCCTGCTGCGCGAGGTCGAGGAGGCGTCCCGGCGTGCCCACGACGACGTCGACGCCGGCCTGGAGTTCGGCGATCTGCTGCTCGTAGGGGCGGCCGCCGTAGATCGACGTGATCTTCATCGGGCGAACGGTGCCGTTCGAGAGCGTGACGTCGACGCCCTTGGCGGCGGTCTCGAGGTCTTCGGTGACCTGGACGCAGAGTTCGCGGGTCGGCACGATGACGAGGGCGCGCGGAGTGTTGTCGAGTGCGCGCAGGCCGGTCGCCTCGGCGTTGGCGAGCCGGTGCATCAGCGGGATGCCGAACCCGTAGGTCTTGCCCATGCCGGTGCGCGCCTGACCGATCAGATCGGAGCCGGCCAGCGCCAGCGGCAGGGTGAGTTCCTGGATCGCGAAGGTACGGGTCTTGCCGTCGGCCTCGAGGGCGGCGACGATCGCGGGGTCGACGCCGAGTTCGGCGAAGGTCGGGGCGGTGTGCTCCTCGTCGACGATCGTCGTCTGGACGTCGTCGGTGGCTTCGCCCACCGTGGGATCAATGGTCATATGCAGTTCAAGCCTCTCGCGGGTGTTCGCGCACGCACACAAGAGAGGCCACGGGGTCCTGATCGTTAGTCCGGACCCTCGGCGGCCGGGCCCGGAGGCCCTTCGCAGGTGCGCGCTCAATGTCCGACGGGCCGCTCGAAGTGGCCGCGCGGTGCCCATGAACGTGCATTCGGCGAGCGGAACGGCGACTCGTCTGTCTCCGAGTGTACCGCCTTGCATACTCTGACTTGCATGTCGAACAACGCAGCGGCCATTCGCAAGCTCTACGAAGTCCTTCTCGCGGGCGAGTTCGCCGCGTGCTATCGCCTGATCGAAGAGTCCGCGATGGCGCCGACGACTGCCGACCGCATCGCAATCGCGCGACTGATCGCGGCCGAGATGGGCCACTTCGAGGTGTTGGCCGAGCAGATCCGCTCCGACGGCGGCGCACCCGAGGAAGCAGTGGCCGCGCACGCCCGGGTGTTCGACGAGTATCACCGCGTGACGACACCGACGTCGTGGCTCGAGGTGCTGGTCAAGATGCACGTCGGTGACGGTCTGGCCGCCGACTTCTACGCCGAGATGGCCGATGTGATGCCCGAAGAGGTGCGTCCGACGATGAAATCGGTGATGGCCGAGACCGGTTCGTCACAGTTCGCCGTCGACCAGGTGCGGGCGGCGGTCGCCGCCGATCCGGCCGTGGCGTCGCCGCTGGCGCTGTGGGGCCGTCGATTGCTGGGTGAGGCGATCACGCACATGCAGTGGGTTCTCGCCGAGGAGGAAGACGTGATGGCGCTGCTCTTCGAAGGTGATGCGACGCTTGCCAACGCCGCCGCTTTCTTCGACAACATGGCGGCTCGCCACGGGCAGCGCATGGCCGAGCTGTCGCTGGCGTGACGAGTAGGATTCCGGAGTTATGAGCGTTGAAGTCAAGATCGGTATCGAGAACAGCCCGCGCGAGTTGGCATTCACCTGCCCGGACAAGGCCGATGACGTGTACGCGGCCGCCGACCGCGCGCTGAGCGGAACCGACGCCGTGCTGTCGCTGACCGACGACAAGGGATCGCGCGTGCTGGTCCCGGCAGCCAAGATCGCCTACGTGGAGGTCGGCAGCGCCGAGAACCGACGGGTCGGCTTCGGGGCGGCCTGAGCTCGATGAGCGGAGTCGACTCCGACCGACTCAGGGCGTTGCTCGACGATGCGGTGACCGGTCCGGACTCCGACCGGGTGCCGGGCGTCGTCGCCTCGGTGACCGACGCGAGGGAGACGGTCTTCACCGGCGCGGCGGGGAGCACGAGCGTCGCCGACGACCGCCCGATGACGGCCGACACGGTCGTCGCCCTGTACTCGGCTAGCAAGCCGCTGACCGGCACGGCCGTGCTGCAGTGCGTCGAGGAGGGGCTGATCGACCTCGACGCGCCGGCTGCGCAGTACGTGCCGGAGATCGCCGAGATCGGCGTGCTGGACGGTTTCGAGCCCGACGGGAGTCCGCGGATCCGTTCGGCAGCGACGCCGGTCACCACTCGGATGCTGCTGCTCCACACGGCCGGATTCGCCTATCCGTTCTTCGACGAGAACTACCGCTCCCTGGTGCGGCAGGGCCATTACCCGGATGTGGTGACGGCGACGCGTGCGTCACTGATGACGCCGCTGCTGTTCGACCCGGGTACGCGCTGGAACTACGGATCGAACATGGACTGGGCCGGGCTCGTGGTCGAAGCAGTACGCGGCGCACGGCTGGGGGAGGTTCTCGCTGAGCGGGTCTTCGCCCCGCTGGGCATGGACGATTCGGGATTCCTGCTCACCGATGCCATGCAGGAGCGCCGCGCCGCCGTGCATCTGCGCAGGCCGGACGGTTCGCTCAAAGCCACCGGCATCGTCATGCCGCAGAACCCCGAGGTCCAGATGGGTGGTCAGGGCCTGTACTCCACAGTTCCGGACTACATCCGATTCCTCCGCATGTGGCTGCGCGGCGGGGCGGGCGACGGTGGGCGCGTGCTCCGCAGCGACACTGTCGAGTGGGCGGCTCGCAACGGTCTCGCCGAGGGGCAGCGGGTCACGGCGTTGCGGGGCGTCGACCCGGTGATCACGCACGACGCCGAGTTCTTCCCGGGTCTGCCGAAGTCGTGGGCCTACACGTTCATGGTGAACGACGACGCTGCGCCGACGGGCCGGAGTGCGGGTTCACTCGCCTGGGCCGGCCTGGCCAACCTGTACTTCTGGATCGATCGGTCCGCGGACATCGCCGGGATGTGGGCCTGTCAAGTACTGCCGTTCGCAGACCCCGCCGCCCTGCGCCACGCTCTCGACTTCGAGAGCGCCGTCTACCGGTCCGTGTAGACGGACCGGTTCTCGGAAGTTCTCAGTCGTCGCCCGGAGTCTGGCGGGGAATGCCGGCCAGACCGCCCCAGAGCAGCGCCGCGGTGATCTCCACCGCGCTGGCCTTGTCGATGGGGCGGCTCGCGTCCACCCAGTACCGAGCGTTCACGACACTCGCACCGACCAGTCCCGCGGCGAGCATCCGGGACCGGTACGGATCCATCCCCGAATCCTGCATGACGAGACCGTGGACGGCGTCGACGCAGGCCTCGGTGGCGCCTTCCACACGCCGGATCACGGCCGGGTCCATGGCGTCGGAGGCGAAGATGAGGCGGTATCCGGAGTTGTCGTCGTCGATGAAGTCGAAGAAGGCCTCGACAGCCGCGAGGACACGACGGCGGTTGTCGACGGTGGTCAGCAGCGCCCGGTTCACGTCGGCGACGAGCTTCTCCGCGTGCGAATCGACCACGGCGATGTAGAGGTCGAGCTTCGACGGGAAGTGCTGGTACAGGACCGGCTTGCTCACACCGGCGTGAATCGCGATCTCATCCATTCCGGCGGAGTGATAGCCGCGCTCGACGAAGATCTCACTGGCGGCGTCGAGAAGCTGGCGGCGGCGTGCACTTCGCGGAAGGCGCGTGCTCGAGCGCCCGGCTGCGGCCGGAGCCGACGTCTGGGAACTGGGAGACGACATCCCCAAAGGATACTCGGAGCGCTTCAGATCACACTCATCCGGATCGCGGCCGAGGGTGGATGCGAGGTGAGAGGGGGCATCTATGAGAAAGTTGTGGCGTGACCGGTACACCAGACAACGGGGCGCAGCGTCCCCGCCGCCCGCGGCCCGACCAGCCGCTGCGTGCCCGCTGGGATCCGATCTCCGACAGCGGACGGTCGCGCTCCGAGCGGGTGGAGCGGCGCAAGCGCAGCACCCTGGGGCGGTTCGTCAGCACATACGGCTGGCGCGCCTACGCCATTCCGGTGCTGGCCGTACTCACCGTGGTGCTGCTTGTGATGACCGTCCGCAACGACGGCGACACCGCGGTCGACAAGACCGCCGCTACCGGTGACGACGTACGCAACACCCACGTGCAGGACGAGACGACGCCGATCGGCGCCCCGACCGGGCAGATCCAGGAGGCGGCGCTGCCCGCCGGCGCCCTGCCCGGAGGCGGTCCGTTCACGCGCAAGGGAGACGAGGTCTACCGCGTGGTGCGCGGCACCGGCGACAAGCTGGGCACGGCCAAGCAGGTCTACACGTACACGGTCGAGGCGGAGAAGGGACTGTCGCCGCAGGACTACGGCGGCGACCAGGCCTTCGCGAAACTCGTCGACACGACGCTGGCGAACAAGAAGAGCTGGATCGGTGACGGCCGCGTCTCCTTCCGCCGCATCGACACCGGCGAGCCGGACCTACGGATCTCGCTCACGTCGACCGACACCGCCCGCGAACTGTGTGGATATCAGATCAAGCTGGAGACCTCGTGCTTCTATCCGCCCGACAAGCGCGTGGTGATCAACGAGGCGCGGTGGGTGCGCGGCGCGCAGGCCTTCCAGGGCGACGATCTGACGTACCGCCAGTACCTCATCAACCACGAGACCGGTCACGGCATCGGATATGAGAAGCACCAGCCGTGCAAGGAGAACGGTGCGCTCGCGCCGATCATGATGCAGCAGACCTTCGGTACCGCGAATGCGCAGATCATGGCGCTCGACCCGGACATGGAGGCCGACCGTACGCTGGTCTGCAAACCGAACGCCTGGCCCTTCCCCGCGAACTGACCACCGCCCGCTGACGGGATGGCTGGAACGTATTCGGGATCGGAGACGGAGGTCTGAAGAATGTCGCCCTTGCCGCCACTGGTGGAACCGGCAGCCGAACTGAGCCGGGACGAGGTCGCGCGCTACAGCAGGCACCTCATCATCCCGGACGTCGGCGTCACCGGGCAGAAGCGGCTGAAGAACGCCAAGGTGCTGGTGATGGGCGCGGGTGGGCTGGGGTCTCCGACTCTGCTCTACCTCGCGGCGGCCGGAGTCGGCACCATCGGCATCGTCGACTTCGACGTGGTCGACACGTCCAATCTGCAGCGCCAGATCATTCACGGGCTGGGAGACGTCGGCCGACTCAAGACCGAGAGCGCGCGCGACTCGATCGCCGAACTGAACCCGTTCGTCGACGTCCGGCTGCACAACCGGCGGCTGGAGGCGAAGGACGCGGTCGACCTGTTCTCGGAGTACGACCTGATCCTCGACGGCACCGACAACTTCGCGACGCGATATCTGGTGAACGACGCCGCGCTGCTGGCCGGGAAGCCCTACGTGTGGGGATCGATCTACCGGTTCCAGGGGCAGGTGTCGGTGTTCTGGGAGAACGCTCCCGACGGTCGCGGCGTCAACTATCGCGACCTCTATCCGCAGGCGCCGCCCCCGGGCTCGGTGCCGTCCTGCGCCGAAGGCGGCGTTCTCGGAGTGCTGTGCGCGTCGATCGGCTCGATCATGGCGACCGAGGCGGTGAAATTGATCTGCGGCATCGGTGAACCGCTGCTCGGCAGGCTGATGGTGTACGACGCGCTCGAGATGACCTACCGGACCGTGCGCCTCCGCAAGGATCCGCAGGGACGGCCGGTGACCGCACTGATCGACTACGACGAGTTCTGCGGCGTGGTGACCGACGAGGCCGCTGCGGCGGCCGCCGGGTCCACCCTCACCCCGGCGCAGGTCGACGCGGCGCTGCGTTCGGAGGCGCCGCCCGCGCTGATCGACGTCCGCGAGCCGGTGGAGTTCGAGATCAATCGCATCGCGGGCGCACAGCTGATCCCGAAGGGAGAGATTGTGTCGGGACGTGCAATTGGAGACCTGCCGCACGATCGGCCGATCGTGCTGTATTGCAAGACCGGAATCCGATCGGCGGAGGCGCTCGCCGCACTCAAGAGATCCGGGTTCGACGACGCCGCACACCTGCAGGGCGGCATCGTGGCGTGGGCCGCGCAGATCGATCCGACCATGCCGGTCTACTGAGCGCGGCTGTCACAATCGGCGACATGACCAGGCGACCGAGAGCACTGCTGCCCGCCGCGTTCAACACGGCGGCGGTGGCTGCGGCCGGGGTGGCGACGGGCCTGATGGCTGCCGTCCCGCTGTGGTTCCTCATCCCGGTGCTCGTGCCCGGCCTCGACCCGCTGTGGACGTACATCGGGGCGTGCGTGCTGGTCGTGGCCGGGTCGGCGGCGGCGATCGCCGTTCGGCTGACCGGTACCGCGCGCATGCTGGCAATGGTCTTTCCGCTCGGCTTCGCTCTGGCGTGTGCGGTGCCGCCGGTGGTGAGCGAACTGGTGCAGAGCCTCTGACTGGACCGGTGTCGCTGCCCGGGAACGTCAGGCGTCCTGGGTAATCTGACGGACGTGACCATGATTGTCGAGCCGCCCGAACAGGTGTTGACCACGTTCGGCCTCACCGCGCATCCGCCCATCGCGATGGACGGCACCGGATGGCGCGTCGGCGAGGTGGTCCTGACGCTGGTTCCCGATCACGCGCGCGCCGCATGGTCGGCGACCGCGCGAGAGAACCTGTATGTCGAGGGAATGCGGATCGCGCGGCCCATCCGCGCCACCGACGGCCGTTACGTGGTGTCCGGCTGGCGGGCCGACACCTATGTCGCGGGCAGTCCCGAACCCCGGTACGACGAGGTCGTGGCGCTCGCTGACCGGCTGCACGCGGCGACGGCCAAACTCGAACGACCCCGCTTCATGCTGCAGCCGCCCGCGCCGCCGTTCAACGACGTCGACGTCTTCGTCGCGGCAGACAGGGCCGCCTGGGAGGACGTTCCGCTGCGGACGGCACGCGCCGCGGGAATGCCGGAGCCGACGAGCGAGGACGGGGAGCGCAGTCTCGCCGAACTGAAGATCCTCGGGAGTCTCCGCCGACCCGTCGACCTGCCGTCTCAAGTGGTGCACGGCGACCTCTTCGGCACGGTGTTGTTCGCAGGTGCCGCAGCGCCGGCGATCACGGACATCGTTCCGTACTGGCGTCCCGGGTCGTGGGCCGCGGCCGTGGTGGTCGTCGACGCGCTCGCATGGGGCGGTGCCGGCGAGGACCTGGTGGAGCGGTGGTCGAATCATCCCGAGTGGCCGCAGATGCTGCTGCGCGCGGTCATGTTCCGGCTCGCCGTCCACGGCATGCATCCGCGGTCGACCGCCGGTGCGCTGCCCGGACTTCTCAGGGTCGTCGACCTCGTCCGGATGATGGTTTAGTCCGGAACTCCCGTCGGTCCCGGACCGTCGGGGCGCATCCGGTGCGACTTCAGATCGATGCGGTCGTCGACGATTCGGATGCCTTCTTCGCGCAGTCGAGTCAATTGCCGCGCACGCAGGCCGGGCGATGGACGGCCGGAGGCCGGAACCACCCGATGCCACGGCAGGTCTGCCGAGTCGGTCCGCATGATCCACCCGACGATGCGCGGGCTGGACAGTCCCGCGGCGGCGGCGAGGTCGCCGTAGGTGCTCACCGCTCCGGGTGGGATGGCGGCGACGAGGGCCCGTACCGCCTCCACCTGATCCTCGGTGACCGCGGCCACGGCTACAGCAGGTCGCGCACCAGCGCGGCGCAGAAGTCGGGGACGAGGAACGGGATCATGTGCTCGGTGTCGACGCGGTGCACCGTCACCGTGTCCGCGCGCTCGGCGGCGCAGGCGGCGAGGAACTCCTGCCGGACGAAGGGCGGCTGCACCCGCTCGGCGACCACGACGTGCGTCGGGATGCCGGCGGGCGGGAGACGGAAGGCGCCGCTCATCTCGCTCCACGCGGTCGCGGCGGCCGGGGCCGACACTCGCCAGGCCACGCGTCCGCCGGCCGCCGGAACCAGATGTTCGGCGATCTCGGCGTCGAGCACGTCGGCGGGCACCGCACTCCAGCCCTCCATCCGCTTGGCGGCTCTGGCGTCGTCGGCGTCCTGGTAGCCCCAGTTCGCCATCGACGTCTCGGCGATGAACCGGGCCCGTTCGGGGTCGAGACCTTGGGCCGGATCGAGCAGGACGAGGCCGCGAAACGCATCCGGCCGGCGCTCGGCGAGGGCCAGGCTCACCGCGCATCCGAAGGAGTGGGCCACCGCGACGACTGCCTGCCCGACGGGGACATGAGCGTCGAGGGCCGCGCCGAGCGCATCGGCGTGTTCGATGATGCTCCACGGCGGCTCCCAAGGGCTGCGGCCGTGACCGAGCAGGTCGGGCGCCACCACCCGGGTGCCGGGCAGGTGGTCGGCGGCCATCTGCTCCCAGCGGCGCCCGTGCCCGGTGAGGCCGTGAACCGCCAGTACCGCAGGCGCGCCGGGATCGTCGGTACCGAACAGGTGCGTGTGCAGCGTGCGCGTCGGCGAGGCGGGTCCGGGCATGCCTCGACTCTAATGGGGACTTCCGCCACCGGGACTGTCGGAGGCGCGTGCTTCCATAGGTTCATGACCCGTCCCAGCACCCGACTCGTCGCCGCGCCCGCCCCGGCGGACGGCGTGCGGTCGTGGCCGGCGTCGGCGTCGGCGGTGATCGGGGGACGGCACCGCGCCGATCCCTCGCGGCCCTGGCGGCCCTGGCGCGTGCACGGCGGTCCGGGAACGGGCAAGACGTCGCTGATCGTCGACGCGGCGGTGGCGCGGCTGCTCGACCCGGAGGTACACCCGGAGTCGGTGCTGGTGCTGGCGGCGAATCGTCGGGCCGCCGGTGAGCTGCGGTCGGAGATCACCCGGCGTGTGCTCTCGGCAGGCGGGAGTCTGGGCGGGGCCCTGCGGGAGCCGCTGGTGCGGACGGTTCACTCGTACGCCTTCGCGGTGCTGCGGCTGCAGGCGTCGGCGCACGGCAATCCACCGCCGCGGCTGATCACCGGATCGGAGCAGGACGTCATCCTGCGCGAACTGCTCGCCGGCGATGTGGAGGACGGTGCCGAGTACTGGCCGGAATGGCTGCGACCGGCGCTGACGACCGACGGTTTCGCGCAGGCCCTGCGCGACCTGATGATGCGGGCCGCCGAACGCGGGTTGGGACCGGACGATCTCGCCGAGCTCGGACGCCGGCACAACCGGCCGGAGTGGGTGGCCGCGGGACATGCCTTCCGCCAGTACGAGGAGGGAATGCTGCTGCGCGGGGCGGTCGGGCTCGATGCACCCGAGGCGAGTGTGACCGCGGTCGACGCCGCCGAGCTGATCGGTTCCGCGCTGTCGGCGTTCGCCACCGACCCCGAGGTCCTCGCCGGACAGCGGCAGCGCATCCGTCATGTCCTGGTCGACGACGCCCAACACCTCGACCCCCAGGCTGCGTTCCTGGTGCGCTTGATCGGGACCGGCGCCGACTCGACGGTGGTCACGTCGGACACCGATCAGTCCGTGTTCGGGTTCCGCGGCGCGGATCCGGCGTTCGCGGACGGGCTCACCGAGGACGATCCGGAACGAGACGTGGAGTTGACGACCGACTACCGGGGTTCGCCCGCGGTGAACGCGGTCGGCCGCGCGCTCGCGCTGCGGCTTCCGGGGAGCCGGCCCCACGGCTATCCCGAACCGGCCGACCGAGGCGATGACGCGGCCCGCCGTGGACACGCCGACGTCCGGGTCTTCTCGTCCGCAGCGAAGGAAGCGACGGCGGTGGCGGACATGATGCGGCGCGCCCACCTCTTCGACGGGGTGCCGTGGTCGGAGATGGCGGTCGTGGTGCGGTCGGTGCCCAGAGCGCTGCCCGCGCTGCGGCGGGCGTTCTCCTCGGCGGGGGTGCCGATGGCCACGCCCGCCACCGACGTCCCGATCCATCGGCAACGTGCGGTCGTGGCGTTCATGTTGATTCTCCGGGTGGCTGGGGGCGGGCCGCCGCTGGACGCCGACGAGGTGGTGTCGTTGCTCACCGGACCGGTCGGATCCGCCGATCCGTCCGGTCTGCGTCGGCTCCGCAGGGGAATCCGGCGCATCGACGAAGCGCGCGGTCGAGATGCCGATTCGTTGAGCTCGCTCGCCGCGGCCCTGGGCGATGCCGACCTGATGGACGTCTATCTGGCCGGTCTCACGGACTTCGAGGCGATCGCTCTCAAGCAGGTGCGCAAGGCGGTGGACGCCGCGCGAGCGGCGGAGGCGGCAGGCGTCGGCGTGGAGGAGACTCTGTGGCGCGCCTGGCGGGCCAGCGGACTCGAGCGGAGGTGGACCGCGCAATCGCTGCGGGGCGGACGCGGCGGCGACCAAGCCGACCGGGACCTGGACGCGATGCTCGCCATGTTCGAGGCGGCGGGGACCTTCGCCGACAACCTTCCGGCTGCCGGGGTATTGGGCTTCGTCGATTACCTCGGCCAACTCCAGATCCCGCGCGAGTCGCGGATCGCGGTGTCGGGCACGGAGGCGGTCGCGGTGGTGTCGGCACACGCCGCGACCGGCCGCGAATGGGAGGTGGTCGCGGTGCCGGGTGTGCTCGACGGTCTGTGGCCGTCGCTGCGCAGCCGGGGCAGCGTGCTGGGGACACCCGCGTTGATCGACCTGTTGAGCGGAGTGGGCGCCGACGCCGTCGACACCATCGCGCGCGGTTCGGTGATGCTCGCAGACGAGCGGCGACTGCTGCTCGTGGCATGCAGCCGGGCACGGTCGCGGTTGCTGGTGACGGCGGTCGAGGACGGCAGCGGCGACGCATCGCCGTCGCGGTTCGTCCCCGAACTGGCCGACGCGGTCGGCGGCTACGGCGCCGACGCAGACGGCGGCGAAGACGCCGACGAGGAAGTGCCGATCGATCCCGGTGTCAGGCGCGTGCTGTCGCTGCCGTCGCTCGTCGCCGAACTGCGGGCGGTGGTGGTGTCCGGCGCGGATGCCGACGGCGGACCCGACGAGCGGACGCGAGTGGCGGCGGCGCTGCTCGCCGATCTGGCTCAGGCCGGGGTGCCGGGCGCGGCTCCGGCCGACTGGTTCGGTCTGATGGGACCGAGCACGCAGAAGCCTCTGTGGACGGCGGACGACGGTCCTCGCATTCTCTCGCCGTCCAACGTGGAGGCCTTGACCAAGTGCTCGCTTCGATGGGTGCTGGAGCGGCACGGCGGGCGTGACGGCGACGCCGAACAAGCGGTCACCGGAACTCTGGTGCACACGCTGGTGCAGGCGGTGGCGGGCGACATGGATCGCGCAGAGGTCACCGAGGCACTGCACGAGGTCTGGGGGAGGGTGTCGTCTCCCGCCCAGTGGTACAGCGCGCGCGAGTTGGAGCGGGCCGAAGGCATGCTCACCAACTTCCGCGACTGGCTGCGGCTGTCCCGGGCCGAGCTCACCGAGGCCGGTGTCGAGGTGGAGGTGGACGCCACGCTGCCCGCGGGCGTCGACGACGAGGGGAACGCGCTGCTGCCGGTGCGGTTGGTGGGCCGCATCGACCGGCTGGAGACCGACGGCTCGGGTCGGCCGGTGGTGGTCGACGTCAAGACCGGTAAGACGCCGATCCGCGCCGCCGATGCCGAGATCCACCCGCAGCTGGCGTCCTACCAGTTGGCGTTGAAGCTGGGAGGGGTCCGGGCGAGCGCAGCGACGGGGAATGACCGGGCGAGCGCAGCGACGGGGGTTGCCGCTGACCCCGGTGGCGGTCGGCTCGTGTACGTCGCGAATGCGAACAAGACCACCGGTGCGGCCGAGCGTGTGCAGCCGCCGCTGACGCCGGAGCAGGTGGAGGAGTGGATCACGGTGGTTCGGGAGGCCGCGCGGGCCAGCGTGGGACCGGTCTTCGCAGCGACGCCGAACAGCGGGTGCGGACACTGTTCGCTGTCGCAGTCGTGCCCCGCGCAGCTGCGGGGGAAGGCGGTCATCGATGACTGATTCGTTGGTCCGGGAAGAGAGGTCGAGGCGGGCGCCGAGGATCGGGGCGCGGTCGCTGGCATCCGCCTTGGGACTGCCGCCGCCGACCCCGGAACAGGTGGAGGTGATCGAGGCTCCGCTGGAGCCGATGCTCGTGGTGGCCGGCGCGGGTGCGGGAAAGACCGAGACCATGGCTTCCCGCGTGGTGTGGCTGGTGGCGAACCGGCTCGTGGGACCGGAGGAGGTGCTCGGCCTCACGTTCACCCGCAAGGCGGCGAGCGAGCTCGCCGCCCGAATCCGACGCCGGCTGTCGATGCTCGCGGGGAGCCCGGCTCTGCTCGAATGGGATCCGGGCGGCGAGTTGGCGAGCCGGTTGCGCAGCGCGGACGCGGAGGTGAGCACGTATCACGCTTATGCGGGCCGTCTCATCGCCGATTACGGGCTGCTGTTGCCCGTGGAACCCACGGCCACTCTCCTCAGCGAGACCGAACTGTGGCAGTTGGCGTTCTCGGTGGTCGCGTCGTGGCCGGGTGAGCTGAAGACCACGAAGGTTCCCGCGTCGGTAACGGAGGCGGTGTTGCGCCTCTATTCGGAGATGGCAGAGCATCTGGTCGGCGTCGACGATCTGCGGGCGGCGGGTACCGACCTGTATCGCTTGGTCGACACCCTCCCGAAGGGGCCGGGGCAGCGCGCCGAACCCAACAAGAAGCTCCGCGACATCCAGGCGGTCATCGACGAACGCCGGGAGTTGATTCCGCTGGTGTCGGCGCTCCGCGAGGCGATGGCGGCGCAGGGTGCGCTTGATTTCGGCAGTCAGATGTCGCTGGCCGCCCGACTGGTGTCGGAGCATCCCGAGGTCGTCGACGCCGAGCGCGCCGGTATCAAGGCGGTTCTGCTGGACGAGTACCAGGACACCGGCCACTCACAGCGGATTCTGCTGTCGGCGTTGTTCGGCGGGCATTCGGTCGGCGGCAGGCGGGCGATCGCGGTCACGGCCGTCGGCGATCCGATCCAGTCGATATACGGCTGGCGTGGTGCCTCGGCAGCCAACCTCCCGCGCTTCGCCCGCGACTTCCCGCGCCCGGACAGCAGGGACGCTCATCGCCGGGAGCTGCTGACCAGTTGGCGGAACTGCCGCGGCGCTCTCTACTTGGCGAATCGGACCTCGGAGGAGTTACGACGCCGAGGCGTGCCGGTGAGCGTCCTGCGAGCCCGTCCCGACGCGCCCGCGGGCACGGTTCGCCTCGCACTCACCGAGACCGTCGTCGAGGAGCGATCATGGATCGCCGACCGCATCGAGGACTACTACACGTCCGCTCAGCGGGACGGGGTCGCGCCGCCGACCACCGCGATCCTCGTGCGACGCAACGAGGATTCGGCGCCGCTCGCCGCGGAACTCGAACGGCGGGGCATCCCGGCCGAAGTGGTCGGCATCGGCGGACTGCTGCACGTTCCGGAGATCACCGACATCGTTGCGACGCTGCGACTGATGGCCGATCCGATGGCCGGCACCGCCGCGATGCGACTGCTCACCGGTGCACGATGGCAGCTGGGGGCGGCGGACCTCGCCGCACTGTGGCGCCGCGCGCGCGAGCTCGCCGCGGGCATCGGTGCGCCGACCACCGGTGCCGTCACCAGCCGAGAGGCGCTCGACGAGGCCCTGGACGCGGCGTTGCCGGGCGAGGCCGTCGACTCGGCGGGACTGTGCGATGCGCTCGCCGACCCGGGCGACGCCTCCCGCTACAGTGCGGCCGGATACGAACGGATCACGACCTTCGGCAGGCAGCTCGACGGATTGCGACGACGGATCGGCCAACCGCTGCCCGAGCTGGTGGCCGACGTCGAACAGACGATCGGCGTGGCGGTGGAGGCGCAGATCCGTGCGCGCCGGATGCGCGGCGAGGTCACCGGGCGTGAACACCTCGACGCCTTCGCCGAGTACGTGACCCACTACGCCGAGCGTCCGGGGGCGACTCTCCCCGGGTTGCTCGCCTTCCTCGACGCCGCCGAGACCGTCGAGAAGGGACTCGAAGCCGGGCAGGTGGAAGTGGCGCAGCAGCGGGTCCAGATCCTGACCGTGCATGCGGCGAAGGGCCTCGAATGGGATGTGGTGGCGCTGCCGCACGTGGCCGAGCGGATCTTCCCGAGTGGAAAGGCGGAGACCACCTGGCTCGGCTCGGCGCGGGAACTGCCCGCGGAGTTGCGCGGAGATCTCGCACGCGATGGTGACGAGGGCTTCCCGCCGCTCGACCTCACCGACGTCGGCGACCGCAAGGAACTCGAGGCGGCGATCGACGCGCATAAGGAGGCGATCGGCCGACGGCGGCTCGAAGAGGACCGTCGCCTGCTGTACGTCGCGCTCACCCGCGCCAAGCACACACTGCTCGTCTCCGCGCATCACTGGTCGGAATCGGGAGACAAGCCGCGCGGTGGTTCGGAGTTCTACACCGAGCTGGCCGAACTCGTCGCCGACGCCGCGGCCGGCCGTGCCTCCGACGAGGTGGAACCCTCGGGCTTGCACATCGACGTCGATGCGCCGCCGCCCGCACCGGATGCCGCCAACCCTCTCACCGAGCAACAGATCAGCGTCGCCTGGCCGGTGGACCTCCTCGGCGACCGGCGTGCTCCGATGATCGCGGCCGCCGAACTGGTCGACGCCGCCCGCGCCGAGCGGGCATTATTCGCCGTCGCCGATACCGAGCCGGCGGATGCGGACGCGCGCGAGTGGCAGCGCGAAGTGGCCGTCCTGCTCGAGGAACACGCGCGGGCGGGGGAGACGACGGTGGACGTGGAACTGCCGGGACACCTCTCGGTGAGTCAATTGGTGGAACTCGACTCCGACCAGGAGGCATTCGCGGCCCGTCTCCGGCGGCCCGTCCCGTATCGCCCCAACCCCATGGCACGACGCGGTACGGCGTTTCACGCCTGGGTCGAGCGCAGGTTCGGCGCCACGCGGCTGCTCGACGTCGACGAGCTTCCGGGAGCCGCCGACGCGACAGCCGGACCCGCCGAGGACGATCTGGATCTGTTGCGCAGCCGGTTCCTCGCCTCCGAGTGGGCCGACCGCACGCCGCTGGAGGTGGAGGTCGGCTTCGAGACGGTCATCGGATCGACGGTGGTCCGCGGGCGGATGGACGCGGTCTTCGCAGACGGCGACGGCGCGTTGATCGTCGACTGGAAGACCGGCGCCGTACCCGAGCCGGCGCGGCGCAAGCCACTGTTCGTTCAGTTGGCCGCCTACCGTGTCGCGTGGTCTCAGCTGTCGGGCATCCCCCTAGAGAAGGTGCGGGCGGCCTTCGTCTACGTGCGGCACGACTTCACTCTGGAACCGGCCGATCTCCCCGGCCCCGATGAACTCGCGCGGATCCTCGCCGACCCGGGCGCATCGTGACCGCTGCCATCGTGACCGCTGACCGTCGGCGGTCCGGTCCATGCAGTAGCCTCCCATGCGTGATGTCACAGTCGGCGCGGGCGAGGTGGAGTTCCCGTGCGTGAGCGGTTACGGCGGCGCCGCGGCGGCGGCCTGGTGGACGAGCCGGACTACGCGCTCGTCGGCGTCGTCCGGATCCCGGAGCATGAGAAGAGCCCGGCGCGGGCGATCGGCAGGCGCGTGGCGTGGGCTTTGACCGCGCTGCTCGTCTGCTCGGTGGTGGTCTATCTGGATCGCGACGGATACCACGACGCCCGTGACGTCCCGATGAGCTATATCGACGCGCTGTACTATTCGGCGGTCACCCTGTCGACCACCGGTTACGGCGACGTCACTCCGATCACCGAGTCGGCACGACTGGTCAACATCGTCTTCATCACCCCGCTGCGCGTGCTGTTCCTGATCGTGCTGATCGGTACGACCCTCGAAGTCCTGACCGAGCGTTCGCGGCAGGCGATCAAGATTCAGAGCTGGAGGAATCGGGTGCGCAACCACACCATCGTCATCGGCTACGGCACCAAGGGGCGCACCGCGATCGACGCGGTGATCGCCGACGGCGTCAAGCCCGCCGAGATCGTCGTGGTCGACAAGGACCCGAACGCGCTCGAATCGGCGAGTGCTCACGGTCTGGTCACCGTCCGCGGCGACGCCACCAAGTCCGACGTGCTGCGGCTCGCCGGCGTCCAGCACGCCTCCGCGATCGTGGTGGCCGCCAACCGAGACGACACCGCGGTGCTGGCGACGCTGACCGCACGCGAGATCAATCCGCGCGCCAAGATCGTCGCGTCGATCAACGAGGCCGAGAACACCCACCTGATGCGGCAGTCGGGCGCCGACTCCGTCGTGGTCTCGTCGGAGACCGCCGGTCGTCTCCTCGGCATCGCCACCATCACCCCGTCCGTGGTGGAGGTGGTGGAGGATCTGCTCAGCCCAGAAGAGGGTTATGCGATCGCCGAGCGTGAGGTGGAACCGTCGGAGACCGGCGGTTCACCGGCGCACACCAAGGATCTGGTCCTCGGTGTGGTGCGCGACGGCAAGCTGTACCGGGTCGGAGACGAACGCGTCGAGGAGATCGAGGTCGGCGACCGACTGCTGTACGTCCGCCAGGGCGGATCGGTCTGATGGCCTCGTTCGAGCTCGTCGAACCGCCGCTGCTGTCGCGGGCGGAGATCGACCGCGCCGACCAGGTGCGCAAAGACCCGGAGCGTCTCGCTGCGGGATGGGCGCAGGCGCGCGTCCTGCCGGTGGACCACCGCGGCCGCTATCCGGTCACCGACCGCGGCGCGCTGCGATGGGCGCGGGCCGCGGATTACGGTGCTGAACCGGTCGCGGGAGCGGTCTTCCTGGGGGTGGCGGACTGCGATCTGTGGGCCGTTCGGGTGGATGAGGTTCACGAGCCGGTGGCCGATCCGCGAACAGGCGCCCATCTGCTCTCCGCCGACGAGGCGGGACTGCTGGCGACAGCGCTGGGGGTGCTGAACTGGCACCGCACCGCGCAGTTCTCGCCGGTCGACGGCCGCCCGCTCGATCTCGTGCAGGGCGGTTGGCTGCGCCGCGACGGCGGTTCGGGTGCCGAGGAGTATCCGCGCACGGACCCGGCGGTGATCATGCTCGTGCACGACGGAGCCGACCGTGTCCTTCTCGGCCGGCAGGCCGTGTGGCCCGACCGTTGGTTCTCCACGCTGGCGGGTTTCGTCGAGCCGGGAGAGTCGCTGGAGCAGTGCGTTCGGCGCGAGGTGTTCGAGGAGGCGGGGATCCGGGTCCACTCGCCGCAATACCTGGGCTCGCAGCCGTGGCCGTTCCCGAGGTCGCTGATGCTGGGTTTCGAGGCGCTCGGCGACCCCGCCGAACCGCTGACCTTCCGCGACGGCGAGTTGGGCGACGCGAAGTGGTTCCACCGGGACGAGGTGCTCGAGGCGCTGGCGCGCGAAGACGACTGGGGCGCCGACAACCCCGGCTCGCGGCTGATGCTGCCGGGATCGGTATCGATCGCACGGAGCCTCATCACCGGTTGGGCTCGGGCACCGAGGCGCTGATACCCCGCGCCTCCGACGACTCCCGGAATGTGCTGAGATTGCGGCATGAGTGATGCGGCAGCGAACCCGGAACTGACTCTGTACACCACCTCCTGGTGTCCGTTCTGCAACCGGCTGAAGGCCGGTCTGGAACGCAACGGCGTGGAGTGGACCGAGATCGACATCGAGGCCGACCCGGACGCCGCCGAGTTCGTCGGCAGCGTCAACGGCGGCAACCACGTCGTTCCGACCGCTCTCTACGCCGACGGGTCTACGGCGACCAACCCGTCCGTCGGCGAGGTGATGAGCAGGCTCGGCAGGCTGTAGGACGGCCCAGCGCGGGGGCTCGGGCCGCCGGCCGGGCTCCCACGACACCGAGGAACCGGCTCTGAACTGCGGAGACGAGCAGTGTCGCAGGGGCATGAGAACGTAGTAGGCATGACAGTGATCGGGCATCCAGCGGCGGAAGGCGGAGTCACCTCAGGCCTTGATCCAGAACAGCTCGAAGCGGTTCTCGCGCCCCGAGGACCCGTCTGCGTGCTCGCCGGCGCGGGTACCGGTAAGACGCGCACCATCACCCGCCGGATAGCGCATCTGGTCGACTCCGGTCAGGTGAACCCCGAGCAGGTGCTGGCCGTCACGTTCACCGCGCGAGCGGCCGCGGAGATGAGGGAACGGCTGGAGTCGCTCGGCGTCGCCGGACCCGGCAACCGGATCGCCGCCCAGACCTTCCACGCCGCCGCCATGCGCCAGCTCCGCTACTTCTGGCCGATGGCGATGGGCGACATGCGCTGGGAACTGCTGGAGCACAAGTTCCGGATGGTCGGTAGAGTCTCGCGCGAATTGGGCCTCGACGTCGCCGACCGCGATCTGCTGCGGGATCTGGCGTCGGAGATCGAATGGGCGAAGTCGTCGGGTCTGGGTCCGGGGCAGTATGCGGAGGCGGCGCGACGTACCCACCGCGACCTTCCGGCCGACCCTGCGACGGTCGCGCAGGTGTTCTCCGCGTATGAGGCGGCCAAAGTCGCGCCGAACGGCGACCGACTGCTCGATTTCGAGGATCTGCTCACCTTCACCACCACGATCCTGCGGTCGGACCCGTCGATCGCAGAAGAGTTCCGGTCCCGCTACCGCAGCTTCGTGGTGGACGAATACCAGGACGTCACTCCCATCCAGCAGGACCTGCTCGACGCATGGCTCGGCGGACGCGACGACCTCACCGTCGTCGGCGACGCGAATCAGACCATCTACAGTTTCACCGGCGCGACGCCGACGTACCTGCTCGACTTCACCCGCCGGTACCCGGAGGCCACGCTGGTGCGACTGCAGCGCGACTACCGCTCCACTCCGGAGGTGGTGAGTCTGGCGAACGCGGTCATCGGCAAGGCCCGCGGCCGCATCGCGGGCACGCGGCTCAAACTCGTGGGCCAACGGCCGTCGGGACCGGAACCGGTCTTCGCCGGATTCGACGACGAGATCTCCGAAGTGGTCGGAGTGGTGGCGAAGATCCGGTCGTTGATCCGCACCGGTGTCCCGGCCTCGGAGATCGCGGTGCTCTACCGGGTCAACGCTCAGTCCGAGGCCTACGAGGAGGCGCTGTCGGAGGCGGGGATCGACTACCAGGTCCGCGGCGCGCAGAGCTTCTTCGAGCGGCCCGAGATCGTGGCGGGGATGCGGCGCCTGACGTCTCTGGCGGCGGGGGCCGCATCCCCGCCGATGGCGCCGGTGGACGCCGTGCGGCATGCGCTGCACTCCGTCGGGCTCACCGAGTCCGAGCCGAAGGGCGCCAACGCGCGTGCGCGATGGCAACAGCTGCTGCGTCTGATGGAGATCGTGGAGTCGATCGCCGGGGAGTCACCAGAACTGGACTTCGCCGGACTGGTGGCAAGGCTCGAAGAGCGGTCGCGGATGCGACACGCGCCGGTCGGTGCGGGCGTCACGCTGTCGTCGATGCACGCGGCCAAGGGCCTCGAATGGGATGCGGTGTTCCTGACCGGACTGCATGAGGGATCGATGCCGCTCGGGCGTGCGTCCAAGACCACCGAAGAGGTCGAAGAGGAGCGCAGGCTCTTCTATGTGGGTGTCACGCGGGCACGTGAACACCTCCACCTGTCGTGGAGTCTTTCGAGAGGCGAGGGGCGGGGCGCCAAGCGTCGGCGTTCCCGATTCCTCGAGGCACTGGTGCCGAATCCGGCCGCCGACCTCGATCCGCTGCCCGAGCGCCGCGACCCCGATCCCGACGTCCTCGCCGCGCTGACCGCCTGGCGCAAGGACTTCGCCGAGTCCGAGGGTATCTCGGCGGTCAACGTGATGAGCGTGTCGATGATCCGCTCGATCGCCACTGCGGTGCCGACTTCGATCGACGAGCTGGCGAAGGTGCGCGGCTTCGGAGCGGAGCGGGCAGACGTGATCGGGGCGCGGATCCTTGACGTGATCGATGCCGCCCTCCCCGGGCGCCGACGCGGCGAAACCGCAGGTAGAAAATAAGTTGTGCGCCGTTGGCGGCGCGCATACAGTACAGAAGTACATCACGCGGTGCGGAGATCCTCTGTGCCGTCCGGAGCCGCACGAGAGAAGGGAATCGACCAGTGAACTGGCAGACAGTACATCTCGCTGCAGCGGCAGCGCCCATGGCGCGAGCGCGCCGGCGATTCCCAGTGGCCCCCGTGGACGGCGATCCGACGTCCTACCGAATGTCTCACTCCTAGAGACCAGCGGAACCTTCGAGGCCACGGCGAATCGCGATAGCGAACCCCGTGGCCTTTCTCATCGCACCACCACGAGTAGGCCCGGGTTCATCAGACCAGCATCTGCGAACGAAAGCCGACCTACTTTGTCTACCTTGACCATTCCCCGAATAGAACTGCCCTGCCAGTCCACCGACTACGACGCCGACCTGTGGTTCGCCGACCGACCGGACCTCCTGGAGGAGGCGAAGAGCCTGTGCCGACAATGCCCACTGCGGACCCAATGCCTCGAGAGCGCGATGGAGCGCGAAGAGCCGTGGGGAGTCTGGGGTGGGGAGATCTTCGAGCGCGGTGTCGTCATCGCGCGGAAGCGGCCCCGTGGCCGTCCGCGGAAGAACGCGGCCGTCGCATGATCGTCGCGTTGCCGCTCAGCTCGCGAGGCCGGGCACCCATTCGTTCAGAATCGCGCGATACGGTGCCTCCGCGTCGAGTTGAGCGGCGATCCCGACACATCCGATGAGGACACGGAAGACCATCACGTACTCGCGTGGAACATTCAGATTCCGCGACGTCTTGTAGACGTCGCCGTTGATGTCGGTGGCCATCCCCGCCGCGCGCTGCAGCCACTTGCGCGTGAAATGGAAGGTGTCGCTGTACAGCGGATCCACGTACGGCTGCAGGTAGTTGGCGAGGTCCTCCGGGCTCACGCGGTCGGCGTGCGAAGCCTGAATGAAGTTGGCGGCCACCATTTCCTCGCGCAGTTCGTCGTACCGCCTGTCACGCGCGAGGGCCAGAATCGGGCCCGTGTTCGCAGGCAGCCCGTCCGGGTAGTGCCCGACGGCACCGAAATCGAGGATCCCGAAACGCCCGTCGTCGAGAACGTAGAAGTTTCCGGGGTGCGGATCACCGTGCAGCATTCCCACACGCGCAGGCGAGCTGATCTCAAAGGTCGTCATCTTGGTGGCGGCGTCGTTGCGCTGCTCCTGCGTGCCCTCGACGATCAGCTTCGACAGCCGGGTGCCGTCGATCCACTCCGAGACCACGACCTTCGGCGCACTCGCCACCACCTTCGGAACCAGGAAATCCGGATCGCCGTCGAAGGCGCGGGCGAACGCCCGCTGGTTGTCGGCTTCGGTGATGTAGTCGAGTTCGTCCTCGGTCCGGTCGATGAGCTCGTCCACCATCGCCTTGACGTCAGTGCCGGGCGAGAGCTTCTGAATCAGTCCCGACATGCGGCTCAGGGTCTTCAGATCGGCCTTCAGGGCATGGTCGGCGCCCGGATACTGGACCTTCACCGCGACCTCGCGGCCATCGGACCACACGGCCTTGTGAACCTGGCCGATGCTGGCGGAGGCGGCGGGCTCGTCGCTGAACTCGCGGAATCGTTCGGGCCAGCGGGTGCCGAGCTGCTGATCGAGCACCTTGTGCACGGATTTGGCGGGAAGCGGCGGCGCTTCCGCCTGCAGCTTGGTCAGCGCTTCCCGGAAGGGCTCACCGAATTCGTCGGGGATCGCGGCCTCCATGATCGAGAGCGCCTGTCCCACCTTCATGGCCCCGCCCTTGAGTTCCCCCAGGACCGCGAACAATTGCTCGGCGGTCTTGTTCATCAACTCGGCGTTGACTTCTTCTCGGCTCTTGCCCGCGATCCGCTTGCCGAACCCGGCGGCAGCGCGCCCGGCCATGCCCAGGGGGAGTGCGGCCAGTTTCGCGTTGCGACGACCCTGGCCGCGTGTGATCTCGCTCAATGGTGTCCTTTCGCCGCGTGATCGAGGATAGTGGAAACCGTTTCGCCCGGTGCACCGCCGCATCGCACGAAGCATTCGCAGCGCGGATGCACCGGTGCCGGGGCGAGCGTCATCCCGCACGGCAGCGGCCGGAACTCGAGCCGCTTTCCGGCCACCGCCGGCGGCGCCGGATCCGCGGCTCGCAGTGCCGCGCCGATCTCGCCGATCTGCGCGTGCGCCATCGCCACCGTCGCCAGACGGGTCGCGGTCCCGCCGGCGCCGGCGACCCCCTGCAGGGTGGCGGCGAGCACCGGCCATCCGGGATCGACGTCGGTGCGGTGCAGCTCGAGGCACCGCAGGCAGCTGGTGGCTCCCGGCAGCACCAGCGGCCCGACGACCCCCACGTCGTCGTGGATGTGCACCGCGAGGTGGGGGATCCGCGCAGACATCAGCGGCTCGTACACGGCCGGGTCGGGAACCGGCTGGTCGGCGAGAACCACCAGCTGCGGCCGGGGCCCGGGACCGCCGAGCGGACCGCGCGGATCGCAGACCTCGGTCCGGTGTCCGTCGAGCGGCAACCCGGACAGCAGCAGCCTGGCGATTTCGCCGTGACCGACGATGCCGATGGCGAGGCGTGCGGATGCAACAGTTTCGGACTCCACCGCCTTGCCCGCGGCGACCAGCCGGTCGAGCATCTCCCAGAACCTCGACGCCGAGAGACCAGACGACCGCAGATCACGGCGCAGATGGCGGTAGCGCTGCGGCGTCCGGAGGCGTTGCAGAAGCGCCGCGACCGCAGCCGTCGACACTCCGCGACCGAGTTCCACCGTGAGCGCGGTCAGCGGGTCGGAGCCGATGTGCAGCCGGCCGTCGGGGCGGATGAGGACCGGTGTGCCGGACGTGAGAACCGGGAGCGCGTCGCGTGCGGGCATGACGACCACGCTGGCAGCGCAGCCGGTTCTCGGCGAACCCGAATTCCACAGGTTCGACGAGCTCTGGAATCAGCGCTGGTCGGAACCCTCGCCGTCGCCGCCGGAAGCTCGGCCGTCGTCGCCTGGCTCGGCGTCACCGTCGCCGCTCTCGGCAGTGAACTGGCGCTCCAACTCGGCGATGGCGTCGTCGATACCGGAGACGTCGCCTCCGACGATTCGGTCGATGAAACCCGCCGGATTGTCGAGGTCGTCGGCGTCGGGAAGCAGGTCCGGATGGCCCCACACACCGTCGCGCGTCGCGATGTCCGACGCCTCGGTGAGCGCCCGCCACAGGGCGGCCGCCTCACGCAGTTTGCGCGGACGCAGATCCAGACCGATCAACGTCGCGAAGGTCTGCTCGGCGGGACCGCCGGACGCGCGGCGCCTGCGCATCGTCTCACTGAGCGCGGCCGTGCTCGGAATCCGGTCTCCGAGCGCATTCGACACCACCAGCTCCACCCAGCCCTCGACGAGTGCGAGCAGCGTCTCCAGACGGCTGAGCGCCGCCTGCTGCGCCGGGGTCGTCTCCGGTTCGAATGAGGCGGCCGAACCCATCAACTCCTCGAGCTTGCCCGGATTGGAGAACAACTCCTGCGGGTCGATCTCCGTCGCCAGATTCTGCAGTCCGCCGAGGTCGATGCGGATGCCGCGGGCGTACTCCTCCACGGTCGCCAGCAATCGCTGCTTGAGCCACGGAACGTGCGCGAACAATCGCACGTGCGCGGCTTCCCGCGCCGCGAGGAAGACGACGATCTCCTGCGCGGGCAGATCGAGTCCCTCGGCGAATCGCGCGATCGCCTCGGGAAGCAGCACCCCGAGACCGTCCGGCGCCAAGGGCAGGCCGATGTCGGTGGAGGTCAATACGCCCCCGGCCAACTGCCCCAGTCCCTGACCCAGCTGGGTCCCGTACATCGTGCCGCTGAGCTGGCCGATCATCGCCATCATCGGGCCGGCGAAAGCCTTCGCCTCCTCGGGCAGACCGGCGTCCATCGTCTTCGACATCTGCTCGGCGATCGGATCGCACAGCGTCCGCCACGTCGGCAGCGTGTTCTCCAGCCAGTCCACGGGCGTCCACGCCGCCGTCGAACGGATCCCCGCGGGCATCGCGGTCTGCTCATCGAGCCAGACCTCCGCCAGCCGGACCGCGTCCGCCACCGCCTGGTGCTCCTTCTCGAGCATCGGAGTGAACGAGCCGATCTGCCTGCGCGCCAGGTTCGCGGCCACGTCGTAGTTGACGGGACCGGAGCCGCCGCCGGCCATGCCCGCGCCCATGCCGCTGAACATGTTCCCGAGTTGACTGAACAACTGACCCAGCTGCGAGGGATCGACCGCGCCGCCTTCGCCCAGCGGGAATCCGAAGGGGTTCGACGGGTCGCCGCCCGGCGTGCCGCCGCCGCTCTGGCCACCGTTGTTCTTGTCCGGGTCGTTCTTGTCCCGGTCGTTCGACGACGAGAACCCGAAGGGCAGATCATTCATACCTTCAACGGTACCGGGCCGAAGCTCGGCACATCTCCCGTCGCTGCGCTCGCCTGTGTGATCTCCCGTCGCTTCGCTCGCCTGTGTCATCTCCCGTCGCTTCGCTCGCCCGGCACATCTCCCGGCGCTGCGCTCGCCCGGTCACCTGCGGGCTCCGCGAATCGGGCTGCATTACCCTGGGCCGGGTGACCATCAAGCCCGCCCATCGCCGTATCGCCACGATCACCGTCGGCGTGGTAGTCCTCCTGGCGTTCGTCATCGCAGGCATGACGCTTCGGGTGCCGTATGTGGCGCTCGGGCCCGGCCCGACGGTCAACACGCTCGGCGACGTGGAGGGCAAGCCCGTCGTCGAAGTGACCGGAGCGGTGGACCCGGACCCGAAGGGCAATCTCAACCTCACCACGGTCTCGCTCCGCGACGGACTCTCGCTGTTCCAGGCGCTCGGAATGTGGGCCTCGGGTACGTACGAACTGCAGCCGCGTGAGCTGTACTACCCGCCCGACCAAACGGTGGAACAGGTGCAGCAGCAGAACACCGAGCAGATGAGCGGCTCGGAGACCAACGCGACGATGGCCTCGCTGAACTACCTGCACAAGCCGGTCGCGATCGGCGTCGGCGCCGTCGCGAGCAAGGGGCCGGCCGATGGCAAGCTCGCTCCGCGCGACCGCATCCTCACCCTCGACGGCGTCGCGATCGACGGGCCCAAGGCACTCGCCGACGTCCTCGCCCGGCACAAGCCCGGCGACGAGGTGGAACTGACGGTCCAGCGCGGACCGCAGCGACTGACCCAACAAGTCAAGCTCGGGGCCCGCCCGGACGATCCCGCCAAGGCCTTCCTCGGGGTGACGCCGCAGATGATGGCAGCGGACCCGAATATCAACATCGTGTTCAACGTCGGCGACATCGGCGGACCGTCGGCAGGTCTGATGCTGACCCTCTCGGTGATCGACCACCTGACGCCCGGCGACCTCTCACACGGTCAGTTCGTCGCGGGCACCGGCACCATCGACCCGAACGGCAAGGTCGGCACCATCGGCGGCATCCCGCACAAGATCAAGGCGGCCCGAGACGCCGGAGCGACGGTGTTCCTGGTTCCGGCCGGCAACTGCGATGCCGCGAAGTCCGATGCGCCCGACGGCATCGAACTGGTCAAGGTCGACACGCTGACCGACGCGGTGAACGCGCTCGACACCCTCGGCACCGACAAGGCCCGCCCGCACTGCTGAATCGGCACTGCTGAATCGGTCAGCCGTGCAGAGTCTCGGCGAGAGCGTCGAGCAGATTCGGTGCGATGTCCGGGTGAGTCTGCAGATCCCCCGACTGCTGCTCGCCCTCTCGGAGCGCGAGCAGCGCCACCCGCTGCCCGGTGCGGAGCACCCCCGCCGCGAGCCGTGCCGTCTTCCGCTCGGGATGGCTGTGAGCGGCTCGCCGCGCCGCCTCGTCGGCGGCGTCGGGATCGGCCAGCAGCGGTTCCAGCGCCGCGTCGAGATCGGCCTCGGCGTCGGGCGGCAGCAGGGTGATCTCGGTGACGACCGCCGAGCCCACCACTTGCTCCGGCCACGCGACGGTGGTCAGCAGCTCTTCGAGGTCGGCGGTGCTGGTCTCCTGCACCACCGGGCTCAGAGCGGAGTCGTCGCCGGGATCGACGAGGCCCGGCGCCTGGGACGCGAGCACCGCGGTCGGTACCAGGGCGAACAGTGTCGGCGCCGAGCCCCAGGGCAAGTCGGAGGCGTAGGCGAGGCACTGGGCGAGGGCATTGCCGAGATCGGCTTGGGAGAAGCCGGCGCCTGCGGAATCATCGGAAGACGTCACGCGCCCATTGTGCAGCCTGGACGGTTGCGGCGGAGAACGGAGCCGACTCGGGCGAATCGGTAAGCTGGTCGGCATTGCTGTCGCACGCGCGCGAGCAGAGACGAATCAGGGAGCTTATACAAGTGGTGAGCATGACCGGATCGGGCGGACGGCCGACGTTGTCCCGGAGGGCGAAGATCCTGATCGGGATCGGTGTCGGACTGCTGATCCTGCTGTTGGTGGGTCCGCGAGTGGTCTCACTGATCACCGACTGGCTCTGGTACTCCGACCTCGGGTACTCCGAGGTGATGTCCACCATGCTCACGACGCGTCTGGTGACCTTCCTGGTGGTCGCGGTCGTGGTCTCGGCGATCGTCTTCGGCGGCATCTTCGCGGCCTACCGTGCACGTCCGGACTTCGTGATGCTGGCGAGCCCCACCGACCCGCTGGCGCGCTACCGGACGGCGGTGGGCATGCGGCCCAAGCTGTCGGTTCTGGTGCCGTCGGTGTTCATCGGCATCGTGGCGGGTCTCATCGCCCAGGGCTCCTGGGCCACGGTTCAGATGTTCATCAATCGCGAACCCTTCGGGATCAAGGATCCTCAGTTCGGCCTCGACATCGGGTTCTACTCGTTCTCGCTGCCGTTCTTCCGGATGATGCTCGACATCATCTTCATCTCGCTCGTCATCGCGTTCATCGGGAACCTGATCACGCACTACGTCTTCGGCGGACTGCGGCTCGGCGGCGGCGGACGTCGCGGATCGTTGACGCGGGCGGCACGCATCCAGTTGGCCGTGATCGCCGGACTGTTCATGATCGCGAAGGCCATCGGTTACTGGTTCGACCGATACGACCTGCTCAGCAGTGACCGGCGCGGCGACATCTTCACCGGCGCCACCTACACCGACATCAACTACGTGCTGCCGTCGAAGCTGATCCTGATGGCGATCGCGATCGTCTGCGCCATCGCATTCTTCGCCGCGATCGCCCTGCGCGACCTGCGCATCCCGGCGCTGGCCGCGGTGCTGATGCTGCTCTCGGCGCTGGTGATCGGCGTCGCGTGGCCGGCGGCGATGGAACAGTTCGCCGTCAAGCCCAGCGCCGACACGAAGGAAGCCGAGTACATCGAACGCAACATCGCGGCGACCACCGAGGCCTACCGGATCCGCAACGGCAAGGACGTCGTCTACGACAACGACTGGGCGCGCAGTCCGGCGAATCCGGCCACCGTCAACTCCGACGCGGCGACGCTCTCGAACATCCGCATCCTCGACCCGGCGGTGATGTCGACCGCGTTCTCGCAGCGGCAGGCGCTCAAGAACGTCTACGGCTTCCCCTCGCAGTTGGCGGTGGACCGCTACCCGGTCACCCAGGACGGCGAGACCCAGCAGCGCGACTTCATCGTCGCCGCGCGCGAACTCGATCCGTCGCGCCTGAGCGGCAACCAGAACAACTGGCTCAACAAGCACACCGTGTTCACTCACGGCAACGGGTTCATCGCCGCGCAGGCCAACAAGGTCGACGAGGCACCCAACGGCGACACCAATTCCGACTCCGGCGGACTCCCGGTGTTCCTGGTCTCCGACGTCAACACGGTGAATACACCCGAGTACAAGGCGACCGCACCGATCAAAGTTCGTGAGCCGCGCATCTACTTCGGCGAGATGATCGCGAAGGTGAACCCCGACTACGCCATCGTGGGTACGGGCGGCTCGGACGAGGGCCGCGAGTACGACGGGGACAACGAGAACTACCGCTACCGCGCCGATTCCGGCGTTCCCCTCAGCAACTGGGGTACGCGTCTGCTGTACGCGCTCAAGTACGGCGAGCGCAACTTCATCCTGTCCAGCGCGGTCGGCGACCAGTCGCGGATCCTGTACGACCGCGATCCGCGCGACCGGGTCAAGAAGGTGGCGCCGTGGCTGACCACCGACTCCAAGACCTACCCTGCGGTCATGGCCGACGGCTCGATCAAGTGGATCGTCGACGGCTACACGACCCTCGACAACTATCCCTACGCGCAGCGCATGGCCTTGCAGGCGGCGACGGCCGACTCCCGTCAGTCCGACGCCGGGCCGACCGGGCGCGCTCAGCCCGACCGCGAGGTCTCGTATGTGCGCAACTCGGTGAAGGCAACCGTCGACGCCTACACCGGCAAGGTCGAGCTGTACCAGTCCGATGACACCGATCCGGTGCTCAAGACATGGATGAAGGCGTTCCCCGGCACGGTCAAGCCCAAGTCGGAACTCGACAAGCGGCCCGACCTGCGCGCCCACCTGCGTTACCCGGAGGACATCTTCAAGCTGCAGCGCGAGCTGCTCACGAAGTACCACGTCAACGACGGCACCACGTTCTTCAAGTCGAGCAACTTCTGGACCGTTCCCGCGGACCCGACCGTCGACAAGAGCACCGCTCCGCAGCCGCCGTACTACTTCACCGCGTCGGCGCCGGGCAACGAGGCGCTCTCGCAGTTCCAGCTGACATCGGTGATGACCGCGCTCGCGCGGCCGAACCTCGCGGCGTACATGACGGCGGCATCCGACCCGGACGGATACGGCAAGATCACGGTCAAGACGTTGCCGACCACGACCCAGTCGGTGGGTCCGCAGCAGGCGACCGAGGCGATGAAGAACAGCCCGTCGAGCACCCGTGACCGTCAGCTCGTGGAGAACTCCAGCCTGGTGACCTACGGAAATCTGCTCGCACTGCCTGTCGGCGACAACGGAATCCTCTACGTGCAGCCGATGTACAACCAGGCCAAGACCGGGGACTCGGCGATCCCGAAGCTCTACCGCGTACTCACGTACTACAACGCGGCGGCGGGCAAGGAGAAGGCGAACGCCGGCTATGCGCCGACCGTGGCCGAGGCACTCCGCCAGGTCGGCATCGATCCGAGTGCGGCGACGGAGCCGGAGATCGAGGGAGGGTCGAGCACGCCTGCGCCGCAGAAGCCCGCGCCGAACACCCAGCAGCCGTCGAGTAGCGGCGGCGACGACGCCGCGCGCGACGCGGTGGTGAAGGAGCTCGGCGAGGCGCTCGAGGAGATGCGCAAGGCGCAGTCGAGCGGCGACTTCAAGGCCTACGGCGACGCCCTCGACCGGCTCAACAAGGCCGTCAATCAGTACGAGGCCCTCGGCAACTGAGCCGCGCATATTCGCAGGAATGCCGGCCGATCGGGAATCCGATCGGCCGGCATTCTGCTCGGCAGGGCCCCGCGTCCAGGATCAGGGACGCACTTTGGCCAGATAGCGGGCGATCTCGTCGGGTGTGTTGTCGGGCATCACCGGCGAGTGATGCAGCCGCCTGACGAGGAAGGTGAAGATCATCGCGGAGAAGATCAGGCAGCCGAGTGCGAGCACTCCGTAGGTGATGTTGGTGGGCTTGTTGTCGGGGAGGTCGGCCAAGGTGATGACCCACAGTGCTGAGAAGGCGCCGCCGACCATCAACAGGACGAAGGCCACCAGGCCCATCCAGTGGTTGCCGTGGCCGCTCCTTCTGATCGAGTGATTCGCCATGACTGATCCTCCTAGCTCGTCTGATGATGAATGCCCTGGTAGAGCACCCTCTATCTACCCTCACCATAGCTCACGAGGTGACAAATATCACATGAAGAATCTGGCTAGCTCGTTTGTCACATACGGTGTCCAGGAGTCGTCGTTGCAGGTGCAACCGACTTACGCTCGGCAGGTCGGATCGTCGGGATTCCGTCAGTCGTGTAGGAAGGTCGCGAATGCCACCCCTGAGCCGTCTGGTGAAACTGCAGCTGGTCGTCGTGATTCTGCTGGGTGTCGGTGCGTCGATCTTCGCGGGCATCCGGTTCGCGCGAATGGACCAGGCGCTCGGACTCAGCGGCTATCGCGTGGTGGTGCACATGCCAGACAGCGGTGGCATCTTCCCCGAAGCCGAGGTGACGTATCGCGGGGTCCCCGCCGGTCGCGTCAGCGATATGCGCATCGTCCCCGGTGGTGTCGATGTGGAGCTGACCCTCGATTCCGGCCGGTCGTCGATTCCGGCGTCGTCGGTGGCGGCGGTCGCCAACCGGTCCGCGATCGGGGAGCAGTTCCTCGACCTCCAGCCGCCGTCGGGCGCCGGTCCGTATCTGCGCGACGGCTCGGAGATCTCTGAGGTCGAACTGCCTCCGGCGGTGCAGGACGTCGTCTCGTCGGCCATCGACCTCACCAAGACGATTCCGGTCGATTCGCTCCAATCCGTCGTTCGCGAACTCGGCAGGGCGTTCAACGGCAAGGGGGAGGATCTGTCGCGACTGGTCGATTCGCTGGACACCCTGTCGAAGGATGGACTCAAGAGTCTCGACGACACGATCGGCCTCATCAAGAACTCGAACGTCGTGCTCAAGACTCAGGACGAGCAGTCCGACGAGATCCTCGAATGGTCGCGCGGACTCGACAAGGTGTCGGCGCAGCTCGCCTCGTCCGATCCGGCTGTGCGGCGCATTCTGACCGACGGGCCCCGTGCGGCCTCTGCGCTGTCGGAGTTCCTCGACGAGAACGGGGCCGACACCACCAAGCTGATCGGGCAGCTCGGCGGCACGGTCCACGAGATCGCGCCGGCGTCCTACGTCACCGGCATGACCTTCGCGATGCTGTCGAGCCTGTCGGCCAGCAGTCACGCCACCTCGTCGCCCGACGGATCGATCCGTTTCGGCATCGTCCTGGAGACCGGCAATCCGCCGAGCTGTACTCGCGGCTACGAGTCGACGCAGGCGATGATCGCGCGGATCAAGCGTGAGAAGCCCGACTTCGACATCAACTACGACGACTTCCCGTTCAACACCGAGGTCGGGTGCACCGTGCCCGCCGGAAATCCGACCTCCGTGCGTGGCGCCGCGCGGGCACCGCTGGCGAATCCGAACATCGCGCAGCCGTGGGACGGCAACGCCAAGAAGGACCCCGACAAGCTCAATCTCAATCCGCTCGCCACCCAGCTGGCGGCGCTGATGGGCGTGCATCCGCGCTGAGCCGAGCCCTGCCGGTGGCGTCGATCACCTTGGGATTTCATCGATTTGCCTTCGCTGTCGCGGCGTGTGTAACGTAGTCGATGCAACGCGGGGTGGAGCAGCTCGGTAGCTCGCTGGGCTCATAACCCAGAGGTCGTAGGTTCAAATCCTGCCCCCGCTACTAGAAGGAAGACCCGCACCGTCACGGTGCGGGTCTTCTTGCATCCCGGGTGCGGCCACGGTAGTCGGGCTTCAACCCTTCAGCCCCCTTCAACCCCTCGACGCGACTCGACTCCGCCGCGGGGGCGGGTGGTCGAGGCGGTCTCGGGGATCGGGTACAGTGGACGAGTACGAGTTCGACGGCCAGGATTCAACATCATCGTCCTGGAAGTCGAATCTTACCGACGCGGGGTGGAGCAGCTCGGTAGCTCGCTGGGCTCATAACCCAGAGGTCGTAGGTTCAAATCCTGCCCCCGCTACCGAACCGAGGAGACCCGCACCGTGAAGGTGCGGGTCTCCTCGCATTTCACGCGGCATTAGGCTGGACGCATGCACAGTCTCGGTTCCACCCTTCCTCGCCGCGGTCTCAACGCGCGACAACTGGAGACGGTGGGAAGGCTTCTCGACGCGGGCCTGTCGCTGCTCGAGGAGTCGGCCTACGAGGATCTGACGCTTCGGCTCATCGCCGCCGGAGCGAATGTCTCGCCGGCGACCGCGTACACCTACTTCTCGTCGAAGGACCACCTGTTCGCGTCCCTGTTCTGGCGGCAGGTGGCGCAGGCCCCGGAGCCGGAGCTGTCGGGCGAGGCCGCCGACCGCCTGCACCAGACCGTCCGGTACATCGCCGACGTGGTCGGAGCGTCGCCCACGGTCGCCGAGGCGGCCACCAAGAGTCTGCTCGCCGTCGATCCGGACGTGGCGCGGATCCGCGTCGAGATCGGCACCCACTGGTACGGACTGTTCACGCGCGCCCTGGGCGAGGATGTGGACCCGGCGGTCTTGCGAACACTCATGTTCACCTTCTCCGGTGCTCTGCTGGAGGCGGGGATGGGCGTCATCACCTATGACGACCTGTTCGACCAATTGGATTCGGCGGTGACGGTGATCGCCCGCGGCAACGTCTGACCGCGGCCGCGACGTGCATGCGGTTCAGTCGGGTTGCCGCTGCCCCCGCCACCACCACACCACGACCGACGTCACGACGGCGATGATGAGCGCGATGTCGACGTCCGGGCGGGCGAGTGCCTCGGCGGCGGTCTGGAGCCGGTCGGCGACGCCGGAGCCGGCCTCGGGATCGGCCAGCCCGACGAAGCCGTCGGTGATCCAGTACGCGCAGCCCGCCGCGATGAGCAGCAGGCCGGTGAGCACCGAAGTGCTGTGCCACGACCGGCCGAGGAAGGTGAACTCGCGACCGCGCAGCAGCGCGCGGCCGCGTTCGCCGAACCGCTGCCACACGAGAGCGATCGTGAACATCGGCGCGACGATGCCGGCTCCGTAGACCGCCAACAGGACGCCGGCGCCCGCGATCGCCCCCTGAGCCGCGGCCAGCGTGAGGACGGCGCCGAGGATCGGGCCGGTGCAGAATCCAGCGGCACCGGAGGCCGCTCCGAGAAGCAGGCAGCGGACCAGGCCCGTCCGGCGTTGCGCGGCGCCCCGCAATCCCTCGATTCCGGGCACCCGGCCGGCGATGTCGAACCCCCGGCCGAACATCGCCAGCAGGCCGAACGCCACGAGTACCGCGGAGGTGAGGGCGACCACCGCCGAACGATGCTCGGCGAACAACCGACCCAGCGCACCGACGCCGATCCCGACGGGTACCAACGTCGCGACGAGGCCGAGGTAGAAGACCAGCGAATGGATCACCAGCCGCGGCCCGGAACCGGCGGTCGATGCGAAGAAGACGGGCAGGAGCAGAGCACTGCACGGGCTCAGCAGACTGAGCGCGCCGCCGACGAAGGCGGCTGCGAGTCCCACATTCATGGCTGCACGGTCACCTCAGCGTCCGGCGGCGTCGAGTTCGCTCCGCAGCTTGTCGGTGAAGACCTTCGTCGGCTGCGCCCCGAGGATCGGCTGGCCGCCGAGGATGAAGGCGGGCGTGGAATAAGTGCCCGCGGTGAAGCCGTCACTCGCCTTGTTCCGTACCGCCGACAAGACGGTGCGCGACTCGTAGTCGGTGCGGAAGCGGCCGGTGTCGAGCCTCAACTCGCCGGCGAGGGCGAGCAGTGCGTCGTCGGAGAGCGCGCTCTTCGGGCGCGGCCGGCCGTCGGCGAACAGAGCGGCATGGAACTCGCGCAGATGCCCCTGGAGCGCCGCGGAGTAGGCGGCGCGGGCGGCGCGTTCGGACTCATCGCCGAAGATGTTCATGTCCCGGAGTTCGATGCGCAGATCGCCGGCGTCGGCATAGGGCAGGAGTGCCGGGAGCGTGTCGTGCGACCACTTCGCGCAGTACGGGCACTGGTAGTCGGTGAAGACCACGAGACCGACGGGTGCGTCGACCGGACCGAAGGTCATCGGATCGGTCGGATCACGGTCCTCCCATTCCGAGCGGACCGGCGTCGATGCGGCACTGCCTGCCCGGTCGGCGGAGCCGTCGACCCCGTGCGAGGAACGGATCACCACGAAGGCGATCGCGGCGATGCCCGCCAGCACCGCGACGATCGGCACCAGCCGCGACCGGCGGAGCGATGTGCGGTCAGGGGCCATGCGTGCACCATAGCAACGACGCGGGGGCTCGGCGCCGGGAGACGGGGCGCGGCCGGGCCCGGGCGATCTGCGAGACTTGTGCGATGAATCTGGCTCTCACCGCTCAGGTGGCGCTGATCGCCGCGGGTGTCATCTTTCTGTGGGCGCTGTTGCTCGGCGTGTGGAAGTACGCCGCCATCATGCGGAGCGAGACCGGACAGGCACACGTGTACGTCGACATCGCTCACCGCGCCGCACTCATGTACTCCTTCGCCACCGCCTTGCTGGCTGCGTTCGCGCAGTTCAGCGCGTGGTCGACGGCGGTCAACATGGTCGCGCTGATCGTCGTCCTCGTCTTCTTCGTCGGTGCGATCGCGTCCTACTGCCTGCACGGACTGCGACGCGACACCACCAACCAGTTCCACCCGGCGTCGCCGTCGCTGACCGCGTCGATGGTCGCGCTGATCATCGGCGAGGTGGGCGGCAGCGCGGTGATTCTCGCGGGCTTCATCGTCGAGCAGGCCGGCACCTGGGGCTGAGTGTCCCGAGTGGCGTTCCGGTGCGATCGGCGGCGCGTCAGATCAGATCGAACGTCTGGTTCTGGTGTCCGACGGTGGTCCGCCAGCCGAGATCGTGGTCGATCCGATGCCGCATCGACTCCGTGGCGTTGGGTTCGCCGTGAACCAGGAACGTCCGGCGCGGCGCCTCGTCGAAGCCACGCATCCATCGGATGAGCTCGTCGGAGTCGGCGTGCGCCGAGAGCATGTGCAGGTTCTCCACCCGAGCGTGCACCGGCAGCCACTCGCCGTACAGCTTGAGGAAGCGTGCCCCGTCGGCCAGCGACCGCCCGCGGGTGCCGACCGCCTGATAGCCGACCAGGACCACCGTGTTCTGTGAGCCGCCGACGAATGCGGCCAGATGGTGCAGGACGCGGCCGCCGGTCGCCATCCCGCTCGCGGAGAGAATGACCTTCGGGCCGTGGTCGGCGGAGATCTGTTTGGAACGTTCGGGGTCGCGGACGTACTCGGCGATCGCGAACATCTCGTCGACGTGTGCCGCGTCGAGCCGATGCGCCGCCGGATGCGAGCGCATCAGTTCGCCTGCGTTGATCGCCATCGGGCTGTCGACGTAGACCGGCACCCGGGGCAGCAGCCCGTCCCGCTGCAGAGTCCAGAGGTGATAGAGGATCGTCTGCGTCCGACCGACCGCGAACGCGGGGATCACGACGGTGCCGCCGCGGTCGACTGTCTCGGTGATGATGCGCAGTAGTTCGGCGGCCGGGTCCGCGTGGTCTCGCACGCGATCGCCGTAGGTGGACTCGCACACGAGGTAGTCGGCCCGGGGTACCGGCTCGGGATTGAACATCAGGGGGTCGTCGTACCGGCCGAGGTCGCCGCTGAACGCGACGGTGACGCCGCCCCACTCCACCTCGACGGTGGCGGCGCCGAGGATGTGGCCGGCGCCGCGGAACAGCGCTCGGACCTCGCGGGTGGGGGAGAACGACTTGTCCGTGGCGCGCGTGTGGAACTGGGCTATGGTCTGTTCGACGTCGGTGACGTCGTAGAGCGGCCGTGCCGGGGAGTGCCGCGTGGCCCGGTGCTTGTTGGCCAGCATCGCGTCGCGTTCCTGCAGATGGGCGGAGTCGCGGAGGATGATGTCGGCCACGTCGCGCGTGGCGGGGGTCGAATAGATCGGACCGCGGAAGCCGTCGCGGATCAGGCGCGGCAGGTATCCGGTGTGGTCGAGATGAGCGTGGGTGACGATCACCGCATCGAGTGCCTGCGGATCCACCGGCAGCGAGCGCCAGTTGGTCTCGCGCAGGTTCTTGATGCCCTGGAAGAGCCCGCAGTCGACGAGGATCATCCTCCCGTCGCGCTCGAGGAGATGCTTGGAACCGGTGACGGTTCCCGCCGCTCCGAGGCTGGTGAACGAGAGCGTCGACATCCGGTGGCCTCCTCTGATCGCCTTCACCCGAGCCTAGGCCGTGCCGGCCGCGTGGGTCGGGCGACACCGCGAGGCCGGTCGCTGCGACAGCGACCGGCCTCGTCGGAGAGCGCGGTTCCCCGGTTGAGGGGTGCGGGCGTACTTAGAGGTACGCGCCGCAGACCGGCCAGGCGCCGGGGCCCTGGGTGGCGAGCACGTTCTCCGCGACGCGGATCTGCTCCTCGCGGGACGCGTTGTTCGCGCTGCCGGTGCCGCCGTTGGCCTCCCAGGTGGACTGCGAGAACTGCAGACCGCCGTAGTAGCCGTTGCCGGTGTTGATCGACCAGTCGCCGCCGCTCTCGCACTGAGCGACCGCGTCCCAGTTGTGGCCGGTGTCGGCCGAGGCGACGCCGGCGGCCAGGGTCAGCGGGGCGATGGTCAGGGCGCCGGCGATCGCGGCGCGGGTTGCGAGCTTGGTAAGGCTCATCAGGCATTCCTCCTTGGGCGCAGCCCTCGAAAACGGGCTGCGTTCGTGGACGGAAGAGACGCTACGTCGTGAAAAACGTGAGGTCACACCGCGAAGCTGTGGTCGGAGACACAATCCGCTTGCTCTTGCAAGCGTGTAATTCTCAGCAAGATCCCAGGTGGGAGCGAGGATTCCGCTGTTATCTTTCCGTGATAAATCCGAGACCAAGTGTGACCGAGTCCACGCTGCAGAAGTGACTCCGGTCACCGGATTGCTACCGTTGTCCAATGGCCACCTACGCAGAAGTCTTCGCCCGCAGCATCGACGATCCCGACGGATTCTGGCTCGACGCGGCGGCGGGCATCGACTGGATCAGTCCGCCGACCAAGGCTCTCGACGATTCCCAGCCGCCGATCTACCGATGGTTCCCCGATGCCACGCTCAATACCTCGGCGAACGCGCTCGACCGTCATGTCTCGGCGGGCCGCGGCGATCGTGACGCGCTCGTCTGGGACTCCGCAATGGTGGGCGAGAAGCGGACGTACACCTATGCCGAACTGCTCGCCGAGGTGTCCCGCTTCGCGGGAGTGCTCGCCGCGCAGGGCGTGGCCAAGGGCGATCGCGTCATCGTCTACATGCCGATGATCCCGGAGGCCGCGATCGCGATGCTCGCCTGCGCGCGGATCGGAGCCGTGCACTCGGTGGTGTTCGGCGGGTTCGCCGCACCGGAGTTGGCCACGCGCATCGACGACGCCGAGCCGGTCGCGATCGTCACCGCGTCGGGTGGACTGGAGCCGGGCCGGACCGTCGAGTATCTGCCGATGGTGCGGGATGCGCTGGCGATCGCGGTGTCGGCGCCGGAGACGGTGATCGTGAAGGACCGACCGCAGGTGGCCGGATCGGCGGGGGACTACGGGTGGCTCGACTGGGACCAGCAGATGGCGACCGCGCGCCCGGCCGACGCCGTCGAGGTGGCCGCGACCGACCCGCTCTACATCCTGTACACGTCGGGAACCACGGGGAAGCCCAAGGGCGTGGTGCGCGACAACGGCGGTCACGCGGTGGCGCTGCACTGGTCGATGCGCAACGTGTACGGGGTGTCGCCCGACGACGTGTGGTGGACGGCCTCCGACGTCGGCTGGGTGGTGGGCCACTCGTACATCGTCTACGGTCCGTTGCTGCTCGGAGCGACGACGGTGATGTACGAGGGCAAGCCGGTCGGGACACCCGACGCGGGGGCGTTCTGGCGCGTCATCTCCGAACACGGAGCGTCGGCGCTGTTCACCGCTCCGACGGCGATCCGCGCGATCCGCAAGGCCGATCCCGAGGCCGCTGAACTGGCCCAGTACGACATGTCGCGGTTCAAGACCCTCTTCGCGGCGGGCGAGCGACTCGATCCCGACACGTTCGAATGGGCCTCGGAGAAGCTCGGCGTCCCGGTGGTGGACCACTGGTGGCAGACCGAGACCGGCTGGGCGATAGTGGCCAATCTGCGTGGACTCGAACCCATGCCGCTCAAGCCCGGGACTGCCACGGTCCCGGTCCCCGGGTACGACGTGCAGGTCGTCGACGCCGATGGCCGCCGTCTCGGACCCAACGCCGAGGGCAACATCGTCGTGAAGCTGCCGATGCCGCCCGGCACGCTCGCGGGGCTGTGGGGCGACGAGGAGCGGTTCCGTTCCTCATACCTCAAGGCGTTCCCCGGCTACTACCTGACCGGCGACTCCGGCTACATCGATGAGAACGGGTACGTCTACGTGCTGGGACGATCGGATGACGTCATCAATGTCGCCGGGCACCGGCTCTCCACCGGGAGCATCGAAGCGGTGGTCGCCGCGCATCCGGCCGTCGCGGAGTGCGCGGTGGTCGGCATTCACGACGACCTCAAGGGACAGCGGCCGAGCGGATACGTGGTGCTCAAGGCCGGTGCCGACATCGACGAGGACCGTCTCCGCGCCGAACTGGTGCAGATGGTCCGCGACGAGATCGGCGCCGTCGCCACCTTCCGCGACGTCACGGTCGTCCAGGCTCTGCCGAAGACCCGGTCGGGCAAGATCCTGCGTAAGACCATGCGGCAGATCGTGGACGGTGAGGAGTACGCGGTGCCCTCGACCATCGAGGACCTCTCAGTGCTCGAGGCCCTGGTGGATCAACTCGGGCACTGATCACGCCGGATGCGGTGCCGGGCAGTTCGGTGTCGGGGCCGCACCCGCGAAACGGTCCTGCGTCCAGGCGATGAGCGACCCGACGGCGGGCGAGTCGTCGTCGATGAGCGTCATGTGCCCGAGCCCCGGGTAGGTGCGGTATTCGAGATCGCTGCCCGCGGCGCATTGGTCGGTGACGTACTCGTTCTGCGACGCCGGCGCGATCACCTCGTCCGACAGTCCCTGGGCGATGAGCGTGGGCCGCGGCAGCCGCGCGCTCGGCGTGTTCTCGGCGAGTCGTGCGCCCAGCGGACCGGACGTCGGGGTGCGCGTGTAGAAGTCGTGGCCGAGAATGAGCGCCTCGGCGAGCGAGACGGGCATCGTGGGCGACCACAGACAGCGCGCCGCCATTCCGCGCATCGGGAGGCGGGCCTGCGTCTTGATGTAGTCGGCGTAGCGGACGTCCGGGTAGGTGCGGGTGTACGCGTCCATCACATAGGACGCCAGCAACGCGCCGCCCGCCATCGTCTCCAGCCCGGAGGCGAGAGCCCGCAGATTCGATGCCGGTGCGAGCGCCGCGGTGGCGATCACGCCGGCGTCGGGTGCGTACGACGGAGCCAGCAGTTCGGTCCACAGTGCAGCGTGTCCGCCCTGGGAATGGCCCCACACCACCGTCGACCGAGTCAATGACGCCCCGGGCAGCGCGCGGGCGGCCCGGATCGAGTCCAGTACCGAGCGCGCCTCACCCCGGCCGATCACATACGGCGACGGTCCCGGAGTACCCATCCCGATGTAGTCGGCGGCCACCAGCGCCCAGCCCCGCCCGACCACTTCGTTCAGGCCCGGCAGGTGTGCCAGCGGTGTCGAGGTCATCGACGGGGCGCAGTTCTCGGCGACGCCGGACGTCCCGTGGGCCCACGCGATCAGCGAGTGCGGACCGGGACCGTCCGGAACGACGACGAGACCGCTCGCCAGTGCGGGCCGGTCGCCGCGCAGGGTGGAGTAGAGGATGCGCCATGCGTGAGCGCCCGGCGGGATGCCCGCGGCGGTCGGCTCCGACTTCAACAGGGTCCCCGGCCGCACGCCGGCGGGAAGCTCGGCTCGATAGAACGGGCCGGGTTCCTCAGCGGTGCCGCGGACGACGAATGTCGCGATCACCAGCGGCACGGCGACGATCGTCGCGACCGCTGCCGCGGCCGTCCGCAGCGCGATTCTCGCGGTCCGCTCCCGGCCGGGTTCGGCCGCGGCGGTCCGGCCGCGGATGCCGACGAGCAGCTCGGCCGCACCGCGCCACACCAGCGCCAGCCCGACGGCCTCGACGACGATGAAGATGCTCACACCCGGCCACGACACGGCGAGCACAGCGGTGGCGATACCGGCTGCGCCGAACAGCACGTCGGCGAACCACGCGGGGCCGCGGCGCGCGGCGCGCACCCATCGGCCCACGCCCCACACCGCGAGTGCGATCGCCGCGGCCACCGCGATACCGAAGATCGACAGACTCCGCCAGATCAGCAGCACGGCACCGACCAGCGGCAGCAGGACTGCGACGGCGAGCCGGAGCGGTTCCCGGCGAGTCTGGGGTTCGATGAGGTCGACGAGTCCGGCCACGATCAAGCCGATCGCCAGTGCGGCGGCGGTCCACGGCACGCTCGCGAACGGGCGGAGCACCAGCAGGACGCCGACGGCGATGGATGCCAGAGCGAGGAGCAGGCGCCCGGCTCTGGCGGCAGTGGTCATCTCATCAGCGTAGGAGGCACTGTGCGGCGCGGAGAGGTTTCGACGCGAGCCCGCTCAGCCCAGAACACCGGGTCGGAGCAGCGTGCGCATCACCCGGAGGGTGTCCTCGGTGGTCAGGTCGGCTGATCGCACCTGCTCGACGATCACGGCGTTCACCGCGCCGATGAAGCCGGTCCACAGCAGCGGGTCGGGCCTCGCGGTGAGCAATCCGCGCTCGGCGCCCGCCGCGCTGATCGCGTCGAGCGAGGCACCCCACCGGGTCCGGCGCTCGGCGCGGTGTTCCTCGAACTCCGCGCTCACACCCACTGCCTCGACGAAGCAGATTCGGGTGAGCCGAGGGTCCGCGCCGAAGAATTCGACGAATGCCCGGATCCCTGCGTCGAACACCGCCTCGATCTCCGCGGCGGTCTCGAGTGACCGTTCGACGGCTTCGATGACGGCCGTGCTCGCCGCGTCCTCGGTCTCGTCGTAGACCGTGCGGAGCAGATGCTCGCGGTCGCCGAACTCCTCGTAGAACTGTCGGGATGACAGAGCGGCGTGCCGACAGACCGCTGACACGGACGTCGCCGCGTAGCCGTCGGTGCCGAACAGCGCGATCGCCGAATCACAGAAGCGTCGACGCCGATCTCGGCGACGGTCGTGCATCGACTGGCCGCGATAGAGCCTGGGTTCGGTCACCGGTCCAGGCTAGCGGTCGAGCCCGGACCGGATGCCGCTAGCGCTCCGCGCCCAGAGGTTTGCCGAACAGCGCCGCCAGCCCGGCGCCCACCGCTGCCGAGAACGTCGGCCACCATCGCGGCCGCGACGTCATGGTGAGGTCGTCACTGGTCCGGCAACCCTGTGCGGCCGGCTTGCCGTCGAGCCGATCCTTCAGCCACAACAGTGCCAGCGGCGCACCGGAGACCTCGGCGATGAGATGTTCCGACAGGTGGTCGCGGGTGTAGGTCACCTGAGCACCCGGGCGGCGGCAGTACTGACCGACGAGCCGATCCACCTGGCCCACGGGGATGATCTCGTCGAGGGCGGAGTTCCACATGTACATGGGCATGTCGGGCAGGCTCTTGCCCATCCGGGTGTCGTCGAAGACCCGACGCACGGCGGGTGCCCGCAGCGCGCCGCCCGGTGCGCGGATGAACCCGATGTTGTTCAGGAACGGGAAGGTCGCCGCCTGATACTGCACGCAGAGGGGACCCTTGAGTGCCAGCACCGCCCGGCCGAGCGGGTCGAGGTGAGAGTTCATGAAGGTGCGGAAGTAGTCGTACTCGCGGGTGAGTCCGACCACCGCGCCGAGCACGAGGCCGCTGGTCACGTTGCTCTGCGCGGCTTTGAGGACCACCTCGAGATCCGCGGGGACTCCCCCTTCTGCGGCGCCCACGATGTTCAGTTCGGGGGCGTACGTCTTCTTGAGTTCAGCGGTGTGCCCGGTGACGATGGCGCCGCCGGAATAGCCGTACAGGCCGATGGGTGAGGCATCGGTGATCGACGACGGCGCGAATCGCTTGGCGGCACGGAGACTGTCGAGGGTGATGCGGGCACCGAGTGGACCGGCGCCGTAAGCGTGGTTGGGGCCTTCGTGGTCAGGAAGCACCACCGCGTACCCCTGGTTCAGAAAGCCCTGGGCGATGAGCAGTTCGGCGGGAGCGACCACCTGACCCAGAAGGGGGCCGGCGTTGAGGTGCTGGACGGCGTACGACGTCGCGCAGTAGCCGGCGGTCGAATCCTCGGCGATCTGCATGGAGACGACCTTGCGCGGGCCGGTCGTGGTGCCGCGCGGCTTGAGGATCGTGGTGACCGCGGGGATCGCCCGGCCGCGGGTGTCGGTGGACCGGAAGGTGAGCTGCCACGCGTCCACGTTGATGGGAGCGACTCCGAAGTTCGCGGGGGTGATCCGCCGGGCACGCAAGATCTCACCCGGAGCGGCGGCGGCGACTTCCCGGGCCGGAGGTCGGTAGAAGGCGGGGTCGAGCTCTTGTGGCAGTGGAACGAGCGGCGCCTGCGTCACGGCCGGGTCGGCGTGGGCGGGCGCGACCGGTGTCCCCGCCGCTGTCGCGACGACGGCCACGGCGCTCAGCGCAGCGGCGAGGAATGTGCGTGTTCTCAATTCGACCCCCGTGTGAAACGTTCTTATTTCAAAAGTTTCGCTGAGAGTACACGGGGGTTGCCCAGATCACAATGGATCGTCGGGAAGTGGGAGGTCACCGGGGCGGGTGAGAGGTCGGTGGGCGGTCTCGATGCGCGTCGTCACTTCGTTCCTCCGCTTACTCGACGGTCCTGCAGGGTGGAGTGGTGGGTGGACGTGTGTGGGTAGGCGGTCTCGATGCGCATCGTCACTTCGTTCCTCCGCTTACTCGACGGACCTGCAGGGTGGTGCTTACTCGACGGTCCTGCAGGGTGGTGCTTACTCGACGGACCTGCAGGGTGGTGCTTACTCGACGAGCCGGCGGGGCGGTGCCTAGTCGAGGGGCCGGCGGGGTCGCGGGGGCGGCCTGGGGACGGGTCAGGGGCGGGGGATTCGCTCGGAGCCCTCGATGAGGACGCCGCGGCGTGAATCCCCCGCCCCTGATCGTGCGACGGGAATCCAGAGCCTACGGGCTCGGCCTGATCACTTCAGTTCGGCACTGCTCTTCCCGAGAATGCGCCGGGCGATGATCAGCTGCTGAATCTGCTGCGTTCCCTCGAAGATGTCGAGGATCTTCGAGTCGCGCGCCCACTTCTCGAGCAGGGTGCGCTCGGAGTAGCCGTAGGTGGACGCGAGTTCGACGGCCTTGTTGGTGACGTCGGTGCCGGTGCGGCCCGCCTTGGCCTTCGACATCGACGCCTCCAGCGAGTTCGGCATCTTGTTGTCGGCCATCCACGCGGCGCGGATCGCGAGCAGGTATGCGGCCTCGTAGTCGGACTCCATGCGGATGAACTCCGCCACCGCGGCCGGCTGGTCGGCGGCCGGACGGTCGTAGTCGATTTCGAGGCCGGCCTCCTCGAGGAGCTTGCGGAGTTCCTCGAGTGCGGCGCGCGCGACGCCGACAGCCATCGCGGCGACCATCGGCCGCGTGTTGTCGAAGGTCTGCATGACCCCGCCGAAGCCCTTCTTGACGTCCACCTCCGGCGAACCGAGCAGGTTGGTGGCGGGAATCCGGCAGTCCTCGAAGCGGATCACGGCGGTGTCGGACGCGCGGATGCCGAGCTTGTGTTCGAGCCGGACGATGGTGACGCCCGGGTTGTCCCGAGGGACGACGAAGCTCTTGATGGCCGCGCGCCCCAGGCTGCGGTCCACCGAGGCCCACACCACGATGTGGGTGGCGCGCGAACCCGCGGTCACGAAGATCTTCTCGCCGTTGATGACGTACTCGTCGCCGTCGCGCGTCGCGGTGGTGGTCACCGCGGCCGAGTCGGAACCGAAGCTCGGCTCGGTGATGGCCATCGACGCCCAGACCTCGCCGCCGAAGCTCTCGATCTGTTCGTCGGTGGCGACAGCGGCGATGGCCGCGTTGCCCAGTCCCTGATACGGGATCGAGAGCATGAGCCCCACGTCGCCGTACGACGCCCACATGGCGTTGAGGACCGACTGCATGTTGCCGCCGTTGGCGTTGTAGCCCTCCGGTCGCTGCTTGTTGGCGTCGCCGCGACCACCCGCGGCGCCCGCACCGGCCTGGCCGGCGGCGGCGAGACCGTTGTAGAGGTTCGCCAGAGTGTCCAGCTCCACCGGGTACTCGTGCTCGGCGAGGTCGTACTTGCGCGAGATGGGCCGGAAGATCTCCAGCGCCGCATCGCGCGCCTGCTCCACCGTGGGCTGCAGCTTCTTGGGCAGTTCGAGATTGATTGCCATGATGTCGACTCCTGAAACTCGTCTCGCCGTCAGAGAACGACGATGCCCTCGCCGATGCCCGCGCCGCGCAGGTCGCGGTACCACCGCTCCACCGGGTGCTCCTTGGTGAAGCCGTGGCCGCCGAGCAGCTGCACGCCGTCGAGGCCGATCTGAAGGCCCTTATCGATGGTGAGCTTGCGCGCCAGCGCCGCCTCGCGGGCGAACGACAGACCCTGCTCCGCACGCGAGGCGCCGCGGAGGGTCACCAGTCGCAGGCCGTCGAGTTCGGTCGCCATGTTCGCGACCATGAACGCCACCGCCTGGCGGTTCGAGATCGGCTCGCCGAAGGCCTCGCGCTCGTTGACGTAGGGGATCACGTAGTCGAGCATCGCCTTCGCGGTGCCGGCGGCCAGTGCCGACCAGCCCAGGCGCGACAGGCGCACCACGTCGCGGTACGCGGCCGCCGCGTCGTCTCCCTCGACCTCGCCGAGGAGAGCCGTGGCGGGAACGGCCACGTCGTCGAGCAGCAGCCGCCCCATTCCGGCTGCGCGCAGGCCCATGCCCGGATCGGCTTCGATCACCAGACCCTGGCTGTCGGACTCGACGATGAACAGGGCCGGACGGCCGTCGAGCTGCGCGCCGACGATGAACAGTTCCGCGCTGCCTGCCGCGGGGACGAACGACTTCACGCCGGAGAGGCGGAACCCGCTCGGCACGCGCTTGGCCTTGGTCTGCAGGTCGAAGGCGTCGAACAGCGGGCGCGGCTCGGCGATGACGACCGCGGACGACGGTACGTTCTCGCCCGCGAAGTCGGGAAGGTAGGTGCGCTGCTGGCCGTCGCTGCCGAAGTTGGTCAGGGTGGTCGCGACGCCGCTCGGCGCCAGAAGGGGCAGGGCCAGTCCCATGTCGCCGTACGCCATGGCCTCGGCGACGAGCGCGTTGGTGACCACACCGCGTTCGGTGGCGGCTCCGTCGAAGGCCTCCGGAACGTTGATCATCGTGATGCCGAGTTCCGCCGAGCGCTTCAGGATGTCCTCGGGAGTGGTGGCGGCGTTGTCGGCGTCGTATGCCGCCGGCCGCAGGATCTCGGTGGAGAAGTCGCGGACGGTCTCCGCGATCATCTCCTGCTCTTCGTCGGGGTTGAGGTTGAAGAAGCCCTTCGACGAGGTGACCGGACGCTCCGGCTTTCCGCTGCTCGCGACCTGGGTGAACGCGCGGTTGGCCGCTCCGAGGGTCTTGAATCCGGTCTTGGTGGCGTGGAAGGCCACCCGGTTGATCGGCTCGCGCAGGTGGTACTTCTCGGCGATGTCGGAGCCCGTGATGGTCGTGAGCAGGCGCATGGCCGCACCGATCGGAGTGCGCTTGTGCGGCTGCGCGCCGACGGACGAGGTGTCGCGGGGTTCGGTGTTCGTGGTCATTTCCTCACCAGATTCTCGAAGCGGATTGTCGCGATGGAGTTCTTACTCCGTAGTAAGGAGTTACCTTACTCCTCGGTAAGAAGGTTGTCACGACTCCGGCACGACTATCGTCGGAGCCATGCGCATCACCCATTTCGGCCACTCCTGCGTACTGCTCGAGATCGATCGCACCCGGGTGCTCTTCGACCCCGGAAACCTCTCGTCGGGATTCGAGACGCTGACCGGGCTGGACGCGATTCTCATCACCCATCAGCACCCCGACCATGCGGATCCGGCGCGGCTGCCCGCGCTGGTCGACGCCAATCCGCAGGCGGTCCGTTACGCCGATCCGCAGACCGCGGCCCAACTGAACGAGAAGCGGGACGCCGGCCAGTGGTCGGTGATGGCGGCGGGGGAGCAGACGCGAATCGGTGCGCTGACCGTCCGCGGCACCGGCGGCAGACACGCCGTGATCCACCCGGATCTGCCGGTGGTCGACAACATCGCGTACGTGGTGGACGCCGCCGACCGTCCCGGCGCCTTCATGCACCCCGGCGACAGCCTGTACATCCCGTTCGAGCGGATCGACGTTCTGGCCCTGCCCGCGGCCGCGCCGTGGCTCAAGCTCAGCGAGCCCGTCGACTACCTGCGCGCGGTCGCGCCGCGGCGGGCCTTCCCGATCCACCAGGCCGTCCTGTCCGATGCCGGCCGTGCCATTCACAATGCGCGGATCGACGAGATGAAGCCGACGGGCACCGAGTTCTCCGTGCTGGAGTCCGGGGTGCCCGTCGAACTGTGACCGCCGCCGCAGCCTGAATCACCGCCGCGTGGTCACTGTTTCGGCAACGGACTGTAGAAGACCAGCCCGTTGCCCTTGTTGTCGTAGACCACCGCACGCCGCTCGTGCGCGTCGTTGTACGCCTGGGTGACGATGCCGCCGCCGCTCGCTTCGACGGCTTTCGCGGCCGCGTCGACGTCGTCGGTCTTGATGCCGACCACCACCTGACCGTGGATCGGGTGGTCGACGGCCGTCGCGAGTGCGACGGCGACTCCGCCGCCGTCGAGGGCGGCGAAGTGTGCGCCGTCGCGGAACTTCAGAGCCATTCCCAGCGTCTCGCTGTAGAACTTGATCGATTCGTCGAGATCGTCGGTCGACAGGACGATCATCTTCACTTCGTTGCTCATGGCGCCTCCGCATTCAGTTCTCGGAGCGGAATGTCGCTCCATCGCGGAGGCTACCGGCGACTTCCTTGTGCCGCAGGAGTATTCCGGCGCGAATGCGGAGTCACGCGCGGAGGATCACGTCCCCAGGGCTGCCAGAGTCTCCCGCTGCAGCAGACCGTTCGTGGCCACGGCGCTTCCGCCGCCCGGGCCGGGCCTGCCGCCCAGATCGGTGAACTCGCCGCCCGCCTCGCGTACCAGGACATCGAGTGCCGCGAGATCCCACAGGGAGACCTCCGGTTCGGCGGCGATGTCCACTGCGCCCTCGGCGACGAGGCAGTAGTTGAAGAAGTCGCCGTAGCCGCGCACGCGCCAGACGCTGTCGGTGAGCGCGATGAATCGGTCGCGGATGCCGCGGTCGGCCCAGCCGGACAGGCTGGAGAAGGCCAACGACGCCGAGCCGAGGTCGTCGACCTTCGACACCGAGATCGGCCTGGGCTCGCCGCCGTCGAGCGACGCGAAGGCGCCGCCGCCCGCCGCCGCCCACCAGCGCCGGTTCAACGCAGGCGCACTCACCACGCCGACCGACGGCACGCCGTCCACGAGCAGGGCGATGAGCGTGGCCCAGACGGGAACGCCGCGGACGAAGTTCTTGGTGCCGTCGATCGGATCCACCACCCATTGCCGCCCGGTGAGCAGCGGGTCGCCGCCGAACTCCTCGCCGAGCACGGCGTCGGCGGGTCGGGCCTGGGCGATGCGGTCGCGGATCATCCGTTCGCACGCGAGGTCGGCGTCCGACACCGGGGTGAGATCGGGCTTCGAGTCGACGTGCAGATCGAGGGCGCCGAAGCGGGAGAGCGTGAGGTCGTCGGCTGCATCGGCCAGATCGAGTGCCATCTGAAGATCTGCGCCGTGACCGGCGTCCGAGAGGGTAGCCACGGCATCCGAGGCTAGCACCGGTGGCCGATGCGTCCGGCCGTGCGACATCCGTCTCTTCCCGATGCCGTCCGGCGGTACTCTCGGGCCATGCCTGTGTGGATCAGCGTCGTGTTCATCCTGATCGTCGCGACGTCGCTCGTCGCGATGCTGATGCAGCGCCGTGGGCGCCGGATGTTCGGAGGCGGCGTCGACGCGGCCTCCGGCTATGTGGAGGGCACGCTCACGGTGACCGGGCTCGGCAGGCAGAACGAGCCCGACAAGAACGGGAGCCGGTACTGCACCATCAGCGGCACCATCATCGGCCCGCAGATCGCTCCCACCGAGGTGTACGGCACTCAGGTGCTCGGCGCCGACGACGTCGCGCCGACGGTGGGCGCGTCGATGCCCGTGGTGTACCGGCCCGGCAAGGTCGACTCCACGTGGCGGTTCGGCGTGCTCGGCGACTGACCGCGGTCGGGCGTCCGCGGCCAGAGGGTAACCTGGTTCCTCGTGCACCCCGATGTCTCCGCTGATCTCGAATCGCTCGACGCCACCCTGACGACCGTCGAGAAGGTGATGGACCTCGACGAGCTCCGTCGCCGAATCGACGAGCTCGAGATGCAGGCTTCCGACCCCGACCTGTGGAACGACCAGGAGCACGCGCAGAGCGTCACCTCCGAGCTGTCGCACGCGCAGTCCGAACTCCGCCGGGTCAGCGAGCTCCGGTCGCGCCTCGACGATCTCCCGGTGCTGTACGAGCTCGCGGAGGCGGAGGAGGGCGACTCGGCCGTCGCGGCTCTCGAGGACGCGGAGACCGAGCGAGCGGACCTGCGCCGCGACATCGAGGCCATGGAGGTCAAGACCATGCTCGCGGGCGAGTACGACCCCCGCGAGGCGCTGGTGAACATCCGCTCCGGTGCGGGCGGAGTGGATGCGGCGGACTGGGCGCAGATGCTGATGCGCATGTACATCCGGTGGGCCGAGCAGCACGGGCATCCGGTCGAGGTGTACGACACCTCGTACGCGGAGGAAGCGGGCCTCAAGTCCGCGACCTTCGCCGTCAAGGCGCCGTACATGTACGGAACGCTGTCGGTGGAGCAGGGCACCCACCGCCTGGTGCGGATCAGTCCGTTCGACAACCAGGGCCGCAGGCAGACCTCGTTCGCCGAGGTCGAGGTGTTGCCGGTGGTCGAGACCACCGACCACATCGACATCGACGAGAACGACGTGCGGGTGGACGTGTACCGCTCGTCCGGCCCGGGCGGACAGTCGGTCAACACCACCGACTCCGCGGTGCGGCTGACGCACGTCCCGACGGGCATCGTCGTGACATGTCAGAATGAGAAGAGCCAGCTGCAGAACAAGGTCGCCGCGATGCGCGTGCTGCAGGCCAAACTCCTCGAACGCAAGCGTCTGGAGGAGCGTGCGCAGATGGACGCGCTCAAGAGCGACACCGGCGCCAGCTGGGGCAATCAGATGCGCTCGTACGTGCTTCACCCCTACCAGATGGTGAAGGACCTGCGAACGAACGTGGAAAGCAACAACCCGTCTGCGGTGCTCGACGGTGATCTCGATCAGTTCATCGAAGCGGGCATCCGCTGGCGGATGAACGAAGGCGAGTGATCGTATCGATTCCGTTCCCACCTACCTGGTAGATCGGCTCGGGCTGCCGAGCTGGCTGCAGTCCTGGGAGAAGTGGCTCGCAGTCGACTTCGTCGGCATCCTGCTCTGGATCATCGGCGGGATCCTGGTCATCCGGTTCTTCCGATGGGGTGCCGGCCGGTACAGCAAGCGGGTGCTGCGGCAGTTCGAGTCCAGCGACGACATCGTGCAGTCCGAGGACATGAAGCACCGGCGGGCACTGGTGGACGTCGTGACCTGGACGTTGGTAGCGCTCACCGTTGCCGCGGTCACGATGCACATCCTGGGGATGTGGGTCGCGAAGAGCAGCCTCGTGGGGCTGAGCGCGGTGGTCGGTGCGGCGCTGGGCTTCGGCGCGCAGCGCGTGGTGCAGGATCTGCTGGCCGGCTTCTTCATCATCGCCGAGCATCAGTACGGCTACGGCGACGTCGTCAACCTCTCGGTGACCGGCGGCCTCGAAGCCGAGGGCACCGTCGAGGATGTGACGCTCCGCGTCACCCGACTCCGGAACACGGACGGCGAACTGCTCATCGTGCCGAACGGTCAGATGATCAAGGCCGCGAACCTGTCGAAGGACTGGGCGCGGTCGGTGGTCGACGTGCCGGTGCCGCTCGACGCCGACATCAACGAGGTCAACACGGTCCTGCGCGAGGTGGGACAGACCTTCTACGACAACCCGCGGTGGAACCGGTTGCTGCTCGACGCGCCGACCCCGCTGGGCATCACCAACCTCGAACTCGACTCGGCGACCGTCCGGATGGTGGCGCGGACGCTTCCCGGCCAGCAGTTCGAGATCGGCCGCGCGCTGCGCGGCGACATCATCTACGGCCTCGCGCGCCACGGGATCTTCGTCCAATCGGTGCAGCAGCAGTCGGCGGTCAAGACCGCCGGGGACGAGGCCGCCCAGACCGGAGGCGGGGTGAGCGATGAGCACTGAGGAACGGCCGGCCGACACCGCCGCTCACACGACCGTCGCCGAGGCCGCCGCAGCTCCCGAGCCGTCGGCGATCGTGAAACTCGCGCGGCGCATGCGGCACGTCTATCACACGCGCATTCGGACGACCACCGTCGTCCTGATCCTCATATGGTTCGCGCTGCTCGGCTTCTACGGGTTCAGTTCCGAGCACTACGCCACCGAGCCGAGGGTCCCGCAGGGCACGCAGGTGCAGCAGCCTGTCGAGCCGACGACGTCGCAGCCCAGCTACACCTCGCAGACCCCCACGTCCTCGACCGTCGAGTCGTCGACCGAACCGACGCAGACCGAGACTCCCACCACGGAGACCGGACGGGGCACCGAGGGCACCGGCCGTCAGACCGGGCGGGCCACGCCGAGCACGCCGGCCGGGGAGCAACAGCAGCAGCAACTGCCGCAGGCGCCGAATGGAACCGTGCAGCCGACCTCCCAGCCCGGAGCCAGTGCGGGCGAGTAGTCCTGACCGGTCAGTACACTTGGCTACCGTGATCAAGCTGACGAATGTGACGATGCAATACGCAGCGTCTTCTCGCCCCGCGCTGGACGATCTGTCGCTGGAGGTCGAGAAGGGGGAATTCGCCTTCCTGATCGGTCCGTCGGGTTCCGGTAAGTCGACCTTCTTCCGGCTGCTGCTCAAGGAGGACAAGCCGACGTCCGGCGACGTGTACGTGGGGGATTTCCACGTGAACAAGCTCCGCAGCCGGGAGGTCCCGAAGCTCCGTCAGTCCATCGGCTGCGTCTTTCAGGACTTCCGCCTGCTGCAGCAGAAGACGGTGGCCGACAACGTGGCCTTCGCGCTCGAAGTGATCGGCAAGCCCGCGTCCACGATCCGGGAGGCGGTACCCGAGACCCTGGAGTATGTGGGTCTCTCGGGCAAGTCGGACCGGATGCCGCACGAGCTGTCCGGTGGTGAGATGCAGCGGGTGGCGATCGCGCGAGCCATCGTCAATCGTCCGGCCCTGCTCCTGGCCGACGAGCCCACCGGAAACCTCGACCCGGAGACCAGCGAGGAGATCGTCGAGGTTCTCGACCGTGTCAATCGCGGCGGCACCACCGTCGTCATGGCCACTCACGACCGCCACATCGTCGACGCGATGCGGCGCCGCGTGGTGGAGTTCGACAACGGGACCCTGGTGCGCAACGACGAGCACGGCGTCTACGGCATCGGCTGACACTTGACCTTCCACAGGCGGGAAACCAAAGGCATCACATGCGCTTGAACTTCATCTTCGGCGAGGTCTTCAACGGCTTCCGCCGCAACATCACCATGACCGTCGCGATGGTGCTCACCACGGCGATCACCCTCGGCATGCTCGGCGGCGGTCTGCTCGTGATCCAGATGGCCAACAAGAGCCAGAAGATCTTCCTCGACCGCGTCGAGATGCAGTTCTTCATCAACGACGCGGTCACCGCGAAGGATCCGAACTGCCTCGAGGCTCCGTGCACCACACTGCGCACCGACCTGGAGTCGGAGCCGGGAGTGGCGTCGGTGACGTTCATCAGCCAGGAGCAGGCGTACAAGACGGCCAAGGAGTCGTGGGAGAAGGACTCGCCCGAGCTCGCCGACTTCATCCGCAAGGAGGCGTACCAGGGAGCGCTGCGCGTGCGGATGGCCGATCCCGACCGCTTCGGCGCGGTGCTCGACAAGTACTCGCGGGCCGAGGGCGTCGACGGAGTCCTCGATCAACGTGACCTGGTCAAACGTATCTTCAGCGTGCTCGACGGGGCTCGCAACGCGGCCTTCGCCATCGCCGCGGTCCTGGCCGTGGCCGCGATCCTGCTGATCGTCAACACCGTGCAGATCGCGGCCTATACGAGACGGACGGAGGTGTCGATCATGCGGCTGGTCGGCGCCACCAGGTGGTACACCCAGCTGCCCTTCCTGCTGGAGGCGGTGATCGCCGCGGTGGTCGGAGCGCTGCTGGCCATCGGCGGGCTGTTCCTGGCGAAGATATTCTTCTTCGACAAAGCGCTCGAAGACCTCTACGGTGTGAACATCCTGGCGCGCATCACGTCGGCGGACGTGTGGTTCGTGTCGCCGTGGCTGCTGTTGTCGGGCATCGTGCTCGCCGGCGTCACCGCGTACGGCACCTTGCGCGTCTATGTCCGTGAATGACGACTACATGAAGAATTCGGAGGTCTGCCGTGCCCAGGGATAAGGGTAAGTCGGTGATCGCGACGAACCGGAAGGCTCGGCACAACTACACGATTCTCGAGACCTTCGAGGCGGGGATGGTTCTCCAGGGGACCGAGGTCAAGGCGCTGCGCGAGGGCAAGGCGTCACTGGTCGACGCCTTCGCGACGATCGACGACGGCGAGGTATGGCTCAACGCCGTGCACATCGCCGAATACGGCAGCGGCACCTGGACCAACCACGCCCCCCGACGCAAGCGCAAATTGCTGATGCACCGTCGTGAGATCGACGGGCTCATCGGCAAGCTGCGCGACGGAAATCTGACGCTGGTTCCACTGTCGATGTACTTCTCCGACGGTTACGCAAAGGTGGAGCTGGCGCTCGCCAAGGGCAAGCAGGCGCACGACAAGCGCCGCGACATCGCCGAGCGGACCGCCAAACGCGAGGTGGAGCGGACTCTCGGCCGGCGCGTCAAGGGAATGTAGCGGTTGGCGGTTCCGCGCAGACTCTCCGGCATCGCGCTGACGCTTGTGGTCGCGGCGCTCACGGCCGCGGGCTGCGCCGACCGGGCACCGCAGGCGCAAGCGGTTCCCGAGGTGGGCTGGCTCGTCGCCGACCATTCGTGCGCGCCAGATCGGGTGCGGGCTCAAGCCGACGCTGTGGTGCGCACCGGTCTGCGCGACGTGGGGTTCCGCGAGTTGTTCATCGATTGCAATGACGAGGATCGCGCCCGGATCGACGCCGACTCGGGCGTTCGCGCCGATCTGGCCTCGCTCGGACTGCACATGCATCCGCTCCCGTCCGCGCAGCGACGCACGGCCGTCGACGCCGCGGCCGCTACTCCGTCCGGGCTCCGGACGGCGGTGACGCGGCGGGTGATGAGGGCCGAGCCCCTGGTGGTGACCGGAGATCTGCCCGCCGTGCCCCGTGGCACGGTCGAGATGCTCCGGAACCCGGAGATCGGTGAGTTGGTCCGCGATCGCCGTGCGGCACCGGGCGCCGAGGTGAACGGCGATCCCGAGACGTACTCGCGGGCGATCGGTGAGCGGGGACTGCTGGTGTCGTTCACCAACACCGGACCCGTCGGCCGTGACATGTCGATCCCGATCGCCGATCTCGGCCTGGCCGGCGACGACGTGGTTCCGGCGCGTGAGGTCTGGTCCGGACGCCGCATCAAGGCCGAGGACGGGGAACTCACCATTCGGGTAGGAGCGGGCGACGCGGCACTGCTGCGGATCGGCTGAGCGACCCGAATGACGTCGCGACGAATACCGGGATGATTCTGTCGTCTCCGTTGGTTATGATTAGGTGTCCGCCAAAATCTGGAGGGCACCCCCTCGGGGCCGATCGGTTTCGACTACGTGCATCGAGGTGGGGGAAGCGTGTCGGTGCAGGCTAGAGACCACCGTAAGCGTCGCAGCAACCAATTAAGCGCCGATTCCAATCAGCGCGACTACGCTCTCGCTGCCTGATCAGCGAGGCTAGTCTGTCGGCCCGGTTCTAAGTTCCCGGAACCGGATGCCGGCATCAGCTAGGGAACTCACTGTCGCCGCCGGTCGCAGGCGTCGGCAGGACATCCAAAAGCGACTGGGATCGTCATCCCGGCTTGTTCGCGAGACCGGGAGATCCGAGTAGAGACACAGCGGACTGCACACGGAGAAGCCCCACTGAAGTGACGGAGGACCCGGGTTCAATTCCCGGCGGCTCCACGAGGTAAGGCCCCCGGTCGTCACCGACCGGGGGCCTTACTCATATCCGGCAGCTCATATCCGGCAGATCGCTAGGCTGCGTTGATGCAGATCACGAAGTGGATCGGGACCGCGAGCTGGTGGGTATTCGTCGTCGCTCGTCTCGTGGGAGAGATGGGAGAGCCGGTCGCCGGGACATCGCGCGATTTCGTCGGCTTCCTGCGGGTCGGCGGTGGATGGACCGCGTACACGCCGCTCACCGATGCGATCGCGACGAGGAACGTCGACACCGCCGCACCGAATGCGCTGATGCTGATCTCGCTGATCGCACTGGCAGTCACGGTGGATGCGGGAGTGGTGCAGGCCGTGCTCAGTCGCCGTCTGCTCGTCGGCGTGATCGCGGTCGCGGCGCCGGTCGTCGGAGGTGTACTGGTCCTGGGGGGTCTCTACCACCGGACTGGGGCCGCAGGCGCAGTGCAACTCTCGTCGCTGTCGGTATTCGCCCTGATACTGACCGCCGTGGCTGTTCGCGGTCTCGGTACACAGCTCGGTGCGTATGGGAATCGGGCCGGGGCCGCGGCGCAGGCCGGACGAGGAGCGGACTCGACCGGCGGAGGATCCGCCTGACGGGGACGTCGTGTTCTTGCAGGTCGGCGACGGTGTGGTCGAGAAGACAGTGCGGTGGCTGCTCGTGAGTTGCTCTGCCGGCCCGTGTCTCGGTTGACTTGAGAGATGCGCAGAATCGCCGTGGGCGTCGTCCTCATCCTGCTCGTCGCGCTCGCTACAGCGTGCGGAAGTGACCCGTCGCCGGCTCAGCGGCTGGCGGACGCGCTGAACGGCCGCGACATGACCGCCGCCGCCTCGGTGACCGACGATCCGGCGTCGGCAGAGAAGGCGTTCACAGCCAGCTTCGACGGGATGGGCGAGGCCAAGGTTCACGTGAGTGTCGGCGGCGAGGACGACGACGAACTGAACTGGTCGTGGTCGCTGCCGCACGGCCGGACCGTCGACTACACCACATCGGTCGCGGAGACGGGCGGCAAAGTCCGCTGGACGCCGCAGCTGATTCATCGAGACCTCAAGCCCGGCGCTCGTCTGCTCTACAGCGATGACAAGACCTACGACGTCCCGGTCGTCGACCGGTCCGGTCGCGACCTCCTCACCTGGCAGGAGGTCACGGTGGTCTCGCTCGCCCCGGATCGGTCCGGGTCTGCGGAGGCACTCGCCGCGCGACTGCGGCCGGTGGCGCCGACGGTCACCGCAGCATCCGTTCGCGCAGACGTCAAAGGAAAGAAGGAACCGACCACGATCGTGACACTGCGCGCCGCGGACGCGAAGAAGGCCGGGGACCTCGCTTCCATTCCCGGCGTCACAGTCCGCAAGGAGGGACGCCTGCTCACCGCGTCGAAGGACCTGCGCTCTCCCGCGGTCGCCGGCCTCGAGGAGCAGTGGCGGAAATCGATCGACGCGGCGGCCGGCGCCACCGTGGCGATCGCCGACGCCGAGGGGAACCCGATCGGGCGCGTGAAGACATTCGACGGCCGGACTCCCGAGCGGGTGGAGACCACTCTCGACGTCACCCTCCAGCGTGCGGCGAATGCCGCGGTCGCCACTTCGCGTCGCCCGACGATGCTGGTCGCGATCCGGCCGTCGACCGGAGGGATCCTGGCGGTGGCGCAGAACGAGGGAGCCGACCGGCAGGGGCCGGTGGCGTTGAGCGGTCTGTACCCGCCGGGCTCCACGTTCAAGACGGTCACCACGCTGGCCGCACTCGATGCCGGCGTCACGAAGCCCGATGCGATACTGCCGTGTCCCGGAAAGAAGCGGATCGGCGATCGCGTCATTCCGAACGAGAACGAGTTCGATCTCGGTGCCGTGCCGCTGCACACCGCGTTCTCGCGCTCGTGCAATACGACGATGGCGGCGCTGTCGGCCGAGTTGTCCGATACCGCGCTCACCGACACTGCGCGCTCGCTCGGGCTCGGCGTCGATTACACGATCCCCGGGCTCACCAGCGTGACAGGCGCGGTCCCCGCAGCGAAGACCACTGCGGCGAAGGTCGAGAACGGGATCGGGCAGGGCACGGTCACCGCCTCGCCGTTCGGCATGGCGCTCGCGGAAGCGAGCCTCGCCGCGCGTCACACCGTCACGCCCACGTTGATCCAGGGACGCGCCACCGGGGAGAGTGCACGGCCGTCGGAGATCTCGGCGTCGGCGGCCGCCGCACTCCGGACGATGATGCGCGAGACCGTCAGTTCCGGCACGGCGACCGCCCTGCGCGACATTCCGGGGCTCGGAGGCAAGACGGGGACGGCCGAGTTCGGCGACAACACCCACTCGCACGGCTGGTTCGCCGGCATCGACGGCGACCTCGCCTTCGCGACCCTCGTCGTCGGCGGTGACAGCTCGGCGCCCGCGGTGCAGGTGAGCGGCGAGTTCCTGCGGGCGGCGAAAGCGGATCTGCCCTGACCCGGAGAAGCGAAGTGCCCCGCCGTGGGCGGGGCACTTCGTCGAATCGGAGCGGCGCTTACTGAACGCCGGAGAAGACGGTCTTCAGAAGCTCGAACACGTGAGGATGCTCAACGATTGCCGTCCACAGTGCTGCGTCCATAGGTATCTCGCCTTTCTAAGGGGATTCGAGGCTTACATCCCCACTTTACGTGGTCATTGCGAATGCCGTTTCGCGAAGACGCGCAGCGCGTCCAAATAGCCCGGTGCGTACACCGAAGACGGCGCGAACCTGGTGCGTGCCGCGACACGGAAATCGTCTCGGTACTCGATTCCCTCCCGCGTGATGCTGTGCGTGGCGTCGTCGAACCGCTTCACGGTCAGCAGATCCGGCCGGACGGTGCGGCGGTAGACGGACTCGGTCTCGTCCACGTCGACGGTGCGGTCGTCGCCCCCGAGCACCAATAGGAGCGGAACTGCGATGCGCGGCAGGGACGCCGTCGCATCCGACCGGAGGTTGCGTTCGGCGAACCCCCACTGCGCGGGGGGCATCGGCTCCGGATCGATCCCGGAACGCCGGTACGCGGCGTACCCGGCACCCTCTTCCAACAGGCGCACCCGCTGGGCCCGGCGTGCCAGTTCCGCCGACGCCTCCGGAGCCGGGGCGCCGTGTGCGGACAGGTCGGACCGCAGCGCGAACTCGTGCTGCCGGAGCCAGTTGACCGCCGGCCCCACCAGGACGGCGAATCGCACGTCATTGCGCGCCGCGAGCACCTCGGGCACCACCCATCCGGCCTGTCCGTCGCCCCAGACGCCGATGCGGGTGGTATCGATGTCGGGGCGCGTGTAGGCCCACGAGACAGCGGCCTCGACCTCCGTCTCACGGTCGTGCATCGATTGGTCGAGCCAGTCTCCGGGCGCGCCGCCGACCCCCGGTTTGTCCCACGACAGCGTTGCGAATCCGGCCTTCGCGTACGCGTCCCAGAGCGGCTTGTAGGTGTCGTCGCGACTGGCGTTCGCCGGTCCGTCACCGTGGACGAACACCACGAGCCCGTGCGGTCCCTCGCTGTTGACAGGCGTCGCGAGCACCGCGTGCAGTTCGCCGCGGGGACCTTCGATCGTGACCCGTTCCTCGTGGATCGCGAAATCGCCCGCCACCAGGATCCACACGGTACCGCCGAGGACGAGCGCTGCGATCGTGCCGAGCGCCGCCAACGCCAGCTTCTTCCTGCGGCTCACTCAGGCGAGTCTAGACGGCGGTCGCCGCGCACTCGAAGGGCCGACCGTCGCGTGGACGGTCGGGCCTTCGAGAGCGGGTGGCCTGCGGGCGGCGTCTACGCGTCGGGCTCGCCGAGCACCGTGTAGTCGCCGTCGGCGTAGTGCTGACGGACGCGCTTCTTGTCGAACTTGCCGACCGAGGTCTTGGGAACCTCGGTGACGAACGACCACCGCTCGGGGATCTGCCAGCGCGGGATGCGGTCCTCGAGGAACTTGCGGTGCGCCTCCACGTCGGCGTCCGCTTCATCGCGGACCACCGCGAGCACGAACGGCCGCTCGTCCCACTTGGCGTCCGGGACGCCGATGACGGTCGCTTCCACCACCGCCGGATTCGACGCGATCACGTTCTCCAGTTCCACCGACGAGATCCACTCGCCTCCGGTCTTGATGATGTCTTTGGCGCGGTCGACGATCGTCATGTACCCGTCGGGTGTGATGGTCGCGACGTCGCCGGTGCGCAGCCAGCCGTCGTCGAACTTCGACGGATCGGCGACGTTGCCGTCGGGCTGGTAGTACGAGCCGGTGATCCACGGGCCGGACACCTCCAGTTCACCGCGAGCCTCGCCGTCCCACGGCTGCTCCTGGCCGTCGTCGCCGACGATCCGTGCGGCGACCGGAGCGGGGAAGCGGCCCTGGGTGACCCGATAGGCGAATGCGGCGTCCTCGTCCTCGACGCCGGCCGGGGGCCGGGAGATGGTCCCCAGCGGGGAGGTCTCGGTCATGCCCCAGGCGTGCACGATCTTGACGCCGTAACCGTCGAACTTGGTGATCATCGACGGCGGGACCGCCGCACCGCCGACGACCACCTCGCGCAGGTGGGTGATGTCCTGCGGCTTCGCATCGAGCAGTGCCGACACACCCTGCCAGATGGTCGGCACCGCGGCGGCGAGCGTCGGGCGGGTCTCGACCATCATCGCCAGCAGCGGCTCCGGCTGCAGGAAGCGGTCGGGCATCACCAGGGTCGCGCCGGCCATCATCGCCGCGTACGGCAGCCCCCACGACATGACGTGGAACATCGGGACGATCGCGAGCATCGTGTCGTGATTCGACAGACCCATGCCGCTCGTCGACGTCCCGAGGAGCGAATGCAGGTAGATGCTGCGGTGCGAGTAGACGACTCCCTTCGGGTCGCCGGTGGTACCCGAGGTGTAACACATGACGGCGGCGTCGGTCTCGTCGAGCTTCGGCCAGTCGTAGGTCGTCGGCTCGCCGGCGATCAAATCGTCGTAGGCGTGCACGGTGACGCCTTCGGGTGCGGTCAGCGACTCGACGGGGCCGTTCGCCACGACGACGTGCTTCACATTGGGTGTGCCGGTCAGATACTGCGACAGCATCGGCGCGACGGACGCGTCGACGAAGATCACCTTGTCGTCGGCGTGATTGATGATGAATACGGCCTGCTCGGGCGAGAGTCGCAGGTTCAGGGTGTGCAGAACGGCGCCCATCGACGGCACGCCCGCGTACAGCGCCTGATGCTCGGTGTTGTTCCACATGAAGGTCGCGACCCGATCGCCCCTGGCGACGCCCAGCTTGGTCAGCGCGTTGGCGATCTGTGCGCCCTGGTCGCCGATGTCGGCGAACGAGGCCTCACGGGTGCCCTCTCCGGTCCAGGTGATCACCTTCGCCTCGGGGAACACTCGACGGCTGTACTCGACCAACCCCGAGATCAACAGATCTCCGTGCTGCATCGTCGTCTGGACCATGTGCTGTCTCCTTCACGCTGTTCGCACGCGCAGTGCCACCGGAATGTCGATGATGTGAATCGGTTCACTCTCGTGATCGATTGTTCCCCGAACTACAGTCAAATTATGCATCATTTCGTTCGAATGATGCAGAGGCGGGAGATTGACGGTGATCGATCCGGAGGTCGTCCTCGACGCGGCGCGTGAGGTCTTCATCGCGGACGGCGGGATCGAGGTCGGGGAACTGGCTCAGACAGTGGGTGTGAACCGGACCACACTCTACCGTCGATGGGGTGGGCGCGACGGCTTGTTGGCCGAGGTCATCTGGTCGATCACCGAGCCGACGATCGCCGCCGCCGCACGGCGCGCACCTGGTCGCGGAGCGGAGAAGATCGCGAGAACGATGGGGGAGTTCGCCGCCATCGTCAACGGCTCGGTGCATTTCGGAACGTTTCTGCGACGGGAGCCCGAGCGGGCGCTCCGACTGATGACCACGCACGCCGGTGGCGTCCAGCCGCGCATCGTCGGCAAGATCCGCGAACTGGTGCAGGCGGAGATCGATGCGGGGGAGATGTCCTCGCCGCTGCCGATCGACGATCTGGCACTCATCCTCGTCCGCATCACCGAGACGTTCGTCTACACCAATCTCATCACCGGTCGCGAGCCGGACGCGGCGAAGGCGTCGCAGGCCTGTGCCGCCATTCTCGGCGTCGGACTGCTATCCGACGACCCGAACGAAATCACCTGAGAGCAAGGAGATCACAGCCATGTCGACAATCCTCGACACCTTCCGTCTCGACGGCAGGGTCGCCCTCGTGACCGGCGCGTCCAGCGGACTCGGCGTCGGCTTCGCGAAGGCGCTCGCCGACGTCGGCGCCGACGTGGTCCTGGCCGCGCGGCGCGCGGACCGCCTCGCCGACACCGAGGCCGCGATCGAGGGTATGGGACGGCGTGCGCTCGCCGTCACCACCGACGTCTCCGACCCCGAGCAGTGCACCGCCGCGGTCGACGCGGCGATGGCCGAGTTCGGGCGCGTCGATGTGCTCGTCAACAATGCCGGCGTCGGCTGGTCCGCGCCGGCGCTGCGCGAGAAGCCCGAGGACTTCCGCCGGGTGATGGAGATCAACGTCAACGGCTCGTACTGGATGGCCCAGGCGTGTGCCCGGGTGATGCGGCCGGGCAGTTCGATCGTCAACCTCGCGAGCGTGCTGGGACTCACCTCGGTGCTGATGCCGCAGGCCGCGTACTCGGCCAGCAAGTCCGCGGTCATCGGTCTCACCCGCGACCTCGCGCAACAGTGGACTCCCCGCAAGGGCATCCGGGTGAACGCGCTGGCGCCGGGCTACTTCGAGTCGGAGATGACCGGCGAGTTCGCCGAGGGCGTCCTGGACGAGTACGTGGTTCCGCGCACGCTGTTCGGCCGGATCGGGAATCCGGGGGAACTCGACTCCGCGCTGGTCTTCCTCGCGTCGGACGCCAGCAGTTACATCTCGGGTCTCACGCTGCCCGTGGACGGTGGGATGCTGACGAACTGACGGTCCGGCCAGACTCGGCGGGCCAGCGCTCGCTCAGCGGACGCCGTGGTCGGCGAGCGCCGCGACGATCGTCGGGACGTGACTGGTGGACGGGTCCTTGGTGGCCGTCGCGAGCTCCAGGTCGCCGTCGGTTCCGAGGCGCACCAGTTCGGCGAGCGCGTCGGCCTGCGGTCCCGGCTCGTCCAATTCCGCTCGATAGCGTGCGGAGAACGCGTCGTACTCGTCGGGGTGCGCGTGATACCACTTGCGCAGATCGTTCGACGGGGCCACCTCTTTGAGCCAGCGGCCGATGCGAGGGTCGTCCTTGTGCACTCCGCGCGGCCACAGTCGGTCGACGAAGACGCGGTGGTCGTCGGGGGCGTCGTAGACGCGGGCGATGGAGACGGTCACGTGGGTGTCCTTTCGCCGGTGGTGATTCCGACGTTACGCCGTCGTGCCCGCGACCGAGCGACGGTCGGCGGCCAGTGCGTCGGCGACGAACCGCAGGGCGCTGCCCTGCCAGAGCCCGATGTGGTCGAGCATCGGATGGCCGCCGTCGGGCACCGCGAGGTATTCGGCGTCGAGTCCGCGGGCCGCGAGCTCGGCGATGCCTTTCGCGGTGCGCCGGGCCCGCGTGACGGTGTCGGCCTCCCCGTGCACGGCGCGAACCCGTGCGCCGGGGTGGATCTGCCGCCAGTCGGCGAACTGCCACCACGGCGCGAGGGCGAGGATGTCGGTGACCCGCTCGTCGTCGCCCAACTGCGCGGCGATCCGGCCGCCCATCGAATGGCCGATGACGGCGATCGGGACGCCCGGGTAGTCGGCCGCGAGACGGTCGAGAGCGGCCCGGGCGTGGGGCATCGGGCTGGCCTGTCCGCCGTTCCAGCCGTAGACCCGGTACTGCGCCTGACGGACGCGGACCCGCGTGCCGAAACGCATCTGGATCGACGCGGTGAACGGGTACATCCGCAGCGCCGAGCCCTGAGCTCGGGAGAAGGGCCGGTAGCTGAAATCGGTTCCGCCGGGGAGCACGAGAACGGCCAGTTCCGGATCGCGGACGGCGGCGCGCACCGGTGTCAACAGCATGTTCGCCAACTGCAGCATTCGCCCAGACTATCCGGAGAAACCGGTGGCAGAATCGACGGCATGGCACACCCGAGAGCAGGAACGCCCGCGACCGCAGACGACCTCATCGACGTGGCAGCCGTCGAACGCGCCTACTACGACATCACCCCCGACCCCGCGAACCCCGACCAGCGAGTGGTCTTCGGCACGTCCGGGCATCGCGGATCGAGTCTGGACGGCGCGTTCAACGAGGCGCACGTGCTGGCGATGACGCAGGCCATCGTCGAACACCGGCGGAAGGCGGGCGTCACGGGGCCGGTGTTCATCGGCTTCGACACGCACGCGCTGTCGATGCCCGCGTGGCGGTCGGCGCTGGAGGTGCTCGTCGGCAACGAGGTCACCGTGTTCACCGCCGACGGTGACGAGTTCACGCCGACGCCCGCGGTGTCGCGCGCCATCCTGCGGTTCAACTCGGAGGAACTCGGGGCGGTGGCCGACGGGATCGTCGTCACGCCGTCGCACAACCCGCCCGCCGACGGCGGATTCAAGTACAACCCACCCAGCGGCGGACCGGCCGACACCGACATCACCTCGGCGATCGCGGCCCGGGCGAACGAACTGCTGGCGGACGGGCTGTCGGGCGTCCGGCGGGTGCCCTTCGAGCGAGCGCGGCGGTCGGAGCGGGTGATCGACTACCCCTTCCTGGGCGAGTACGTCACGGCGCTCGGCGAGGTGGTCGACATGGACGCGATCCGCGCCGCCGACGTCCGGATCGGCGCCGACCCACTCGGCGGGGCATCGGTGGCCTACTGGGGCGAGATCAAGGACTACTACCGTCTCGACTCGATGACCGTGGTGAACCCGAAGACCGACCCGGCGTTCGGTTTCATGACGCTCGACACCGACGGCAAGATCCGGATGGACTGCAGCTCACCCAATGCGATGGCCTCGCTGATCGCGGCGCGAGAGTCGTACGACATCGCCACCGGCAACGACGCGGACGCCGACCGGCACGGCATCGTCACCGCCGACGCCGGGCTGATGAACCCGAACCACTACCTGGCGGTGGCGATCGACTATCTGTTCACTCACCGTGAGGAATGGAGCGAGGCGGCGGCAGTGGGCAAGACCCTCGTCTCGTCGTCCCTGATCGATCGGGTGGCCGCGGGGCTGGGCCGCACGCTCGTCGAGGTGCCCGTCGGATTCAAGTACTTCGTCGACGGTCTGCTCGATGGCACCATCGCATTCGGCGGTGAGGAGAGTGCCGGAGCCTCTTTCCTGACGGTGGCCGGCCGCCCGTGGTCGACGGACAAGGACGGACTCATCATGGATCTGCTCGCCTGCGAGATCCTGGCCGTCACCGGGCGCACTCCGTCACAGCGGTACCGCGAACTGGCCGAGGAGTACGGTGAATCCGCGTATGCGCGCATCGATGCGCCGGCCGATCGAGAGCAGAAGGCGCGGCTGGCGGCGCTGTCGGCCGACCAGGTGCACGCCGATGCACTGGCCGGCGAGCCCATCGCCGCCATTCTCACCGAGGCGCCGGGCAACGGTGCGCCGATCGGGGGACTCAAGGTGACCACGGAGAACGCCTGGTTCGCGGCGCGTCCGTCGGGGACCGAGGACGTGTACAAGATCTACGCGGAGTCGTTCCGCGGCGCCGACCATCTCGCCGAGGTGCAGTCGGAGGCGCAGTCGCTGGTCGATTCGGTGCTCGGCTGATCCTGGACGGGTCCCGCTAAGGTCGACATCGTGACGAACGGTGACAAGCCCCGCGAGAACCCCGACTACCAGCCGCAGTCCGCCGGCCCGTCGTCGTATCTGTTCATCGGGATCGGACTGCTGGTGGTCGCCGCGCTGGTGATCGGTGGCTTCATCTGGATGACGCACAAGACGTATCCGCCGGTCGACGACAAGGTCCTCGCCGAGAACGCCTCGTTCATCGTCGGAGAGAAGGCGGCTCCGGAGACCATCGACGTGTTCGAGGACTTCCACTGCGAGCACTGCAAGAAGTTCGAGCAGCAGTCGGGCGCCGCGATCCAGCAGGCGGTCGTCGACGGCAAGGTTCGCGTGCGCTATCACATGCTGAACTTCCTCGACAAGGATTCCGGGTCGGGCGACTACTCCTCGCGGTCGGCCGGTGCGGTCCTGTGCGTCGCGCGCAACGACGGCCGCGACGTCTTCTGGAAGCTGCACTCGCAGCTGTTCGAGAAGTCGGGAGACGACCTGACGAATCAGCAGATCGCCGACCTCGCCGCCGCCGACGGCGCCGGTGCGGCGACGCGAGACTGTATCGCCTCCGGACGACTGGTCGACGAGGCACGGGCGATGTCGGACGCGTCGAAGCAACAGCTGAGCAACTCCACCGAGGGGCAGGTCGCCACCCCGACTGTCCTGCTGGCCGGCAAGCAGGTGGAGAACATCATGGACGGCACCGCATGGCTCGACAAGATCATCGCGGGCCAGAAGCCCACTGGGTAGTGCCGGCCGGCAAGTGCCGCCGACCAGCGGATTTGGCCGGGTGATGCGCGTGCGGTAACTTAGCTAGCGCACTCGGAGAGGCGAACGATCCGGTGCGCACAAGTGAACACGGGGCTATGGCGCAGCTGGTAGCGCACCACACTGGCAGTGTGGGGGTCAGGGGTTCGAGTCCCCTTAGCTCCACCGTAGGAAACCCGCTCTGACCTCGGTCAGAGTGGGTTTCGTCGTTGGTGGGGTCGTTGCCTACCCCGCCGGATTGCCTAGCTATCGCCTACGGCCTTGGAAAATATCTCGGCGGCGGCCTTGTGCCGGTCGTCGGACACCCGCCGTGGGCGGCGATGGTCATTCGCTCGCTGTGGCCGTGCCAGACGACGACTGGAGACCACCGAACAGGACCGACTATCTACCCTCGACGTCACGCAACGCGGGCCCCTCTGCCTCGGCGTGGTCGAGAAGTCGGGTCACCGCCTTGCGAGGCCGGACGGATCGCCGGTCCGGGATGGCAGTGTAGTCGCCCTCCGATCTTGTGGAGCTAAGGGGACTCGAACCCCTGATCCCCACATGCCAGTGTGAAAGACATTGTGCGCGGGTGGCTTTCGCGTCGCTCGGTGTCTCATCTACCGGGACTTGCACGTCCTCGGGCATCGGCGCGTGGCCTGCCGCCGCAGGACACGGTTAGGACGCACTAACCTCGGGCTTTCATCGCTGAATTCGCCTGACCTGCCGTTTTCATGAAGAAAGGTGCTCTGAGCTGCAATAATTGTTGTTGCGAAACGACAATCACAAGCAGGGCAAGGAGCACCTTTCTGGTGAAGA